>JAQIBG010000331.1 GCA_027859175.1 Planctomycetota bacterium | reverse complement strand
ACCGCCAAATGCGGCGGGACATCGAGAACGGCATGTTCCCGGCTTCGAGCCGGCTGCCATCGGTGCGGACCCTGGCTAAGCGTTTCAACGCGAGCCCCAACACCATCTCGAAGGTGGTGAGCCGCCTGATGGAGTCGGGTCTGTGTACAGCCCGGCGCGGTGTTGGTCTGTTCGTGCGCAGCCTGCCGACCCGTAAGATGACCTTGCTGGTTGGTTCCACCGAGGCCAAGCCCGGCGACGACTTCGAAGGCTACATCGAAACCCGCATGGCCGAACGCCTCGCGGCTGAAGGCATCGAGATCGATCGCTACAATATCGGTAGCGACGACCCGCCCTACGGCCCGGCTCTCGAGCGAATCCGTCGCCCCGGCCGCGTGATCATGTGCATCGGACTGACCCACGAGCCCTACCTCAAGCAAGTTGCCGACCTGCGTCGCCCCTTGCTGGTGGTTGGCCACGCGCCCAACCGCTCCAATGCGTCGAGCATCGTGCCCAACAGCTTTCGCTCCGGCTACCTGGCCGCGCGGCACCTGATCAAGCGCGGTCGCCGCAACATCGCCTTCATTGGCCGTCGTCGTCAGATCCGTCAGGTCAGCCTGACTGAGGCCGAGAGCCTCAAGGAGTTGGCCGGCGTACAGTGCGCCTTCAACGAAGAAGGCCTGAGCCTGCACGGCGAGTTTATCTTCCCCGACATCGCGTCGGTGGTTGATCGCTGCGCTAAGCTCAAAGACCTGCCCGACGGCGTGATCATGCCTGCCTCCGAAGGCGTCGGCACGATTCAGGCGCTCAAGGCCCTGGGCAGCAAGATCGACCGCGTGTTGATCGGTGACGACCGCGCCCTCGAAAAGCCCCGCCGCCCAGCGGCCGTGGTGGTGCAACGCGACGAAGTCGCCGAGCTCGCGGTGCAAGAACTGATGCGCCTGCTCGGCGAAGAACGCAAAGGCAACCGCAGCTACGTCGTCGACACCGAGATCCACGAAGAACTCGGCTAAACGCCCCAGCTTCAAGTCCAAAGCCCCGCAGCGCCCAGCACTGCGGGGCTTTTTTATGGCCTGTTGGGTAGTGGCTTTCGGGGGGATTCGTTTTTTTACGCCAGGGCGCCAGGGCGCCAGGGGATTGGGTTGGGTCTGATTATTGCAACAGGACGACGGTGTGTGGATGTGCCTGTTTTGGTTGTTGAGTAGTCTTGTCTGCCTGGCCGTGTTTCGATTCCGTCACGGCTGAGTTCACCCACCGTGCCCGACTCGCCTTCCCTCAATCCCCTGGCGTCCTGGCGCCCTGGCGTCCTGGCGTCCTGGCGTAAAATCTGTCAGGCATCTGCCTCAGCACTCAGCGGGAGACTTCGCCGTTACGCCAGGCGCGGGGGCTGCAGCCGTGGTGGTATTTGAAACGGGTTGAAAAGTAGAGGGGGTCGTCGTAGCCCATGGTGGCGGCGATGTCTTTGATTGGGTCGGTGGAGGCGGTCAGGCGTTGCGCGGCGCGGCGCATGCGTTCGCGTTCGTGCCAGCGTAGCGGGGCAAGGCCGAGTTCGTGTTTGAACAGGTGCGATAGGCGCGAGGGCGAGAGTTCGCATGCGGCGGCTACTTCAGACAGGCTCACGGCGCGGTCGAGTCGGTGCTGGAGCCAGTCGAGGGCTTGATGGATCCGCGGGTCGGCGTTGTGGTGGTGGTGCCGGGTGACCTGGTCGTCAACGAGGAGCAGGAGGGCCTCGAGCGCGTTCATGGCGAGGGCGTCGCGGCGTGGCTTGTGGCTGTCGACGGCTGCCAGCAGCCGTTGGCGCTGGTGGTCTACCGCGGCGCGCAGGGCGGGGTCGGCCAGGCGCACGTGGCCGATTGCCCCCACGCGGGGCCAGTCGAGCCAGCTCAGCCAGTAGTCGCGCGGATGAAAGTGGACCCAACAGTGAGTCCAATCTTCGCGATCGGCGAGATACTGCTGGGGAGTTCCTGGGGGGAACAGCGCCAGTTCACCGGGTGCCAGAATGATCCGGTCAGACCCAGAGGCGACGCGGCCGTTACCTTCTAAGCTTTGTAATAGCAAGTAGTCAGATCGACCACGCGAGCGTTTGGTGCCCGCGCCAGGCGCCGAGGTGCAGAGCTTGGCGGCGCATTCTCGGGCTTTATTGCCGGTATGAGCGAGGGGGTCGAGCATGACAATCTATCCCATGTTTGCAGGAAGGGGTGCTATGGCAAGCTCGCTAACCGGTGCGTATAATGGAAGGCTGTCCTAGGGAGAACGACATCATGGCCACGCGCCCCAACATCCTGCTCATCACCTCAGACCAGCAGCATTGGATTGCCCTCGGCGTCCAGAATCCGCAGGTCAAAACCCCCAATCTCGATCGCCTCGCGGCTCAGGGCGCGCTGTTCGAGCGGGCCTACTGCCCGAATCCAACCTGCACCCCAACCCGGGCCTCGATCATCACCGGCCTGCTGCCCTCGCAGCACGGCGCGTGGAGCTTGGGCACCAAGTTGCCAGAGCAGGTGCCCACGGTTGGCGATCTGCTGACTGAGGCTGGCTACCACACCGCCCTGGTCGGTAAGGCGCACTTCCAGCCCCTGCGCGAGACGCCGCAGTATCGCTCGGTTGAGAGCTACCCCACCCTGCAGCAGCTCGACTTCTGGAAGAACTGGGATCAGCCTTTCTATGGCTTCCGCCATGTTGAGCTGACCCGCAATCACGCCGATGAGGCCCACGTTGGTCAGCACTACGCGATTTGGATGGAACAAAACGGCTGCGACAATTGGCGCGACTACTTCCGCCCACCCACCGGCACCCGCACCTCCAAGAGCCGGACCTGGGAGATCCCCGAGAAGTATCACTACAATGCGTGGATTGCCGACCGCTCAAACGCGCTGATTGATTGCTATGCTGAGAGCGAGGAGCCGTTCCTGTTGTGGTCGAGCTTCTTTGATCCCCATCCGGCCTACCTGATCCCCGAACCCTGGGCTTCGATGTATGACCCCAAGGATATCGACGTGCCAGCGGTAACGCCAGGCGAGCACGACAAAAACCCGATCACCTTCCGGATGACCCAAGATAAAAACGCCGACTTCTCCTGGTATTCCAAGGAAGAGCACGGCTCCGCTTGCCATGGCATGCACTGCCATCTGCACGATCGCGACGAGATGGCGAAAAATATCGCGATCTATTACGGCATGGTCAGCTGCATGGACCATTATATCGGCAAGATTCTCGATAATCTTGAGGCCAAGGGCCTAGCCGACAACACCATGGTGGTATTCACCACCGACCACGGCCATTTCTTCGGTCAGCACGGCCTGATGGCCAAAGGGCCGTATCATTACGAGGACTTGGTGAAGGTGCCCTTCATTGCACGTTGGCCGGGCAAGATCGCGGCTGGTCAGCGCACCGACGCCATCACCTCGCTGGTCGACCTGACGCCAACCTTCCTCGGTGCCGCCGGGCAGAAAGTGCCGTTCACGATGTCAGGCATCGACCAATCCCAAGCGTGGTGTGGTGACGCAGTGGCATCTGAGCGCGACTTCGCAATCGTGGAAAACCGCCACAACCCAACCCGCGTCCACCTGCGTACCTATGTCGATGCGCGCTACAAGCTGACCTGCTACCGCGGCGACGACCACGGCGAACTGTTCGACCTCGAGCAAGACCCCGGCGAAATCGACAACAAGTGGGACAACCCCGACTACGCCGCGCTCAAGTCACAGCTCCTGCTCAAAGCCCTCCAGCGCGACATGCAATCCGAACCCCTCCACATGCCCCGGATTTCCGGTGCTTAAGTAATTGATTAGCAGGAGGGAGTTGAGGGAGTTGAGGTCCGAGTGAGGGGATAAGGGTGGCCGGACCGACGCTCAAGCGTTTCGGCGGGCGTGCGGAATTATTTTCCGCACGCGTTTGCGGCCGGCGCAGCGTCAGAGCCAAACCTTCCCACCTCATTCGGACCTCAACTCCCTCAGCTCCCTCCTGCTATTCTAGTCCCATCTAGTTTCGTCTAGTCTAGATATAATTGCAGTTGCCGTGTTCGATCAGGTAGTTGGGGTTGATTTTGTGGTCGGCGTTGGCCCAGCATTTGTAGCGTTCGGCTGATTGCGCTTCGTCGCCGAGGCACTTGCCGGATGCGCCGAGGGCGGTTTTGGGGCGGGCCGTGGTGATCAGCCAGTTCAGGAGTTCGGACTCGAGTTCGTGGCGCTTGGCTTGTCAGTCGGCGTCGTGCCAGCGGTTGCTTTGTTCGTAGGGATCGTAGATGAGATTGTAGAGTTCGCCGAAGCCATTGGGATGCTCCGCGGCGAACTTGGCTCGCGGGTAATAGACGAGGCGCCAGTCACCCTTGCGGATGCTCTTGGACAGCGCGAACTCGGTGACCGCGACCTTGCGGATCGATTGGTTGTGGTCGATCAGAGGCGAGGCATCGGGGCCGTCGGCGGTTTCGAGAAGGGGCAGGCCGGCGCGCGCGCACAGGGTGTTAGCTAGGTCAACGCTTTGAATCAGCGCATCGCGTACGGCGCCTGCCGGGATGCCGGCGCCCCACATCAGGAAGGGGATGCGGCTGATCGCGTCGTGGCAGATGCCGGGCGCCTTTTCCATGATGCCAAATTCGGTGGCGTAGTCGCCGTGGTCAGAGCTGTACACCACGATGGTATTGTCGGCGATGCCGCGTTCCTCGAGTGCGCTGAGCATGCGACCAACGGCGGCGTCTACTTGGCTGATCGCGGCGAGGTAGCCGCGCAGTTTGCGTTGCCGGGCCGCCTCGAAGGTCTTGGGCTCGATCAGCGCCCACTCGCCCTTGCGCCAGCGCTCGGCGGTGCGGATCAGGTGCGGCGCCTTACCGGCGGCCTCGAGATCCAGGTCGGCATTCGGCGGCAACTCGAGGTCCATGCCCTGGTACAGATCCCAGAATTCTTGACTCGGTGCGGTGCATTGATGCGGACGCGGCAGGCTGGCGTGAATGCAGAAGGGTTTGCCGGCGTCGGCCGCGGCGTCGATGGTGCGAATGGCTTCGGCGGCGATCCAGCCCTCCTGGCTTTCGTCGAAGCTCAAGGGCGAGGGGCGCCCCTCCATACTCTGCTGGCCCTGAGGGCCGAATTCGGGCATGCGGCCGTGGTCTTCCAGCGCGTGGCGCTCGCCGAGGGCGTCTTTGTAGGCCTGCGAGGTACCGCCAACCGAGCACCCGGTGGTTTCGTGGAACACGTCGCAGTCGTCTTCGAGCCACGAATCGGGGCAGTGAATCTTTCCAATCGCGGCGCTCAGGTAGCCATGGTGTCGAAAGTGGCCATACAGGCTGGGCAGGCCGCCCGGGTTGGGGCCCGACAGGCCGTAATAGCCGTGGTTGTGGCAGTACTGCCCGGAGTGGAAGGAGGTGCGGCTCGGCGTGCAGATGGGATTGGCGGTAACGGCGTTGGTGAAGCGCGTGCCTTCGCGGGCCATGCGATCAAGGTGCGGGGTCTGCACTTGCGGGTGACCGGCGTGGCCGAGCACCTTGGCGTTGTGTTGGTCGGACAGGATGAACAAAACGTTGGGCTGAGACGACATGGGAGTTCCTTCCTTGAACGGACAGCACGGATTCTAGCATGACTCGCATATGAGTGTAGGATCACATATGAGTCCTCGTGCGCCGGCCCTGGTGCGCGGCTTGGAGGTGCTCGAGGCGGTGGCCAGCAGCGACGCGGCGTGTGGCTTGTCGCATCTTCAACAGGTCACCGGGATCCCCCGCGCGAGCCTCATTCGGCTGCTGGCCGACCTGCGCGACTTCGGCTACCTCGAGCGTGAAGAGGGCGTCTATCGGATTGGAGCGCGCACCCGTCGTCTGTTGGCGCCTGGCGATCGTGCGCAGCGATTGATTGCCTGCGCCGAGTCCGAACTCATCGCATTGCGCGATCAGACCGACTGCAGCGCAATCTGTTTTGGCCATGTTGATGGCGTGATCACCGCGCTAAGCAAACACATGCACCCCGCCGCACCCAGTATGCAGGCTATCGGTAGCACCAGCAAACGGCCGAGTGGTCTGACGCCCTGGGCCTGGATCCTGTGGTGGGAGGGGCGCTGCGAGGCCTTGACGCCATCAATCCCACGCGGCGTGCGCGGCCATTACAAGCGCACCGGCGTGGTCTATGACGACTGCGCGGTTATCCCTTTTGTCCGCCGCCTCACGGTCCCGATCCGCTCGGCTGCTGGCGACCGCATCGACGGCTTCCTAGCCCTCGGCGGCAACCCCTTGCTCCTGCCTGACGAACAAATCCTACCGGCTGGAGAACGCTTACTGGCTAGTGCTCAGCGCATTGCTGAGGCTATGCGGCGGCTTGGGTGAAAAAGAATTAGCAGGAGGGAGTTGAGGGAGTTGAGGTCCGAGTGAGGGATTTTAAAATTAGCAGGAGGGAGTTGAGGGAGTTGAGGTCCGAGTGAGGGGGTCGAGATGGGGTGCAGCTTCGGTAGAGCCTCGTCCCGCAGGGTCCGCGGCATTGCCGCGCGCCGGCTAGGCGAGGAAACAGAGGCCCGGGAACGGCGCCTATTCCGCGCGCATGGCGGATCGCCCTAAATTATTAAACTCACACGCACCTCAACTCCCTCGACTTCCTCCTGCTAATTCTTGGTCCCAGGTTCTGGCTCGGCTGGTTGCCATTCGCGGGCGTGGCGGCGCATGGCGGGGTTGAGGTCGGGGTCTTGGGCGATGGTGGCGCGCTCGTCGGCGTCGGCGGCTTTACGGAGGCTACGGCGTAGGCGGCCCCAGCGGCGCAGTTCGTCGTCCATGCGGGCGCGGTGGGCGGCGCTGAGGGTGGTGATCTCGTCGAAGCCGACCAGCACGCGGTATTCGCGTTCGACGATGGATGGTGGTAGCACGACGAAAGAGCCGGTGCCCATGATGTCGATGGGTGCGTCATGAAATGCTAAGCCGGCTGATTTGCGGACCGGTTCGTCTACCAGGTAAAATAAATGATAGCCTCGGTGCTGGCCGCCGGTGCGCACGCAGGTGCTGCGCGGGAGGTCGAAGTGGCGGCACATGGCTTTCAGGCAGGCCAAGTCATCGCTGTCGAAGTCGAGGATGTAGAGCACACCGCTGCGACCATCGACATTCACGGTTTCGCCAGCGCGGGTGCCGATATTCCCGCGCCCGAGATCAGTCCGCTCAAAGCGCCGCTCTTGCCAGCCCTTGGCAATCGGCGCCTTAGATCGCCGCCCCAGCGGAATCAGCGGAAAATCCCAAGTCAGAAACTGATCAATGCTCGGTGCTGCTTGGGTCATACGGGAGGTTAGTGTCTGCATGGTACGGGTCAATACAAACCCTTCTTGGGAAATGGCGGGGACAGCCTTAGCAGGAGGGAGTTGAGGGAGTAGAGGTCCGAGTGAGGGCTTTTAGAATTTGCAGGAGGGAGTTGAGGGAGTTGAGGTCCGAGTGAGTTAAATAATTGAGGGCGGTCCGCCATGCTCGCGGATTACACACCGTTCCCGGGCCTCTGTTTCCTCGACCAGCCGGCGCGCGGAAGTGCCGCGGACCCCACTGGATCAGGCTCTACCGAAGCTGCACCCCAACTCGACCCCCTCACTCGGACCTCAACTCCCTCAACTTCCTCCTGCTAATCCTGCTAATCGAGCTAATCCAGCTTCGCAGGAGCCCGGAAGTCACATATCCTGGAGTTGGTCGATCGCAGCCTGCAGGTCGGGCGCGCGCGGGGCCGTGATCTCAATTTTACCTTCGCCATCGGGCGCTGGTGCGACGAGGCGTTCGGCGTGCAGGAGATGGCGGCTGACGTGGATCGGGTCTTTGCGGTCGCCGTAGACTTTGTCGCCGACCAGTGGGTGCCCGAGTTCGGCCATGTGCACGCGGATCTGGTGAGTGCGGCCGGTCGCGGGTTCCACCTCCACTAGGCTTGCCTTGCGGCCAATTTTGCCGAGGTTTTTCCAGCGCGTGATGGCGAGGAGGGCACCCTGGCCTTTGCCGCTGCCCCAGCGCTCGAAGCCGGGACCCTGTTCCTGCAGCAGTAGGCCGGTGCGGTGGGTGCCGCCCTTGGGCGGGCTGCCGCGAACCAGCGCCAGGTAGCGTTTCTTGACCCGGTGCTCTTTGAAATGCTCTTCGTACATGGCCTGGACTTCGCGGGTGCGCGCCAACAGTACGATGCCAGAAGTGTCGGCGTCGATGCGGTGGCAGGCCAGCAGGTCGCCGAGTTCGCGGCGGCAGATGCCGATCAGGCTCGGTCCGGTGCCGGCGTCGGTTGGTGTGACCGGGAGGCCGGGTGGTTTGTCGTAGGCAATGAGATCGTGCTCGGCGTACAGCACGCGCTTGCCTTCAAAGGCGAAGCGGCGGGTGCGCTCTTCAACCGTGGGGGTTAAGAAGCTGACGATGTCGTTGCGGAAGACCTTGCGGCTACCGTAGGTTTCGACCTTGCCATTGACGCGACAGCGGCCTTCGGCCAAGGCACGGCGGATGGAGCGCACCGACAGTTTGCCGGTAACCGACATGGCGAGGAAGTGGGCGAGGTCGCTGCCGTGCTCGAGGCCAACCTGGTACATTTCTGCGCCCGGGTCGGCCAGGGGGGCGTCGCCCCTGCCGCGCCAACCGTGACCGGTGCCGCCACGGCGGGTTTTGGTGCTGGCACGACTGCCAAATTTGCCGCCACCCTTGGCGCCGGGCTTGCCGCCGCCGAGTCGGTCGCCACTGAGGCTGTCGCCACGCGCTGCGCTACTTTTAGCGCCGGGGCCAGGGCCACGCCGCCGACCGCCGGGCTTGGGGCCCTTCTTACCGCCGCGTTTACCGCCGCCTTTTGGTGCTGGCATCAGGGTGCCTCCTCAGTGGCTGGTGCGGACGCGGGGGCCTCGTCTGCGGGCTCGTCGGCGGTG
The DNA here is from genome assembly GCA_027859175.1 of Planctomycetota bacterium. Taxonomy (GTDB): domain Bacteria; phylum Planctomycetota; class UBA11346; order UBA11346; family UBA11346; genus GH22. The sequence continues at coordinate 2,154 of JAQIBG010000331.1, read as the reverse complement.
AGCGCCGTGAGCCATTGGTCGAGCGCCAACACGGGCCACTCGGCCGGTGCTTCGGGCACGGTGATGGTGAGTGGGTCGCCCGGGGCCGGAACGGTGATGTTAGCCAGCTTGAAGCGCAGGCGGGTGTCGTTGTCAGCGAGGCTGACTTTGACGTCGCGCGCGCGCAGCATGCCGCTCATCACCAGGTGCCGGTTGTAGCTCAGGGTCAGCAGTTCGGTTTCGGTGTCGCCGTCGCGTTGGAACAAGGTTTTGCTGAGGACGCGTTGGCCATCGGCGTCGAGCAGACAGCGGCTGACCAGCGTGGCGCTGGAGCAGTCGAGCACGGTGCCGGCGTCGGTGGTGTTGAGGGTATAGCGCTCGGCTACGGGGACGGGGCCGGCCTGGACCTCGGCGATGATGTCGCCCAGACGGGTTACGAACAGGGCCACCGGGCCGTGTTCCATCAGGGCTTGGTTGTGGGCGGCGTCATGCAGGTTGCCGCGGACGACGGTGTCGTCGCGCAGTAGGATTAGCTCCACCGTGCCGTCGGCGGCCAGGTGCCCGTCGAGAAACGAGACGCCCTTCTTGAAGCCGCGCAGCACCACGCCGAGATCGGGGTCGGTGCTGATCTTGAGGCTGAAGCTGACTGAGTCGCCGTTGGCCGGGCGCACTTGCAGGGCGATTTCGGCCTGCATCACATCGGCGGTGGCGTAGCCGGCGCGCAGCGCCTCGGCCGTGGCCCGGGCTGTGTCTTGAGGGGCTACGGGGTCAGCCAGGGCGGCGTGATTTTCGGCGCGGCCGCAGCTGAGGTAGCTGAGGCAACAGAGGGCCAGCACAACAATGACGGCGTAGCGGGTCATGAAACGGGTACCGCCAACAGGTCGTAGTCTTCGGTGCCGGTGATGCGCACCGGGATGCGGCTGCCGACCTCGGCCAATTCGGTGTCGACCAGGGTCAGGTTGTCGACCTCGCTGGCTTGGCCGAAGTGGCGGCAGGCATAGCGGCCGAAGTCGAGCTGTTCGTCGACCAGCACCTCAAGCTCGCGGTCTTGCCAGCGCGCCAAGCGCTGTTGGTGCAGGCCGGCTTGCAGTTCCATGAAGGCTTGGTGGCGTTCGGTGATGAGGGCCTCGTCAACCTTGCTGGGCATCTTGGCGGCGGTGGTGCCGTCTTCATCTGAGTAGGTGAAGCAGCCAACCTGATCGAGCGGGGTGTGCTCGATGAAGTCCATCAGTTCGGCGAAGTCTTGTTCGCGTTCGCCGGGGAAGCCAACGATGAAGGTGGAGCGCAGCACCACATCGGGCATGGCGCTGCGAATGGCGGCGAGGCGCTGTTCGATGTGGGCGCGCGTGGTGCGGCGACCCATGGTGGCCAGCATCCGGTCAGACGCGTGCTGGATCGGCATGTCAACGTAGGGCACCACGTTGGGCGTTTCGGCCATCGCTGCGATCAATTCGTCGGAGAAATCGTTGGGGTAGCAGTAGTGCAGCCGGATCCAGGCATCGGGCGCGGCGGCGGCTAAGCCGCGTACTAATTCGGGGAGCTTTCAGCTGCCGTATCGATCTTGGCCGTAGTAGTCGAGATGCTGCGAGATCATGTTGATCTCAAGCACGCCGCGCTCGTGGTAGACGCCGGCCTGGGCAATCAGCTCATCCATATCGCGCGACTGGTGCTTGCCGCGGAACAACGGGATGGCGCAGAAGTTACAGGTGTTGTCGCAGCCTTCGGCGATCTTGAGGAAGGCGTAGTGTGGCGGTGTCAGCTGGCTGCGCTGGTCGTGACGCAGGCGATGCTCGCTAACGCTGGGGAAGTCTTCGCGGACGAGGCCGGCAAAGCGGTCGTAATCGGCAAAGGTGACCCAGCGGTCGACCTCGGGGATGTCGGCGCGCAGTTCGGTCAGGTAGCGCTCGGTTAGGCAGCCGGCGACGTAGAGCTTAGCGCCCTCGCGACGATTTTCGGCTGCCGCGAGGATGTGGTCGATGCTCTCCTGCTTGGCGCCTTCGATGAAGCCACAGGTGTTGATGAGCACGAGGTCGGCGTCTTCGAGTTCTGGCGTCAGCGAGAAATCGACGCTGTGCAGGGCCGTCACCAAGTCTTCGGAGTCGGCGAGGTTCTTGGAGCAACCAAGGCTGATAAGGGCGGCGTGATGCATGGTGGCACGGCACGGTAGGGGAAGGT
>JAQIBG010000257.1 GCA_027859175.1 Planctomycetota bacterium | reverse complement strand
CGTGCCCACACTCACCCCGCTCACCGCCAGCGTGGAAAAGGAGGGATCCGGCCGCACGAAGAACTTACCGGCGGTAGCGAGCACCGCCACCGCGGTACAAACGGCCAGCCACGGCTTGCGTCGACCATGATCGGCCGCCGCCCCCAGCACCGGCCCCAACCCCGCCACGATCAAAGCGGCAAAGCCAGCCGCGAAAGACCACTGCGACAGAGCGACCTCGTCGTTGCCGACCACGCCCTCCTGGAAGTAGGGCGCAAACACAAAGGTGCTGACCACGGTGAAAAAGGCACCGGTGGCCCAATCGTAGCTGGCCCAGGCCAACAAGCCGCGTCGTGAAGTCTCCACCGCGCAGAGCCTGTCGTAAGCTGCGCCTCGTACCAGCACGCACTGTCTCCGACCGTGAACTCACAGCCGTGTAGCTGCTATCCCGCCCTGGCAAGATGCCCGGCGAAGGAGCAATCCATGTCCAATACCCCTCTCTCTGACCGCACCCACCTCGCCACCGAACTCGACACCCTCGACCAGGCCCATTGTGACCGCATCGCAAGCTTCGTGACCGCCGAGGTCTCCGAACCGCGCCATACCGGACAGACCAACCCGTGTTGGCACGCGCTGCGCGAACTCGGCACGGAACTCTGGCTCGACACCGGCGACAGCGATGCCGCTGCCGAGGAGTACAGCGCTGAATTCAGCGCCCTCACCACCAACAACAGCCTCCTTAACAAGGAGATCCAGAAGGGCAGCTACGACGAATTGATCGAGCAGGCGGCGCGTCTGGTGAATCATCTCGACCAGGAATTGCAGATCCTCGAACTCGGCATGATACTCAATGCGCGTCACGGCCTGCGTTTGGCCCAACGTTTCGGTGGCCGCGTGTCGGTTGAACTCCACACTGCACTGGCCGATGACGCTGACGCCTCGGTGCTCTACGGCAAACGCCTGTTCGCCATATGTCCGGAACACTTCGTCATCAAGGTACCGCACACCCCGGCCGGTCTCGTCGCCACCCGGCGCCTGCGCGCCCTGGGCATTCCGGTCAACCATACGCTCGGCTTTTCGGCGCGGCAAAACGCCTTCACCGCGCGCTTCAGTCAAGCCAGTTGGGTCAACGTGTTCATGGGTCGGCTCGACAGCTACCTGAGCAATCACAATCTGGGCACCGGCGCACTCGGCTCGCGAGTCACCCTGGGTTCACAAAGCGCCTTGCGGTCGATCCATGAAGAGGCTGGCACCGCCACCTGGCAGATCGCTGCTAGCCTGCGTGATGCCGAACAAGTCCAGCAGATCGCCGGCGTCGATGTCATCACCATGCCCACGGCGGTGGCGGCCGAGGTCCGCGCGGAGAAGCCCGAGTGGCGCCGCTATGACGCCGCCGACCTGCCCCTCGCGATCACCGCTTCGCCCGGCGTCGACAGCTCCATTGCCGGCCTGTGGGCAACCGACCGTCGACTGCTCGACTTCGCGGGCGAGATCGATGGCATCGACTGCGTTGATGCAGAAGAGCTGCAATCGCGCTGTCACGAAGCCGGCTTCGGATCGCTGTTCCCGTATTGGACCGCCGGCGACCGCGAGCAGATCATCAAAGACGGCAAGATTCCCGATCACCAGCACTGGGCCCACCGCATCGGCTTGCACGAAATCGGCATCGATACCCTGTTGACGATGGCTGGCTTGGCGGCCTTTGCCGCCGACCAAGCCGCCCTCGACCAACGTATCAGCCAACAGATCGGCGCCTGAGCGAGACTGTACCTCCGGGCCGAGTAGGGCATACTTGGTTGCTATGAGCATGCCCTTCGGTTTGGACGACGCCCACTGCGAACGCGTCGCTGCCTTCATTCGCGAACGTGGCGCCACTACCGGTGGCCACACCGTGCACGCCGACCCGAGCGCCGCTTGGCAGCGCTGGGCCGAGCCGGCCGAGCTGGTTGAGCCGCTCGGTGGCGTCCTGCTCGATGCCCGCGCTCTGAAGCCGCAAGCCGGCCGCGGCCGGCTCGACATGCTGATCTCACACGCCGCAGACCTAGTGCGCGGGCCGATCGAAGAAGACGCCCAGATGCTGGAGATCGCCACCATCCTTGCCGGCACCTTTGCGCTGCGCCTGCTCGGGCACTTCGACGGGTCGGTGGCCGTGGCGCCCCATCCAGCGCTGGCCGAGTTACCGGAGGCCCTGCCGGCCTACGCGCGCCGCCTGGCCAGCCTCGATTCGCGGATCCAGATCCTACTCCCAGACACTGAGGCCGGAACGGCTGCGGCCAGCGAACTCGGCGCCGCCGCATACACCGAACGCTGCGATGACCACGCCGCTGAGTTGAGCGCACAGAATTTCATCGACCAACGGATCAAAGAATTCATCGGCGACTGAGCCTGAGGGTCCGTCGCTATCCCCGCAAGCGCCCGTGAGCGCCCGTGAGCGCAAACAGTAGACAGACCTCGTCGGGCCTTAGCCTGCGAGCATGGCGCGGCGCTTCACCCTGAAAAAACGCACCGGCGGTTCGTGGTCCGGACTGGCCGAGCTCAATGCCGAGCAGCAAGCCGTGGTCAGCGCCCCCGGTGGCGCGATGCAGGTCATCGCCGGGGCCGGCTCCGGCAAAACCCGCACCCTCACCTACCGCCTGGCCTATCTGGTCCATCGCGGCGTTGATCCATCGCGCATTCTGCTGATGACCTTCACCAACCGCGCGGCGCGCGAGATGCTCGATCGCGCCAGCGCGCTGCTCGATGACCAGGTGCGCCGGATCATGGGCGGCACCTTCCATTCGGTGGCCAATCGCCTGCTACGCGAACACGGCGCCGTGATCGGTCTCGACCCCAACTTCGGCATCCTCGACAGCGAAGACAGCCGCGACCTGATGGGCCGCTGCATCAGCACCGTGGTTGGCCCCAACAAAGATCGACACCGGCGCTTCCCCAAGAAGAACGTGCTGTGCGCGATTGCCTCGCACGCCATCAACACCCAACGCAACGTGGACGCGGTCATCGATGAGCGCTATCCGCAATGTGACGACGACCGCGACGCGGTCCGCGCCGTGATCGATGATTACCACGGCAGCAAGCGCGCGCGCCAGCTGTGCGATTATGACGACCTCCTGCACTTGCTGCTGCGCCTGCTCGACGAGCACGAGGCCGTGCGCAGCAAACTCAGTCAGCACTTTCAACACATCCTGGTCGACGAGTACCAAGACACCAATGCCCTGCAGGCCGCGATCCTGGATCGCCTCGCCGAAGCCCATGGCAACCTGTGCGTGGTGGGTGACGACGCACAATCGATCTACGGTTTCCGCGGCGCCTGCTTCGCCAACATCATGGGCTTCACCGAGCGCTATCCGGGCGCCACCGTGTATCACCTCGAAACCAATTATCGCTCGAGCCCGGAAATCCTGGCGCTGGCCAACACTTCGATCGCCAACAACGAACAACGCTTGCCGAAAAACCTGCAAGCGGTCAAAGGCGCTGGCCCGCAGCCGGTATTGGTGCCCACGCAAGACGCCGGCGAGCAAGCCCGCTTCGTGGCCGATTACGTGCTGCACCTGATCGACGAGGGCCGCAGCCTGAATGACATCGCGGTGCTATACCGTAATCACTGGCATTCGCTCGAGATCCAACTCGCCTTGCAGCGCGCCGAAATTCCGTTCCAGGTGCGCGGCGGCCTGCGCTTTTTCGAGCAGGCCCACATCAAAGACGTGCTGTCGCACCTGCGCATCCTGGCCAATCCGCTCGATGAGCTGGCGTGGCTGCGCCTGTTGCTGCATCTACCGCGCGTTGGCACCGCCACCGCCCGTAAAGTATTTGATGCGCTTGGCGATGACCCCTTGCAGCGCAAAGATGACCCCGCCATTCGCGCTCTGGTGCCGAGTGCTTCGCGCGAGGCCTACGCCGCTTTCTGCGCCGTGCTCGATGAAGCCGCCGGCGCCAACAACCCCGGTGTCGCGATCGAAGCAATCCTGGCCGGGCCCTATGACGAACACCTCGACACCAGCTTCGACAACCCGGAAGGCCGGCGCGAAGACCTGCGCGGCCTGGCCGGTTTCGCCGCCGACTACACCGAGCTCGACCGCTTTTTGTCCGAGCTCGCGCTATCCGGGGAAAGCGCCGGCGAAAATGTACTCGGCGGTCAGGTCGATGACGACGAAGTCCTCACCTGTTCCACCATCCACCAAGCCAAGGGCCTCGAATGGCCGGTGGTGGTGATTCCGTGGCTGTGCGACGGCCGCTTCCCCCACGAGGCCTCGCTCGACAGCGACGCGGCCCTCGAAGAAGAACGCCGCGTATTCCACGTTGCCGTAACACGGGCCGAGGAGGAGTTATTCCTGGTCAGCCCCCGCACCTACCGCAGCCGCACCGGCGGCCTGCTGTTCATGAAGCCCAGTCAATTCTTGCGTGAAGTACCGAGCGAACTGGTTGAGCTGATGGAACTCGACGCCGAATAGTCAAATGCCACCATCGACATGCTGATCACGATACGAGCGCGGTGATACGCCGCACACGGTTTTGAACACGCGGCTGAAGTAATTGGCGTCACAATACCCAACCAAAGCGCCAACCTCGCTGATCGGTAGGCGACTGATCGCGAGCAGATGAGCGGCCTCTTCCATCTTGACCGCCCGAATCACATGCGCCGGGCTGCGGCCGAACAAGTCAGTAATCACATGCGCTGTGCGCGATACCGACAGACCGATCTCGCCAGCTATGTCCTCAACAGTAACCGGCCGTTCGATGGTCTCCCTGAGATAGCCCAGGATCCGCGCCCGACGGTCATCCGGGTAATACGCCTCGGCACCGGCGTAGCGCACGCCGATCTCGATGGCCACCGAACGCACCAAGGGAATACGCTCTTCAAGCCAACCAGGATACGGTGGCACAATGAGATCGGAATCGGGCGCAGGCTCGCTACCGAGCCAACAGGTACCCGCGAACAGCAGCCCAACGTGCACCCCTGCGCTGCGTACCGGCGCCGCAATTTCACTGAATCCGTAGGGGCAGCAGTGGATCCACCCATCACAATGTGCCAGAGCAGCGCGGTGGACGTCAACCGATCCATAGCGATCGCAGATCCCATCTGTTGACGCTTTGCGGCGCTGACACGCAACATTGCGATGCTGCAGTAAGCGCGCCGGCAAGCCACAGCGATGGGAAAAATCATGCAAACACAGACTCAATCCGAGCACCGGCCCACTACGATCGAGCAAGTCTACGATCGCATCACGCTGGGCTCGCGGCAAGGGCTGAGGCAGTGCCATGCCGTATCTGAGCAGCCCTGTGCGGTCACGCCAGCAGGATGGTCCAGATTGTCGACCATGGCGTCCTAACACCCCCCAACTGAAATCGGCACGCTTGCGGGCAGACCCACGGAGACCGCCATGCGCGCCCAACTAGCCCACCGCCCCCCCACCGATGTCCTGATCTGCGGTATGAGCCTGATTGGCTGCGAAGCCGCACTGCGTGCTCGCGCCGCCGGCGCACGCGTCATGCTGACCGAGGCCGGTTCAACGCCACTGCCGTCGTGGACGAGTTGCCTGCGCCCCTGGATCACCTGCCGCGAGCGTGACGCCTTGCCGAAGCACTGGCGAGCCGTGTTCGCCGAGGCCAGTCACCGTTCGCTCGATGCCGACACCGATATGCTGCACCTGGGCATACTCAGTCGTGCCACCGAAGACCTGCTGCTTGATGCCGGCGTCGAACTGGCCTACCTGAGTCAACCCGCCGCCGCCGCGCTCGATGCCAAGGGCCACGTCACCGGCATCGCGCTGGGTGGCAAGTACGGCCTCGTCGTGCAGAACGCCGGGCGCATTATCGACTGCACCACGCTGGCTGCCGCCGCCCGTGCGGCCGGAGCGCGCGCGCATGCCGTGACCACCCCGCAGCGCGCGCGGTGGTCGCTTGAACTTGCCACGCCCCACACTGGCCCCAGCACCAGCCTCGCAGTCGAAGGTGGCGAAGCCCATTGGCGCGATCGTTACTGCGAACTCGACCTCAGCATCGAGGCACCGACCGGTCCCTGGGGGTATCCCGATCTGATCGCCGAGCTTCGCCGACGGGCTCGCTTGATCATCCAGCAGTTACGCGAACGCCAACCCGAGCTGCCGATTGCGGTCGCTCACGAGGCCGAACGCATCCTGCTGACCGCGCATGAGCATGTCGACGCGAACAGCACGGCGATTGCGGTGCTCGGGCCCCACGACGGTCGCGAGCACGTCACCGAACACCAATTGCACCAGTTTCCAGCGCAACGCCTGGCAGCCTACGATGCCCCCATCACAGCCTGCACCAGCAGTTGGTCACCAGACACACCAGTAAGCGTGGCGCTGCGGTCGGCCTGCAGCGCACAGCGCGCAGCGCAGACCGTCAGCTATCACGACCCCCAGTTCGATGACAACGGCCCGGTGATGACGCTCGACATGGCCCCGGTAGCCATCGCTGACGAAGCCGCAGTGGTGGTAGCCGGAGCCGGTACCAGTGGCCTGCCAGCCACCATCGCCTGCGCCAAAGCCGGTCTCGACGTGGTCTGCCTCGAGGGGCGCAGCGCGCCCGGCGGCACCCATACCGTCGGCGGCGTACCCTTCTTCTGGTACGGCCGCTGGACGCCTGGGATAAGCAGCTTTCATGACCAACTGCGGCGGCGCTGCGAAGCTGAACACATACCTCAACAGATGGCTATGGACGTGGCTCTTGAGGAGACCGGATCGCGCATCCGCTATGCTGTCACCAGCGTTGGCGTCGAACGCAGCGGAACCAGGATCAGCACGCTTCACGTGGTGACGCCGTGGGGCCTGTGTGCGGTTCGTGCCCAGCACTGGCTCGATGCCTCAGGCGATGCCGACCTGGCCGCACTGGCCGGCGCCGCCTACACCTACGGCCGCGAGCACGACGAGCTCACCTTGTGGTATTCGCACGCCACCGTTCGCCACGGTGAGGTCGAAGGGAGCCGACATTTCCTATCCCTCATCGACATGCGCAGCCTCAACGACACCACGCGCGGCATCGTAACCGCGCGGCGTCAAGACGGCTGCTTTGGCGCCGGTGATCGCCCCGGGTTTCTCGTCACCCCGCGCGAGAGCCGTCACATCAGCGGCCGCGCCCGCCTGACCTATCAAGATGTGATCATGAACCGGTATTGGAAAGACGCCGTCGCCGGCTTCCAATCCAACGTTGACCTCAAGGGTCTGGCGGCCTCGCGCATGATTCTGTGTGGCCTGCACGAACCAGACTACCTGCGCACCTATACCTGCATGGCCCCCTATGGCGCCTTTGTGCCGCGCGATTTGGACAACATCCTCGTTCTCGGCAAAGCCTACGATGCCTGTCACGACGCGCTGTCGATGGCGCGCATGCAGGCCGATCTGGCTTCGGTGGGCCTGATGGCCGGCCATGCCTGCGCCTGTGCAGCCACAAACAGCTGTGATCTCGCGGCGGTGCCCGTCTCCAAGCTTCAAAATGATTTAGTTGCTGCTGGACTGATCTATGCCAGCGACCTCCTGCCTGGCGGGTCAAACCGGGTGACGCCTAGCGAGCACGAGCTCCCCATGATCGCCGAGCGCCTCGCAACCGGACCGATGGAGTTGGCCGACCAAGCCGCACTCCTGAGCGCCGGTACACCAGCGCGGCGCGCCCTCGAAGCGGTCTACCGCGGCTCCGTGAAGTACACCGGGCAGCGCATTGCCGTGCTCCTGTCCCTGCTCGGCAGTGACAAAGGCGCCGATCAGCTCCTCGAGTTGCTCGATACCGCGCTGGCATCGCCAGACCTGCCCGTCGCAGAGTGGACGCCGCACGATCTACCCGACCACGGGCGCGCTCCCGAACCGGTGCGCTGGATCCATTGTCTGGCGGCGATTCCCGACCGCCGCCTCATTCCGCGCCTGCACCTTCTCGTTGATCGGCTCGAGCTCGACAAGCCGGTCTGCGACTCGCGCTGGTGCTATATCCACGCCCTGGCCGAAGCCGCGCGGGTGCTCGGCGAACCTGAAATCGCACCCGCACTGCACCAGGTTTTGTCTGCCCCGGCCTTTGCACAGGTTGCGCCGGTCCCGGCCCACGCCGACCCGCGCGTCGGCATTTCGGTGCCGCTCGAACGCTACCTGTATCTCCAACTTTGCCTCGGCCGCGCGCTGTGCGCCTGCGACGATCCTGCTGGCGCCAGCATTCTTGAGGCGCTCGCTGGCGACCAACGAACAGCACTCGCCCGCAGTGCCCGCAAGGCCTTGGCAGCCACCGCCGATCCCCTTGAAGTCTAGCAGGCTGCTCAAGCCCTGGCGCTGCGCCACGCGCCAGGGCTCTGCCCGCAGTGACGCCGAAATACTTTGCACAGATGGTTCGCATCAGCAAACCCATGCTCATCGGCAATGGTCGCCAGCGCGGCATCGCTGGTGCGCAGCGCTTGCCGCACCGCCTCCAGGCGGACCTCGGTCACAAATCGAACTGGGCTCATGCCGGTAGCCGCACGAAAGCGATGGCAGAACGCGCTTTCGCTACACCCACATGCAGCGGCGAGTTCGCCAAGACTGGGCGGATGACGCAGATCGCGCATCACCCGTTCCCGCAGCGGGCGCTCGGCATCCCAACGCGGGTCGCGCCGCCCGCCGGCAGCCTGTGCCAAGCGCTGGAACTCAATCGCGGTCACCAAGACGTCGCGCTCAATCGCCAAGGCATCTTCGTGGGCACTGCGGCGCACGCGCGAACTCAGCTCCTTCATCGCCACAAACAAGGGGCCAGCCAGCGCAATATCGTACACATGTCCGAACTGATCGATTGCCCCCTCGATTCGAGCCACGGCCTCCGGATGTCGAATCTGGCACCACCAGAAATACCAACACGGCGAGCGCGATGGTCGGCGATACCGATGCGCCGAAGGTATCACGGCAGCAAATAGACGCCCCTGACCGAGCTCTGAATGGGTACCGTCTTCCGCAATAAACTCGCCGAAACCTTGAAATGTAACCTGAATGACCACTTCGTATCCCAATGGGTCCACCGGCCGAGCCAGGCCGCACCAGTCGTAACCCGGCGCTGCCCGATCGAGCCCAATCATGGCCGCAACGCTCTCGTCGCCCGGGGTCACGTGATGCACGCCCCGACGCCAATCACGCTCCAGACCACGGATCAGATCATTCAGCATGACCTCAATAATAGACTATATCTGCCAAAGTGAACCATCGCCTTGAAGCCGCACGCGGTAATCATGAGGGGCATGACCAGCCCCAGCCCCACCGTCTGCCACGCTCTGACCAGCACCGGCACCATCCACCCCGCGCCCGATGGCCTGTGGCGCTACCAGCTTGCAGACGGCACCGAACTCGTGCTGTCGCCTCCGTGCTTCGAGGTCGACGGCCGTGATCGACAAGCATTCTGGGCCGGCGAACCACAACGCGCCGAACCGCGCACGCTCAGCAATGGTTGCATCGAACACCGCTGGCGCGCGCCACTCCGCGACGATCCCAAGCTCGAGCTGGAGTTGGTCCTGCGGGTAGCCGATAACGACCCGGTAGTTCGCTTCCACTACCGCCTGCATGCCCTGTCGCCGCAGCGCCTGACCAAGCGCTGCGGTGAAGACCGGCTCGAACTGCTCAGCTTCAGCACCACCAAACTGACCAACCGCGTTGAGATTCGACTGACTGAATTCGATGAGATGATTCACAGCTACAGTCTCACCGAAGACCTCATTACCAGCGCCGAGGCCGAAATCGGCACCGACCGCATGGGGCCGATCATCACCCTTGGTAACGATACCACGCAGGCCCTGGTTGGCTACGAACACGGCTCAACCCATCCCGACCGTTTTCTTCAATATGATATCAGCGCCGAGAGCCTGTGCCTGCGCACGGTCAAAGGCAGCTACTGGGACGGACAAGAGCTCGCACCGGGCCAGCCCTACACAACGCCGTGGATGCAACTTGCTCTGCTCAACGGATCGCGCGACGACCTAGCCCACCACTACCGGCGCTTCGTACTCGAGCACCAGGCCGTGTGCCCGGCGGCCCGCGAACCGTGGATCTTCTACAACACCTGGAACTACCAAGAACGGCGCAAGCATTGGCATCAAGACGCCTACCTCAGCGAAATGAACCTCGATCGGATGCTGGCCGAGATTGATGCCGCCGCCGCCATGGGCATCGAGGTATTCGTGATCGACACCGGTTGGTATGAAAAAACCGGCGACTGGATTCCCTCCAACCAACGTTTTCCCGACGGCCTTACCGAAGTCCGGCAACGCATTGAAGACTACGGCATGCGCCTCGGCCTGTGGTTTGCCCCGGGCACCGTTGCCATGAGCAGCCGGGCCCTGGCAAAGCATGAAGACTGCATCCGGCATCGAGGCGATGGCCCGTATCAATCCTGGCCGGTCTGGGAAACCGAAGACAGCATCAGCTGCTGCCTCGTGAGCCGCTATGGCGCATCCTTTGCTGATGATCTGATCCGCCTCCACCGCGAACTCGGCGTCACCTACTTCAAGTGGGACGCGATCGACCAATACGGCTGCGACCAGCCCGACCACGGGCACGGCAGCACCAACAACGATGCCCACGAGCGCTCGCTGTGCTACGCCTTCCAGCAACCACTGGCCCTCGCAGCCATTGTTGAGCGCGTGCAGGCGAGCGTTCCCGAGGCGATCTGCGACTTCGACATCACCGAACCCGGCCGCAGCGTGGGCCTAGCCTTCTTGGCCCACTCCAAATACTTCCTGATCAACAACGGACCGTACTTCCATAATTACGACAATCCGCACGGTGCAGACGGCAATAGTAATGTATTCTTCTTCCCGGGCCAGGCCCGAGCTCGCATCTGCCGCTCAACCCTGGCCATGGATCGTTGGATTCCATCGGTCCTGTTTCTGACTCACTACCTCCCAGACGACGGCGCATGCAATCAGATGACGGCCATCGCTTCGTTGATTCTGGGGCATAACGGCATCTGGGGCGACCTGTGCGCCGTGTCGGCTCCGGGGCGACAACTATTCGCAAGCGTGCTCACTCGCTACAAGCAGGTGCGGCACGCGATCACACGCGCCGATCCGGTGCGACGTGGCCGCGTTGGTGGCGACATAGAGGTCCACGAAAAGCTGGAGCGCTCCGGGTCTCAGCCGGGCCGTGGCGCGGTGGTGCTGTTCGCCGCGCATCCAGGCACCTACACCCACACCATCAGCACGCCAATCGACACCGGCGACCTATGGACCAGCGATGGCCTCAAGGTCACAGTCGACGCCACCGGACACGCCCATTGCACCGCGCAATTCACCGAAGCTGGAGCCCATATCCTGTTCTGCGGTCGTGACGACTGAGGCCGAGCAGGCTTTCTCTAGGCTAGGAAAGCGGCACAGCGACGTGCGCAACTCCTGCGCATGCCTTGCGAGCGCGATGCGGCTTGGTATCCCGCTGGTTCAACTTGCCAGGAGAGACCAGCATGGGTGATACCACGCTCAAAAATCGTTATGTCGTGCCGTCGCGCGTGAGCGCCGGCGCCCACGTCGCGAGCTTCGCCGACTACGAGAAACTGTACCACAAGTCGATTACCGATGGCGACGCGTTCTGGGGCGAGCAGGCCCGCGCCGAGCTGGTTTGGCAGCAAGACTTCACCACGGTGCAGAACTGCGATCTCACCACTGGCACCATTTCCTGGTTCGAGGGCGGCACCCTCAATGTGTGTGAGAACTGCGTGGATCGCCACCTGAGCGAGCGCGCTGACCAAGTGGCGATTCTGTGGGAAGGCGACGAACCCGGCAACAACCGTCGCATCACCTATGCGGAACTCCACGAACAGGTGTGCCGTTTCGCCAATGTGCTCAAGGCCCGCGGCGTCACCAAGGGTGACCGCGTGGCAATCTACATGCCGATGATTCCCGAAGTCGCCTTCGCGATGCTGGCCTGCGCCCGCATCGGCGCGGTGCATTCGGTGGTGTTCGCCGGCTTCTCGGCCGACAGCCTGCGCGACCGCATTCTCGACTCCGAATGCAAGGTGCTGCTGACCGCCGACGAAGGCCTGCGCGGTGGCAAAACCATCCCGCTCAAGCAGATCGCCGACAAAGCCGTGAGCCAGTGCCCGTGCATCAGCACCGTGGTGGTGGCCCGCCATACCGGGGCCGAGGTCGCGTTTGATCCGAGCCGCGAAATCTGGCTGCACGAGGCCATGGCCGAGGCCAGCACCGACTGCCCCGCCGTTCCGGTTGGCAGCGAAGACCTGCTGTTCTTGCTCTACACCTCGGGTTCCACCGGTAAGCCGAAGGGCCTCGCCCACAGCTCGGCCGGCTACCTGCTCTACACCAAGCTGACCCACCGTTTGGTGTTCGATTATCGCGAAGGCGATATTTACGCCTGCATGGCCGACGTTGGCTGGATCACCGGCCACAGCTACATCGTGTACGGCCCGCTCGCCAACGGCGCCACCACGGTGATGTTTGAATCCATCCCCACCTACCCCGACTGCGGCCGTTACTGGGACATGGTCGAACGCCTCAAAATCAACAGCTTCTACACCGCCCCCACCGCGATTCGCGCCATCGCCCGCGCCGGCGATGAGTTCGTCACCAAGTACGACCGCAGCTCGCTGCGGGTGCTCGGCACCGTGGGCGAGCCGATCAACCCTGAAGCCTGGCGGTGGTACTACGAACTGGTTGGCGACAGCCAGTGCTCGGTGGTCGACACCTGGTGGCAGACCGAAACCGGCGGCCACATGATCACCGGCCTGCCCGGCGCCACCGACATGAAACCTGGCTCGGCCAGCTTCCCCTTCCTCGGGGTCGAGCCGGTGGTGCTTGACACCGAGACCGGCCGCGAGATCGACGGCAACGGCGTGTCGGGCGTGCTGGCCATCAAGCGCAGCTGGCCGGCCCAGGCGCGCACCATCTACGGTGATCACCAGCGCTTCATGGACACCTACCTGAGCGCCTATAAGGGTTATTACTTTACCGGTGACGGCTGCCGCCGCGATGAAGACGGTTACTACTGGATCACCGGCCGCGTCGACGACGTGATCAACGTGTCGGGCCATCGCATGGGCACCGCCGAGGTGGAAAGCGCGCTGGTTGAGCACGAGGCCTGCGCCGAAGCCGCCGTGGTTGGCTTCCCGCATGACATCAAGGGTCAGGGTATCTTCGCCTACGTGATCCTTAAAGACGGCTTTGACGAGAGCGCCACCATCGTGGCCGAACTCAAGGCCAAGGTGCGCGAGATCATCGGGCCAATCGCCACCCCCGATGCCATCCTGATCACCCCCGGCTTGCCCAAAACACGCTCGGGCAAGATCATGCGCCGCATCCTGCGCAAGATTGCCGCCAACGACGCCGCCAACCTGGGCGACACCTCCACCCTGGCCGACCCCAGCGTGGTAGACGTGCTCAAAGAACGCCGCACCACCCTCGACTGATGCCGATCAGGTGATGCTGACATGAGAAACAGAGGAACAGAGACAAACAGAGGGTGAAAACACTTGGTTGGGCTGCTACGGCAGCGTGACAAGCCGCTCTGTCCCCCTGTTCCCCTCTTTCGTTTCCCCAAGCCATGTGTGGGCGCTTGTAGGTGCATGAAGGTGACCGCGGAGCTCCTCAAACACTCTAGATCCGGAGCAGTTCTTCAGCACACTTGAGGCATCCCGACACCTCGAGCCAGGGCCCAGCCCGCCACGGCGATGGAGATCCGGTCATGCTGCGTCCGCGCTTCGTCATCTACCGCCCGATTCTCCAGTTGCAGCCGGCCACGGTGCCGCTCCATCAGCATCTCGACCACGAACTGCTGTTCATTACCAAGGGGCACTATCGCTGTCGGCACAATGGTCGCCCGGTTGAACTCGCTACTGGCGATGCGCTCCTGGTAGCGCCAGGCGACTGGCACGAAGACCTTCTCGACCGGGTGCCGCTGCACTATGTGGCGGTGTGTTTTGAGCTGAGCACGCCAGCCGATGGACACCTGCTTTGCACTGAACCAGACCTCAGTCTCCAAGTGATCAGGCAGGCCCCCTTTGCCCAGGCCTTCGCCGCCATCGATCACGAATACTACCAGCCCGATGGCGTCTCGCCCCAGGTACGCCAAGCCGCGCTTGAACACCTCGTATGGAACCTGGTCCGAGCCCTGCCCGATGCCGTGCTGCGGCCCGAGTTAGTGGCCAGCGCCGAAAGCGGCGATGCTCTGCGCGAACGCATAGACGCACTGTTTCAATGCCACCTCAGTGAACGCCTGGATGTCAACACCATGGCCGAGAAACTCAGCATGAGCCGGCGCGCGCTGTCAGCGCATTGCGCCGAACTGTTCGGCGAAGGCCCGGCCAAGGCCTTCCTGCGGGCCAAGCTCAGCTACGCCCAAGCCGCTCTGCGCGATACCACCATGAGCGTGTCGCAGGTGGCCGATTACCTCGGCTTTGCCAACCCCTACCACTTCTCCAACGCCTATAAGCGACTGCACGGCCAGAGCCCCAGCTCGGACAAATTGCCCGATTAGGTATCCGACCATGCGTGAACACGCATGGATGCTGAGTTTCCTAGGTGTTATAATGCGAGAATGCGCCAACAACGTATCCACCTGATCTGCAACGCCCATCTCGACCCGGTTTGGCTGTGGCACTGGGAAGACGGCTGCACCGAAGCCCTGTCGACCTATCGCATCGCCGCCGACTTCTGTGAGCAAGAACCGGGCTTCGTGTTCAATCACAACGAGGCCCTGCTTTATCACTGGGTTAAAAAATACGAACCGGCCCTGCACAAACGCATTCAAGGCTTGGTCAAGAAAGGCAGCTGGCACATCGCCGGTGGCGCGTGGCTGCAGCCCGATGTCAATACGCCCTGCGGCGAAAGCCACATCCGTCAGTTCATCATCGGTCAGCAGTTTTTTGGCGAGCAGTTCAATAAGAACCCAAGCACTGCCTATAACTTTGACCCCTTTGGTCACCCCGAAGGCTTCCCGCAGATTCTGGCCGGCTGCGGCATGGACAGCTATCTGTTCTGCCGCCCCAGCCGCGGCAACTGCCCGCTGCCGATTGGCGCGTTCCGCTGGCGCGATCGCTCCGGCGCCGAGGTATTGGCACGCCGCGCCGACGACCATTACCTCACCCGCGACAATCTGATTCCCAAGCTCGAGCACTGGCCGAACTACTACGCCAACGAACGCGACACCATGATTCTGTGGGGTATCGGCAACCACGGCGGCGGCCCCTCGCGGGCCGAACTCGAGCGCCTGCGCGCATGGCGCGCCGAGCACCCCGAGGTGGACATCGTTCATTCAACGCCTGAAACCTTCTTTGCTGCCCAAGGCGATCGCAAACAATTCCCCGTAGTCGAGGGCGAGATCCAGCGCTGCTACACCGGCTGCTACTCCTCGATGGCGCGCCTCAAGCGCGCCCACCGCGCGCTTGAGCACAGCCTGCAGCTCACCGAGCGCATGGCCGCCCTGGCCTGGTGGCATGGCGCCGCCAGCTATCCCAGCACCGAGCTAACGGTGGCCTGGAAAGACCTGCTGTTCGCGCAATTCCACGACATCCTGCCCGGCTCAGGCACCCCCAGCGTGGAGCGCGATAGCCTCGGCGTCATCGCCCATGCTGAAGAAATCTGCCGCCGCAGCCGTCTCGACTCGATGCTGTCGTGCATCCGTGGCGCCGCACCGGCCCTCGATGGCGCGGTGCCGGTTTTCGTGCTCAATCCGCACGGCCATCGCCTTCAACGCCAGATTGAGGTGGAACTCAATCCCAGTCACGAGTTCAAGCACACCAACAATATGGAACTGACAGTGCGCCTTGGCAGCAAGCGTCTGCCGTATCAGATCGTCAAGGCCGAGCACAACGTCGGCATGGCCCGCGTACGCGTGGTGATTCCGGTAGACTTGGCGCCGTGGCAGTTGGCACGCATTGAGATTTCCCACCGCAACGGCGACACCGATCTGGCCTGCAGCTCGCGGTCGCTGGCGCGCTCACGCACGCCCGCCACCTTTGCCACCAAAAATTACCACATCGAACTCGACACCCGCACCGGCCTGATCGCTACGATTCGCGCTCGGGGCAAGAAGCGCAGCGTGCTTGCACCCGGTGCCTTTGAGCCCCAGGTATTTGCCGACCTCGATCACTCCTGGACCACCGGCGATTCCGCCGCCATCACCAGCCATCACGTCGACGAATTAGCACCAGCGTGGACCAAGCCCAGCGCGTGCTTCCGCTTGGCCACAGTCGATGAAGTAGCCGCTCTATCGCCAGATCCACGCGATCGCTGGGCACCCGGAGCGCGCAGCGTGGCGCGCCCCCTGCGCGTCATTGAGGAGGGCCCGCTGCGCACGGAGATCGAAGCCATCTTGGTACATGACCAATCGGCGATTATCCGTCGCTACGTGTTTGGGGTCAGCGATGACCTGATCCAAGTGCGCGACCGCGTGCTGTGGAACCAGGCTGACCATCTCCTCAAACTCGCGTTGCCCCTGAATTACGCGGTCGACCAGTGCAGCTCAGAAGCCTGCTACAGCGCGGTCGATCGTAAGCCGAGCAAGGATTACACCGAGCACTACAACGGGCGCTGGGTTTGGCCGCGTGCGCGCAATGGCACCAGCGTGGCGGTGTGCTCCAACGGCATTTTTGCCCACAGCTGTCAAGGCCGCGAACTGAGCCTCACGGTCCTCCGCTCGCCGGCCTACGCGTCGTTCAACCTCCGGCCTGACAACCCCCAGCACAGCGGCCGCTGCATCCAGCGTCAAGACATCGGCCAACACGAGATCGTCACCGAACTCCTGTTAGGTGACCTCACCGAAACCGCGATCGCCAATACCGCCGACGCGCTCAATATGCCGGCCCCGTGGCAGGTCTATTATCCAAGCGGCCTCGACCCCAAAGCCCCGGATCTCGACCTCAGCAACACGGTCCAGGTCAGCAGTGCCGCTGTGCGCGTGGTTGCGGTAAAGCGCAGCGAAGACGGCACCGACCTGATTGTGCGACTCCACGAAAGCACCGGGCGACGCGTTCGCTGCAGCCTACGCATGGGCACCGAGGGCAGCCACAAGCTGAGTCTGCCGGCCTACAGCCTGACCACGATACGGATCAAGCGCACCCGCGCTGGCCTACGCTTCAGCGAGGTCAACTTACTGGAGCAGTAAACCGAGGGCTTCAGTCGGCCGATACCGCTGGAGCCTGCTTGGTGCGCATCGTCACCCGCTCGGCTGGAACGTCGCCACCGAGGATCACCGCCATCCAGCGTGTGTCCTCGTTGGCCTCGAGCCAGATCTTCACCACCGTGGTCAAGGGGATCGACAACAGCATCCCAACCGGCCCCAGCACCCAACCCCACACGATCATCGACAGCACCACCACCAAGGGCGACAGACCCAAACCCTTGCCCATGAAGCGCGGTTCAATGCCGTTGGAAACGCCCACGTTGATCGCCACGTAGCCAATGCCGAGGATAACCGCATTGCTAAAACCGCCAGTCACCAAGGCCAGGAGCACAGGCGGTATCGCGGCCACCACCGATCCGATGGTCGGCACAAAATTCAGCACGAAGGCTGCCGTGGCCCACACCAGAACGTAGTCGACGCCCATAATCAGGCACCAGATACCGGCCAAAAAAGCCGTCAGCAAACTCATCACCGTTTTGAGGCCCACGTAACGGCGCACGTCTTCCAGGGCCCGTTGCAGATGTTGGATCGTGCCGGACTCCACCATGCGATCGAGCTTGGCCGGCAAGAACGCCGCCTCAACCCAGATGAAAACCACAATCAAAAATACGACAAAGAACTGCCCCACCAAACCGCTCGCGGTACGCAGGGTGTTGCCAACCCAGGCCAAGGCCGCGCCCGGGCGGAACCACTCGTTGACCTGCTCTTGGCTGATGTCGACACCATGGGCCCCGAGCCAGGACACGCCCCTGGCAAGCTCAAGGTTGATCGCCTGCTGCAAAGCCGGGTAGCCCGACGCAAGATCGCGCAACGAATCGGTGACCACCACCACCAAGCCAAAACCAAGCACAAATAAAGCAAACACCATAATCAGCAAAGCGGTGCCGGTGCCTAATTTCCACTTCTTGAGTGCCATGAACACCGGCGTGGTGATCACCGCCACAAACACCGCCAGCAACAGCAAGACCAGCAATCCGGCCGCCGCCTTGGCCCCCGCCACCACAATCACCACCGCTGCCGCCACGAGCAGCAGGCGCGCCGAGGCGTTGAATTCTTGCTGCTTCGCCATGTGGCGCAGCTTGCGAAAACCGAGCCGAAAAGGAACCTCGTTCTCCCTGCAGACCCCGGATTCCCCACTTATGCTGCCGCGCCTGCTGACCCTGACCCTGCTCACCCTGACCCTGACTGCCCTGCACCTGCCCGCCATGGATCACAACGCCCAGCTCCTGCACCGCCTCGACTTCGCCGCCACCCTCCTACACGAGCAGAACAGCGATGCTGGCCAGCAAGCCATCGCTGGCGATCTGCGCATCGGCGATCTCGACGGCGACGGCTCGATTGAGTTTCTGGTCTACCGCAGCCGCGGCGGCGCAGTGGCCAATGAAGGCCTCAAGCCGTGCTGGATGGCGGCGGTCAAGCAAGACGGCAGCATCTTGTGGCAAGACGGCGCCGGCGGCCTGCAGCCAACCCGCCCGGGCCCGGTGCTGGTCCACGACATCGACCACGATGGCCGCGACGAAGTCATCTGCCTGTTCACGCGTGGCGCGGCGCCAGGCCCCGCCACCGCACTCAACGACGTGGTGGTTCAAATTCGCGACGGCGCAACCGGTGCCGTGCGCAAGGAGTCTGCGCCACAGGTCATCACCGAGCGCGCCGGCGAGGGCGCCAACTGGGTCCACCAGCGCCTCCTCGCCTGCGACCTGCGCGGCACCGGCCACCCACGTGACCTTGTGATCAAACTCGGCGACACCCTGGTGGCGCTCGATGATGAGCTTGCAGTCTTGTGGCACTGGCAGTGCCGGTGGACCCAATACGGGAAATGCCCGGCGTATATTCCAGCCGTGGGCGACCTCACCGGAGATGGCCGCGACGAAGTGCTCGGTGGCTACTTCATTCTCAATGGCGACGGCACGCCACGCTGGCAGCAGCAGCTCGCACCGAATATGGATTCGGTGTCAGTTGAAGCCTGGGATGACGGCCGCCCGCGTGCGATTGCCAGCGGCGGCGGCCACGTGCTCGATGCCGACGGCGGCCCCGTTGTGGCCCTGGGCACCAAGCTGGTGCCGCACGGTCAAGAAGCCCGCGTTGGTCGCTTTGCCGCCAACAAGCCCGAACCGCACATGGTGATCCGCTGGAATGGTCACCATGGCGACGCGATCACCGTGGCCACAGACGGCACCATCGCCAAACGGTTCATGCTCAATGACAGCCACAACCATACCGGCATGGAAACCGTGCGCTGGCATGGCGCCAGTGGCCCCGACCTGCTGTTTAACGGCGGCTGGCTGTGGAACCCCATCACCGGTACCGGCGCCCCCCTGCCCGATCTACCCGCCGCGTGGGACAAGGCCCCGGGTCGAATGGCCTGGTGGCACGCGATCCCGGTAGACTGCAACGGCAACGGTCGCGAAGAGTTGGTGGTTTACGATCCGTGGCGCGGCAGCGTGTTCATCTACGGCCACGCCGATGCCAGCACCGGCCCCGGCTTCGTACGCAGCCCGCGCACGCACAATGCGCGCTTGATGGATTAGATTGACGGCAACAGACCTGGGCTGCAAACCCTGAGCGCCTGTGCGCCTGTGCGCGCACCGCGCCGTCCCCGGGTTCAAACCCAAGCTGATCCTGTTCATCCATCTCGGCCAAGTAGACAGGCCTGGAACAAAGACACCGACGCCGTGGCGCTGGTGCTCACACATGAGCCGATCGCGATCGGTTCAGCTAGCCTCGCCGCGCGATTCTTTGATCACCCGCAGGGTGGTCTTCGACAGGTCTTGGTCATCCAGCGTACCCGTCAGGTGCTGCATCTTCAGCAGCAGGGCGATGCGCTGCGCACGCACCCGCTTGAGATCTTTGGCCTGGGCACCAGTGAGCTGACGCAGTTCGATGACCTCGGCTTCGAGCTCTTCAATATCGGTCATCAGATACTTGATGAAATTAACCACCCCAGGCCCAAGGGCGAAGACTTCGTCTTCCTCGACCCCGTACTCGGCGAGCGTTTCGGCCAATTCTTTGACGAAATCAAAGTTCGGCAATTCCATCGAAGAAATCTGATTGGGATCCATGGAATCCTTCCAAGTAGTCTCGCGCCCTTGTCTACTGCATGCGACAGCAACATCGCCAGCGCGACGATCCCATTAGTCTATCCATAAAAGCTGCATCGCAAGTGCCGGTCTGCCCGCCAGATTGATTAACCGGTCGCGCACATCCACCTACCAAGCGCCGGCACATCGCGCGTGAACGACTCCTGGACGATCTAACAGGCTGTTGAAATACACCAGCCTGCTATCCTCAACAAAACCTTGGGCGACCTGCAGTC
>JAQIBG010000236.1 GCA_027859175.1 Planctomycetota bacterium | reverse complement strand
GGCCACAGGGGGCCCGCCCATGCCCGGGCCATCGCTCTCCGCAGCAAGGGGCTGGGTGATCACAAGACAAAGGCAGGCTACAAATAGAACAGCAGCGAATCTATCCTTCATAGCTATTGCAAATACAAACATCCTTGCTCCTTAATGCGTGGTACAATGCCATGATGCAAATACGACAATATTCATATAGGATGGCTACAGACTCAACCAGAATGACGCTTCCGGCATGATTCTATCTGTTTTCACCATGCCATTCCATTCTATCCACAGTTGTGCGGCATTGCCCCGATGAGTATCTTTCAATTCTCTAACGAGATGGGATCGGGTGCGATTCACTTGGGCGGTCGTTTACGATTCGCCATGATAAGAATCGGTATAACAATCACCACAATGCCTACACCGCCAATAAGCAACGGACCCAAGAACCAAAATCCAATCTCCCTGAATAACTGATCATCGCGAATCCATCCAATCATCAGTAGGCTAAACCCAATAACAGCAAGCAGACACGCAATGCCAATCCAGAAGTTCGGCGATTTCAGCTGCCGCATGGTCATTCCGATCCCTCTGAATTCTCTGATTCAGCGTATGTGTATATGCCGCCCGCTGCTCCTACGCCACTCCAGAATAATACATCGGGGCCGTAAATCAGCGTATTTGGCCCAATTATAGACCCACCGGCAGAGTACGCTCCCGTTGTCATGTTGACACTTCCAGCTGGAGCATAACGGACACCCCCGAAGTACTTCCATGCTGAATATGGGCCAAGAGGGACCGGTCTCGTGAACAGATTTGCTGCTGACCCTGGCACGTTAACCAGATTCGTCGTCTTATCAGGAGTTAACCCAGTGCGGAGCACCTGGAGGGCGGTGCTCTCACTGCCAACAGTTGCCGGTACTGCAAAAATGCCGTGGTTACCTCTCAGAGTGTTCGATGCCGCAATTCCGGTCTCACCTGCCTCATCGGTCAAGTGAACAAGTCGAATCGATGCTTGATTGGGAATCAGAGGCTTGGGTGCCGTCAAGAATCGATATCCTCCGTAGCCCATTGTACCCAATCCGACAGCGGCGTTTGTATATTCACCAATAGTTAGAGACAGCTGCTCATTCACCCCTGCCAATTGAAGCCCCCCTTGGACAGCCCTGGATGTCAATGTCTGTGTTGGCTCGCCGAATATCATCGTATTCAAACCTGCAGCTGCGTTGTCTGATGCATGCACAACCCCAGCCCAGCCAACCACCTTACTGACCATAGTAGGCTCTGGGGCAACAAGTAGGCCTGCCGAAACAGCCCCCTCAACAGTCGCACCGAGAGCCTGAACAGCACCATTCAAACGCGGATATATCTGGAAATGCGCTTTAACTCCTGTGGTCGCCTCGGGAACCGAAACGCCATCGCCATCCTTATGCCATGAACCATTCTTAAATACATAGAGATCCGGTGAAAGCACCATGAGCGCAAATGCCTGCTCATTTTCGTTCATCAATGATAGGTCTACCTGTTTTGTGCGGTAGAGTTCAGAATAGGTGTACCATAACGAGTGGAAGTCTTTCAGGGGGTTCCACGATGCCTTGGCATACCAACCTTCACGATTCTGTGTCACGCCCCACTGGTAGAACCTTGCGTCAATGTTCTTGCTGGCACGCCACTCATTGAATGCATCTTCCTCTCCATAGGCAACAATTGCCCGCAAACCGTTAGGATCCCACTTGTTAATCGGGTCAGACGTCCCGACGTACCCTCGGATTTGGACGCAGATCCCGTCGTAGTCGTAGGTCGCCACACAAACGACAACCAGGCCGGGCGCCCGCAGGGCGCCGGCCGGAAGCTGGCTAAAAGAAGAAGCGGCGGCCTCGAGAACGGCCGGCGGGCCCTGGGGCGGGTGCGCGATCAGCACGACCAGGCGCTGGGCCGGCAGCTCGTCGTTGACGGCCGGCGCCGGGGCAACGACCTGGTCGTCCGTGCTCGGCAGCTCGGGGCCGATCGCCGGCAGCGCGACTAGGCCCAGCAGCCAAGCCAAGATCGCGGCGCAGCAGCGCCCGAATCCACGCAGACGGCCCAGGGACAGCATCACGGCATGATGGCGCCCCCAGCGGCCGTTTCCAGGCTGCTGGGGGCGCGATCAGGGTACGGCGGCCGTCAGGTCGGCGCCCGGCGCTCCAGCTCGCGAACGACGGCTTCGGCGCCCTTGCGGTAGACCGTGACGGCCAAGAGCTCGTGGTAGAGCCAGTCGGCCCAGAAGCGGCCGCGGCGGTAGCGGGTGACGGTGATGGCCGGGGCCGCGAAGCGGCCGGCGCTCGGGGATTCCTGGACGCGATCGTCCATGACGGTGCTCCTTTCCGGCGGCGGGTTGATCGGGTGCCGCCAAGCACCGCCCCTCGCGCCCGCGAGCTGCGCACAGCTCGGACGGACGCCTTGCGTCGAAACCTGGTCCAACAAACCCCGCGGGGCGGGCCCGCCGCCCCCCCGGCCCGGGACCTCGGGCCCGACCCCAACCCGG
>JAQIBG010000231.1 GCA_027859175.1 Planctomycetota bacterium | reverse complement strand
GTGCTGCAGTAACGGGCGTGGCGGTGGGGGGCGTAGCGCTTGGGGGCGTGGCCTGCGGCGTTGCCGTGGTGGCCACTACTACAGGCGTTTCGACCGGCGCCGCTAGTGGTGTCTGTGGTGTCACGGGACTTGGCGTGGCGGTGTTTGCTGTGGCGGTAGCTGGGCTGTCCGCATCGGGCGCTGGCACGGGGGTGCTTGGGCTGGCGAGCTCGGTTGCTGGCGTAGCGGTGCTTGGGCTGGCCGGAGTGGTCGTTGCCGTGACGGTGCTTGGGTTCGCCGGCTCTGGTGCTGGCGTGGCAGGGGGGCTTGAGCTGGCTGCCGACGCGATGGTGGTGGCTGGAATGGCTGCCTCGGGCGGTGCCGGATCCGATGTGGCCGGCGCGGCGGGGAGCGAATTGGTCACTTGGGGCGCCGGGCTCGGCGTGGCCTGGGCCTGTTGCTCGTCATGCTGGTCCGGCCTGCTTTGCAGCCACAGGCCGACACCGGCACCGGTGGCGAGAACAAGCACGGCGAGCCCGGCAATCATCGGCAGGATGCGGCTTTTAGAGGTCACTGCCTGTGGCGCCACGGGGCTGGGCTGGGCTAGCGTCGGGACCTCGCCGGCCACCACCGTGGCTGCCGTTGCTTGGCCGAGCTTATCGTGGCTGGCTGGCCGGTCGGGCATGACCGTTGCTACCGTTGGCGCGTCGCTCCCCGGGCCTGCAGTGAGCAGTGGTGCGGTGTCAGCTGCCGCGCCATGCGCGGTGGCCACGGTCGTCTGCCCCGGGTCAACCTTGTGGGCGCTGACCAATTCGCTGACCCGACTGGGAATGACAATGCCCTGTGTGGCTAGGGCCTGGAGCGCATCGACCAGGGCGCGTGCGCTTGCCGGGCGGTCTGCTGGATCCTTGGCCAAGCATGCCTCAACGAGATCTGCCAGTGGGGCGGGGGTCTCCGGGGCAAGGCTGCGCAGCTTAGGGATGTCGCCCTCGAGATGCAGGCGCAGCAGGGCCATGAGATTTTCGGCGCGATACGGAGGTTGGCCGGTTGCGAGGTGAAACCACGTGGCGCCAAGCGAGTAGAGGTCGCCGCTGTGGCCCACCACTTCGCCGCGGCAGCCTTCAGGGGCGATATAATTGGGCGTGCCGAGCAGTGAGCCTTCTTGCGTCATCGCGGTTGAATCGACGGCGCGGGCGAGCCCGAAGTCTGCCAGCTTGGCGACGCCGTGGCGGTTCAGCATGATGTTGTCGGGCTTGACGTCCCGATGCACGACGCCGGTATCGAGTGCGGCGGCAAGGCCCTCGGCCGCTTGTAGGGCCAAACTTGCAGCTTGTTGCCAGCTTAGGGGGCCCTGGCCAAGGCAATCGCGCAGGCTCATGCCGCCTTCAACCAACTCCATGACGATCAGGCAGTGTTCGGTGCCCTCGGCGTCGGCGAGGCGCAGGAAATCGAAGACCTGAACCACATGCGGGCTTTGCAGGCGGGCCACGCATTGGGCCTCGCGCTCAAAGCGCGCGATAGCCTCAGGATTGTCGAGCAGGTGGTCAGCGATGCGTTTCACCGCAACCGGCCGCTTGAGCGACAGTTGCTCGGCGAGGTAAACCTCGCCCATCGCGCCGCGGCCCAGCAGGCGATCAAGTCGGAGGCCGCCGATGGTCATCCCAGGGGTGAGCATGCTGGAATGCTAAGTGCTGTTGGGGGCGTCGCCTACCCTTATACTGTGCTAGTTCTATCAGCGTAGTGCATGATCCAACCGCGACTAAGCTGATCTGAGTGCATCAATGGCCTAGTCTTGGCTGGGGTCAGTCTTTTATGGCCCTAGGCTAGAAGGCTTACTCTTTCTCGTACACCCGCGAGGACATCCCCCATGCATCTGCTCCGTGGCAGTCTGATTCTGCTTACCCTTTGTGCCGTCGTTGGCTGCGGCAGTTCCCGCACCGAGTACGCCGCCGATGAAGATACCGCCCAGGTCGGCATCTATCCGCCGCCTCCAACCGGCATCGTGCGGGCCCGCGTGGGTGTTCCGCCCTTTACCATCACCGCTCGCGAAGCCGCTCCCGATACCGCCGAGGTAGCGGCCGATCAGCTGTCGACCCTCGCTCAGTTGACGAGCCGTTTCTTGGTGATCGAGCGCGCCCAACTCGACCAGTTGATGAAAGAACAGGGGCTGGAAGGTGTTGTGCGCGCCGATGAGGCCGCCCAGGTTGGCAAAGTACGCGGCGTTGATGCCTTGCTCATTGGCAAGATCACCAACTTCCAGGTTAAGCGCCAGGAGAAGAAGGGTGGTTTCGGCTTTATCAATATCGCCGGTGCTATCGGTGGTGTTGATGTCGATACCGACAAGGTCGAGATCAGTGTTGAAATCGGTGTAGACCTGCGCTTGGTCGATCCTTCCGACGGCACCACCTACGCCGCTCACTTCGGCGAATACAAGCGTGTCGACTCGCAGAGCGCGTTTGGTGTGCAGATCCTCGGCGCCAGTGCCGAGGCCGACGCGGACCTGCAGCTCGACAAGGACAACATCGGCAAGCTGCTGCGTCTCGCGCTCGATTCCACCATGAAGAAGATGCTCGGCCAAGTCGATATCTGGCTGGTTGAGAAGAGCCGCGAAACCGCCAAGTAATCTTGGTGCCTGATGGCACGGTTGAACCGCCGTTGATCTCGGATCAGCGGCGGTTTTCTTTTTGGTGCGTTAAAGGGTGGGCGTCATCGGCAACGGGGAGCGGGCTTACGTGTTTTAGCTCGCGGGGCTTGTTGCCGAGTGCGGGGCGATGAGGTCGGCGTCACGGGCCGTGAACTCACGGGCTTCGTGGAGTTGAGTGTGGACCAGGAAGTCTAAGGCCTGCAGCCGCAGCTCATTCAGCTTGGTGGCCTCGACAGGATCTGCACGCAGGTCGTGCTGCTCGTCATGGTCAGCAAGGCGATCGAGCAGGGCGTAAGGCTGCCCGCTGGCGTTGAGCAAGAGCTTCCGCTCCGGTGTGGCCAGCATCATCTCGCCGCAGAACTCGCTGACGGCGTAGTCGCGAATGGCGCAGCTTGGGTCTTGCGTTGCTGCGAGCAGAGACCGGCCGAATTGTCGGTAGGTGAGTTTGGTTCCGGCCAGTTCGGCGATGGTTGGGCCGACGTCGATTAACTCGCAGGGAGTATCGGCCACGGTGCCTCCGGTCTGCCCTGGTGCACTGACGATCATTGGAATGCGTGCGCTGGCGTCGAGGAAGGTGTCTTTGTAAATAAGGCCGGCATCGCCGTTGTGTTCACCGTGGTCTGAGGTGAACACGATCGCGGTGGTGTCGAGCTCGCCCCTGGCCTCTATCACTGCGAGCAGTTGCCCAATCTGGTCGTCAATCAGGCTGACTTTGCCGGCGTAGTTGGCGCGCATCGCACCAACCTCTTGTGGTGTGAAAACGCCGGGTCTGTTGTGACACTTGGCGGCGAGGATGCTGTCGCCGCCACGCATCCATTCGGCGCGTGGGATCGGCGGTGGCATGGCGTCGTCGGCGTAGCGCTCGGCCCAGCGTTGCGGCGCATCCCAGGGCTCGTGGGGTCCGCCGAAGCTGACCCAGCAACACCAGGGCTGCGCGTGTTGATAGTCATTGAGATAGGCCTTGGCGCGCTGTCCAACGTAGACGTCGGCGAACTCCTCCTCGGGCAGGGGCGAGGGCCGCGCAACGTAGGGCACGTTGTTGAAGCGCTCGGCGTAGTCGTCTCGGTAGAGCTGCCACAGGCCGAGATCCTCCCAGCGTTGGGTCATATGCGAGCGCACCTGCCTGGAGGCGCGCGGGCCGCCGATTTCATCGACGTCGTCGAGACCGTAGGCGTGAAGCAGGTGCTCACGATCGCGCAGGTCGCCCGTGTGGGGGTGGAGGTGGGTCTTGCCGAACAGGCTGGTCCGGTAACCGGCCGCGCGCACGGCTTGCATCCACGTTGGGGTGTGCGGGGACAGGCAGTGGTGACTATTGACCCAGACCCCGGTGGTGTGGGGATAGCAGCCGGTGGCCAGACTCAGACGCGTTGGTACGCATTGCGGCGCATTGGTGTAGCAGCAGTCGAAGCGCGTGCCGCGCGCTGCGATCCGATCAAGATGCGGCGTCTCAACCCAGCCGCCGGTACAGCCCAGCGCATCGTAGCGCTGCTGATCGGTCATGATGAATAGGATGTTGGGGCGCTGCGGCATGAGAATTCTCCGATAGTCTATCCAGACCATCGTAGTCAGGACAAGTCCGGCTGTAAATCGTTGATGGATCACATAGAATCGTACATATGGAACATGCCCAGTCTGTGGCGTGGTGGCGTGTCGAGCTCGACCGCCTGCTGGCAATGGCCGACAACTGCGCCCTACACGATATCGCCGTGTCACTGCAGCGACCGGAATCGCCGTGTCAGAACAGCCCCGATCCGGTGCTCAACTGGGCTTGGCGCGGGCACCTACGCTACCGCGTAGACGGTCGTTGGCGGCGTTTCGGACGGCGTGACCTGGGTTACGCTCGCGCCGGTAGTTGGAAGCAGCGCGCCGAGGCCCCGACCATCGCCATCGGTAAGGTGGTGGTGCGCCCCGGCGACCTTGTGTTGGTGCGTAATGATGGCGGCGCCTTCAGGGCTGCGCTGCGCTACCCACTTCCCGATCGCGGTCTCGCCGCGCGCTATGAAGCGGCCTGC
Organism: Planctomycetota bacterium; assembly: GCA_027859175.1. GTDB lineage: Bacteria > Planctomycetota > UBA11346 > UBA11346 > UBA11346 > GH22. Next base: position 13,268 of record JAQIBG010000231.1, on the reverse strand, counting down.
GTGAGCACTGAGCGGCGCGCGCTGCGGATTCGCATCGCGGTTGGCGAGTTGCTGCTGACCGCGCATGATCTGGTGGCTGCCGACCGGGGCCGGGCCGATCCGGGGGCTGCGTTGTTCGCGGCAGCCGTGGCGGCGGTTGACGACGGGATCGACGGAGACTTAGACCGCAGCGTGATCGCGCAGCGCATCGGCTGCCACCCGGGGCATCTATCGCGGCTGTTCCGCCACCACACCGGCGAGGCGTTCACGCCATGGTTGCGTCGTCGGCGTCTTGCCTTGGCTCAGCGCCTGCTTGCCGACACCGAGCTATCGATCGCCGCGGTTGCCGCGGCCAGTGGTTTTACCAGCGCAACCTATTTCATTCGCTGTTTTCGCGCCGAGCACGCCACCAGTCCGCAACGCTGGCGCAGCGGCCTTGGCCGCGCGGTGCATTCGGCGATTTAAGTAATTCCATCCCTGGCGGGTAAGGACTACCAGTCGATCATCTTTTGAGAGCTGAGCGTTCGCGCTCGTAGGTGGCGGCGTCGATCGGTTCAACAATGACGTCGTCGAAGTGGTATAGGCCGCCGGGGTAGAAGGCGTAGAGCATCACGCGCATCTCGGTGACTTTGGGCGTATTCTTGGTTGGGTGGAAGGCGTGGCTGATTTCGGTCCACTCTTGCGGGCTGTTGCCATTGGCGACGGCTTCGTAGATGCGGACCTGACGGTCGCGCCTGGTGGCGTAGCCGCGCACCCATACTTTACCGCCGCCCTTGCCCTGAAAGCGGAAGCGCAGGCGGTAGGCTTGGTCTGGTTCGATCGCGAAGGGCTCGGAATAATGGCTGAGGCCGTAGGTATCGGCCACGGCATTGCCTTTGGGTTCGGGAATATCCCACTCGGTGATGCCCATCTTGTGCCAACGGGCCACCATGTCGCGCTCGCTGATGCGGGTGTCGAGTACGATGTGGCCGTCGATCCATTGCACGCCGAGGCCATCGGGCAGGGCCCAGTGGGCTGGCTTGCGTGGGTCGGTGGCATCGGCAGTGGCGAAGTCACCGTTGGCCAGCAGCGTGTCGGCGGTGTCGGCGGTGTCGGCGGTGTCAGCGGCGTGCATGGGCAGGCCGAGTGTGGCGACCAGGACGAGGGCCGCGAACGGCCTTGCTGTGGTAATCATCTCCGGCCCTGCAGTGCTTGGTAGTAACGCTCGATCATGGTTTCGTAGCCAGCCGGGATGCTGTCTTGGTCTTGATCGACCGAGAGTTCGCGTTCGTGTTCATTGAGGACTGAGCGTTCGCGGCGGACTCTAGCTTCGGTGGCCACTTCGCGCCGTGAGCGCGCCAGGGCGTCGACCGCGTCGTGATGCGCTTGGCGCAGGCGTACCGCATCGCCGCGCCCGGCTGCTGTCGCCACATTCTGCAGCGCAGCCACGGCGGCTTCGAGATCACCCGAGGGGTAGCCGCGCTTGCGTAGTTCGAGCGCCAGATCAGCCGCTTGTTGCCGGATGCCCGATTGCTGACCGGCCAGACGTTTCATGCGGGCGGCAAGCTCGGGCGGTGGCGTTGGGCCGACCAGGCCTTCGCCGGCGTAGCCAGACAACTTGCCACCACCGGTGGCGCCGCCGGTGTCGTCGGTGCTGGCGTCATCAACCGAGCCTTGTTCGAACGGGCTGGGCGTGAGGCGCGTGGGTGTTTCGCGTCCGCCTTTGCCATCGGCGCCGGCTTCAACCATCTGGCCGTGACTGCGCCCTTGGCGCCCTTCGCCGCTGCGCCCGCCGACTTCGTTCTGGTTGGGCAACACATTGCCGGTGACGCCCTTGGCCGACATGTTGGAGATCGGCCCGTCAGAGGTGCCCCAGCCGGCGCCCTTGTCGAGACTGTCCATCCACGAGGATGACGCGTCTTCCACGTCGGTTTCCATATCGGCTAGATCATCAAGCAGGTCGCCGACGAGGTCTTCGAGTTCATCGGGCAGATCAGCCAGGGGGGCATCGGGCGGCGTCATCGGGTCTTCCATGCTCCACTGAATATTGTCGGGAGCTTCGGCCAGCCACTTCTCCAAATTGTGGATCAAGCTTTCGGCGCTCTCGAGCCCTGACTGCTCGTGTGGCACCGCGAGTTCAATTTTCTTTTTATACAAGGCATCGGCCGCGAGCTGCATCTCTTGGAAGACTTCGTTCCACTCCTCTTTGAGCGCCGCATCGGCGAAGTCTTGATCGGGTAATTGCGACAGGTCATCGAGGCGCTCTTCGAGATACGCGGCCAACTCGTCTTGGCCGCGGGCGAGTTCGCCGAGGATTTCTTCTTCGTCGAGGGTCAAGTCAACGGGGCCGTCTTCGGCCAGGCTGCGCGCACGGTCGAGGAGGCGGCGTTGCTTGCGCACCAGGTCTTCGAGGCCATCAACTAATTCGTGGACTAGGTCTTTGGGGTCGGTTTCGTGGCCGCTATCGCTGCTGCTGGCATCATCGGCTGCCTGGGTTGGGTGCTGGTCAGCGATGCGGCCGAGCAGGGCCACCAAGCGCGCGTAGATCTCATCTTGGACCTCGCGGATCTGTGCCAAGGCCGGGCTCAGTTCGCGTGCGTCGCGGCCAGGCAGGTGCTCGATGCCATCGCTGGCGCGCACGCATTCGCCGCGCGCGAGGCGGGCGAGGGCCGAAGCGTAGGTTTCGCTGCCGGGCAGGGCAGCGAAGCGATCGCGCGCTTGGGCAATCAATTCGTTGGTTTTGGCTTGAGCGGCACCAATCGCCTCAGCCGGCCGTACCAGGCCTTGGCCGGGGGCAGGGAGGTTGGCGGCGAGGGCCGCGCTGCGGCCGCGCGCTTGGTCTTGAGCCTGAATCGCCTGCTGCAGCACGGCGAAGGCGCCCTGGAACGCGGCGTCACCGGCGACTTGCACCTCGCTCGGATCGATGATTCGCAGTACCACCGGCTGACTGCGACTGCGCTGCCCCTCGGGTGGGCGGAAATCGCTGGCCTCGGCGGTAATAATATAGCTACGGCCACCTTGGAAGCGCCGTGGGTCTAAAGTCAGGCGCAGTTGCTCGGTGACGGCATCGCTGCGGCCGGGCGGGCCGAGGAAGGGCCAGGTTACGAGGCCGCTTGTGCGGTTGGGGTCTACCGCGTCGGCCAGGGTTACCCGCAGCAGCGACAGGCCGCGATCATCGCTGGCGTGAATGGGCAGCGTGAGGCTGCTGCCAGGCGCGAGGTAGCGGTTGCGCTCGTCGGTGTCGATGGCCACTTCGGGTGCTTGATCGGCGGCGATACGCAAGGAGCCCGACGCCAGCACGAGATGCGGCGCGCCAGCTGGATCGCGGAGGGCGTCATCCAGCGGCATGCGCAATTCCCAAGCGCCTGAGCGGGTCACCTGAATCGCACCCGACCATTGCTCCCCTTCAAGGCTGAGCGGCTGTTCGGCATCAGGGGTCCATAAGCTGACCGCGCTCGGTGCAGGGTCGATGGTCACCAGGATTTGCAGCAGGCTGTCGCTGAGCAGGTCGAGGTCTGGCCCGGGCAATTCGCGGACCGCGCCGCCGGTGTAGGCTGGCTCGGTAATGGCAAAGCGCAGCGCGCTCGGTTCGGGTGGGCGCCGAATCGTGACCGCAATCGGCGCGGCGTAGGCGCCGCCAGCGCTGACAACCAGATCGCGGTCGCGTCGTAGGCCGCGTACCACGGCTAAAAACTGACCGTCGGCCTGCTGCTGCATCGGGATGCTTTCACCGGCGGTGGGGTCGCTCGCGCCGTGCTCGCCGATGACCAGGACCGGCTCGACGCTGTCTTCGCCGAGCGCGATGACCTTGGCTGACACGCTAATGGCATCGCCGGCATAGCGTGTCAGGGCGCCGCTGGGCTCGGTGGTGATCACCACCTCGCTGATCACACCGCTGGTGGCCAGGGGGTTGAGCAGGCGTAGCAAGCTGTGGCGGACGTGGTGCGGATAGGCGCCGGCATAGGCGATCCACACCGCCGACAGCAAGGCGGCAAACAGGCTGGCATGCACCGCTGCGCGCATGCGCAGGAAGGCGCCGCGATCGACGGTGTCGATAGCGCTGAGGCCACTTGTGGCCACTTGCTCGGCAAACAGGTGGTCGGTGTCTTCCAGTTGCCGTTGGGCAAATTGGCAGGCGTTGAGCACGCGGTTGTCGCCGTGGCCGTTGAGGGCTTCGATGCTGCGCGCAGCGGCTTCGATGCTGGCCCCGGCAAGCAAGGGCTGCAGCAGTCTGCGCACTACAACTGCGCCCACTACCACGATCGCTATCAGCAGACCGGCTAGGCGCGCAGCGGCTGGGAGCAGCAGCACCTGATCGGCGCTGACCAGTGCCAGCGCGGCTGCGCCCAGGGCGCCCGCGCAAATCAGCACGCCGCTGAGCATCTTGAGAACCCAGCGTTGCTTGGCTAGCGCGCTGACGCGATGGCGGCAATCTTGGCAGCGGCTCATGGTGTTTCTCCGCGACAGATGGGGTTGGCGTTCCACAGGGCGGGGTCGGCGTGGATTTGCGGCGGAGCACCGAGGCCACGCGCTAGCCAACCGCGGCCGGCGATCAGATAGCGGTCGTCAATTGCGTCGTGATGCCAACGCCAAATTTCAATACGCCACGGCTTGCTCCCGGTGGCGACGCCGCTGCGTTGCAGCATGACCACGCTGTAGCGGGTATCGTCGCTGGCGCTCCAGGCCAAGCTGATGCGGCGATCATCAAAGAAGTCATCGATCTGATTGAGTTCGTTTTGTAGGCGCTGTTGCAAGGCGGTATGATCGCCGTTTGGCCACGACACGTGCACGGCATCGTCTGCAATGCGGGCCAGGAACACAGCCGTAGCGGCGCCGGCGTGGAGCGTGCCGTCGTTGATCCCGAGGCGTGCCAGGCCGGGCCTAGTGAGCGCAATGGCGTGGCCAGTGACAACGACCTTGTGACCATGGCCTTGGGTAAACGGGGCAAACACCATGCGCTGGGGATAGATCAGGGCATTCAGCGCAGTGCCTTCGTCGCCCTGTTGTTTGGCCGGGATCAAGACGCGCTGCTTGCCAGCCTCATTGCGCAAGATGGCCATGGTGGTGAAGAGGTGGCCGCTGAGTTCGCGCCCGTCGATGAGCGTCAGGTCGGCAGCCAGGGTGCGGGTCGGTTTGGGTTCGCCGATTTCTTCTTTGGCAGGCTTGCCTGGTTCGAGGAAACGCCAGCGACGCAGTAACTCTTCTTTCTCGGGGCGTAGCCGCAGCTCGGCGACTTGGCTGGGTTCAATGCGATGGCGCACGCTGCCGTCGTGCAGCTTGAGCGTTACGCCGGGCGCAAAACTGAGGTCACCGGTGTCTTCTTCGCCATTGGACCATTGGACCAGTCCATTGGGTTCGGCGGCTTCAAGGGCGACGCCGAAGCTGGCGAGCGCGAGTAGCGCAAAAGTCGTGATGAGATGGCAGCGCATCATGGCATCCCCACCTTGCGTCGCATCAACCACTCGGCGCACAAAACCAGGCAGGCGAGGATCAGTGGCCACAGACGGCCGCTCACCAGCGGCGCGTCGCTGCGGACAGTCTCACCCGTGCCGAGTTGATCGATCAGCCGGCGCCACGCGAGTCGATCGTCTTCGCGGATGTAGCTGCCGCCGCCGCTGATGGCCAGGGCATCGAGTGCGTCGTGGTCGACATCGAGGCGCGCGCCTTCGGCCAGTCGCGGGGCGACGTGGATCAGCGCGTCATGGTGCTCACGGCGGCCATCGCCTAAGCGCAAGTCTAAGGCCAGGGCGTGTTCGCCCGCGGTGGCGAAGGGCACACGAATCACATGCCCGGTTCCGACGCTGGCCGGGCGCACTGAGAGTTGTTGCGAGTCACCACTGGGCGTGGTGACGGTGGCGCTCAAGGTGGTGCCGAGGCCGGTTGGCACGTCGAGCACGTGGACCTCAAGCAGGGCTTCGTCGCCGGGGCGGTAGTGTTCCCGGTCCCAGCGCAGGCGCAGGTGGCCAAGGCGTTGATCATGACCGCTCAGGCTGCGGACTGCTTGGCGCCAAAACCGGCCATAGGCAGCGGCCTGCTGTTCGTCACTGCGAGCCAGGCGCCACAGGCTGTCGGTCGCAACCGCCAACACCTGGCCCTGGCGCCACGGGCGACTGGCGACCACCGGCACGGCTTGGCCATCAAGTGAGGCCGCGAGCAGCACAGTGGCATCGGGCTTGGCTTCCAGCCCAACCACGAGGCTGTGCAGGGCTGCGTCGGCAAAGCCGGCAGCAACGCCGTCGAGCAGCGGGTCTGAACTCGCGGCGCGCGGAATGGCCATGCTGTAGGCGCCGGCCTGGTTGAAGGCGCTAGCGCCAAGCTGCCATGGGCGCAGGGCGTGCAGGGGGCTGCTGCGGTAGCCTTCGGCGTTGAGCGCCTCGCCGCAGTCAAACCACACCAGCGCGCCGCCTTGGGCGACCCATTCGGCCAGGGCTTGCTGGGCGCTCACGGGCCACGCGCTGTCGGGCGCCGCCGCGAGGATGATGACCTGGAAGCCACTGAGGGCTGCGGCGGTGCTGGGGAATCCTCCGCTCAGGGCTTCGTCGGCTTCGCCGGTGCTACCGGCGAGTTGATAGCGATCGCCGTAGGTGCGCAGGAGGGCGGTAAAGTGGAGGCCGGGATCGCGCGCGAGTTCGGCCCGCAAGTATTTATAGCCGAGGGCGATGCGCTCACCGTAGTACAGCACGCGCACCCGCTCGCGGCCGATCTCCACCGCGAACTCGCGTTGATTGTTGGCGGCGGTGAGTTCATCGGCATTGCTGGCGAGGCGCAGGCGGTAGCGATGGCGGCCGGGTTGCTCTTCGCGCAGTTCTAGCTCGCTGCGCACGCGGCCACCGCGCAGATCAACGCTACTCGTTTGTAGCGGGTGCCACTGTTGCGCGTCGTCGAGTTTTTCGAGGAACAGCGGCACGGCCTTGAGCACCTCATCGCTGAGAGTTCCGCGGCGCGCGCGCAGCTCGCCGCGAATGGTAAAAGTCACGCCCTGCTCGGCGCTCGGCGGTGCCTCAACTTCGACCACAGCCAAGTCAGCCCAGGCCTGACCGTCGGCGCCGATGCCAAGGACGTGCAGGGGGGTCTCGGTGGCGCTGGCCAGACGGGGCGCTTCGTCGCCGCCGTCACTGATAACAAGGATCGCGTGGCTTGTGGCGGCGAGGGACGCAAGCCCTACCAGGCCCGAGGTTAAATCACCACTGCGAATGCTTGTGCCGAGAGCTGGTAGCTGCGAGATGGGGTCGCCGATTTGGTCGGTTATCGGGCGTACCTCAAGGTTGAGGCCATCGGGGAGGTGCTCGCGTAATTCTTGGACCCGCGTCCAGGCGCGGTCGAGGCGGCTGCGCGCACCGTCATCAATGACGTCCATGCTCGAGCTGGTATCGATGAGCGCCAGGACATGGCCTTGGGGTGCTTCGGTTGATTCGCTGCGCAGGTAGGGGTCGGCGGCAATCAAGAAGAGCAGCGCGGCCAAGATGACCTTGGGCGCGAGCAGGATCGCTGCGTCGCGGCTGGTGCAGCGTTCGCGCAGACGATGCCAGAGCCACCACAGTCCAAGCAAGCACAGCATGGCCACGACGGCGCTGGCAGCCGGTTGCAGGCCGGGGTGCCACATCACTGCACCAGCGGCGGCCAGGCCGCTGGCGGCCTGCGCGCGGCGTGCAACAACGGCCCGCCACGCGCCGACCCAGGCTTCGGCAGCCAGCAGGAGCAGGCCGAGCAATGCCAACGGCGTGGCGAGGTCACCGCCGCTACGCCAAGCGTCGAGTTGCTCGCGGGTGCTGCGTTCGGTGGCGAAGCTGAGGCTCCGATAACTGACACCGGCGAGACTGGGAACGGCGTCGCGTGGGGCTTGCTGCCCAGTGCGCTCACCCGGGTCGGCGTTGACGGCCACGAGGTGTCTGCTGGTGCCGTCATCGAGTCGGTACACATCGGTATGCACCAGGCGCGGCAGGTCTGCAGCGGCACCATGCCAGGCGAGTTCGCCGCCGCCGAGCGCGTCGAGCCTCAACAGGTTGCTGGCGCTGGGCGCGCTGGGTCGTGCGCCCGCAATGAGCTTGCGGCTGGCATCCTGGTCACCATCGGGGCCGAGAACCAAGCTTTGGACCAGTGCCAGGGCATAACCGCGCAGTGGCAGACTGGTCCAGTCTTGATCGAAGGGTACGCCCCAGATCACCAGACGGCCCGCGCCGACGCGTCGTTGTGCCAGGATCGGTGCGCCGCTGTCGCTAGCCGCGATGATCGCCCAAGCTGCGTCGAGCTGCAGCGGGACGTGGCGTGCGATCTGCCAACCGGGGAAGTCGACGATGCCGGCTTCATCGCTGAGGGCGGGCAGCAGCTTGGCGGCGGCGTCGGCCGCTAATACCGCCTGCGGCGGTGCGAGCATGGCGCTGCGTTCGCAGCGTAAGCCATAGCGTTCGACCAGGCGCGGATCGCGTTCGGCCGGGAAAGCCATGGCGATGCCGCCCTGCTCGAGCCAGGCATGAACGGGGTGCTGGTCAAGGCGCAGCGCCGCCAGCGGGATCAGCATGGCTGCGGTGTTAGGGTCGATCGGCGCGTTGGCGTCGAGGTGGCGCGGCACCAAGCCTGACAGCCGCCCATCGCCAGCCGGTGACAAGGCCAGCTCAAGCAGGGGGGCATCTAGGTCACGCATATCGACCCAGGCGCGCGGCAGCGCCCGGTAGGCTGCGGTGGCGGCTGCGGCGGCCTGGCCGCTGGGTTCTACCCGCAGCCACTGTTCGCCGGCTTCGGGTGCAACGACATCAAGCACCAGATTGGCGGTGCCAGATTCATTGGTGCGTACGCGATGAATGGCCTCGGCGCCATGCGAACCGCGGATTGCTAGGTCAACCGAGGTATTGGCTGCGGCGCTGAGCGCGATGCGAAACGGATGCGGCCGGCCGGCTAGGATGCGACCAGGGGCCGCGACCGGCGGCTCGATCAGCACTGACCCGGTGGCGGCTTCGCCGGGCTGGATGTGGTGGATGACAACCCGAATGCCGGCCAACTGCGCTGCGTCGAGTGCGCTGCGGCTCCATTCATTGGCATCGAGGTCGGTAACCAGATGGAGTTCACGTTCTGGGCTGGCGCCGGCACTCAGCAGCGCCAGAGCTTGCTCGATGGTGGTGTTGAGCGCGCTGGCGGCATCGCTCGGCTGCACGCTGTCGAGCACTTGGTGCAACACTGCTGGTTCGGCCAAGGCGGCGAGACGCGGCGCCAGCATCGGATCGGGCGCGGTGGCCAACAGGGCGCCGGCATCGCCGTCGCGCAGCGAATCGATCAGCGCGTGACCACAGCGGCGTGCCTGCTCCAGGCACGAGTCGCCCAAGGCCGCGGCGCGCCGCATGGATGCGGAATTATCGATCACCACCACGGCGGCGCGGCGTGCTTGCGGGCCCCACCCGGTTGACACCGGTCGTGTCAGGGCCAGCAGCAGGGTCAGCAAGAACAGGATGCGCAGCAGCAGCAGCAGGTATTCGCGCAGGCGCCGGCGCGCCTGCATTTTGGGATCAATCCGCAGGAAGAACATCACGCTCGGCAGCACCAAGGGCTGGGTGCGGACGCGTAAATACAGATGCGCTGCGATCGGCAGCGCGATCGCGAGCGGCACCAGCCACAGCAACAGCGGGTGCAACAGGCTCATCCGCGCGCCACCGTGCGCAGGTTTTGTTCGAGTGATACGTCGGTGAAAGCGAGGTGGTAGCGGCCACCGAGTTCAGCGGCCAAGCGTCGCAGCGCAGCCACGTGGGCTTCAACTGCATCGCGGTAGCGATCGCGAATCGCGTCGAGCTCAACCACCATGCGGCCGCCGTGTTCGAGTGCGCGCACCGAAGCCACGCCTTCATAGGGCAGCAACACTTCGGCCCGATCGAGCACGTGGACCAGCCATAATTCGTGACCGAGTTGTTGCAGGTGCGAGGTGGCCGCGCGGAGTTGGTCGACGTCTTCAAGAAAGTCGGACACGATGACGATCAGGCCGCGGCGCCAGCCGGTTTCGGCCTGCTCTTGTAACGCGGCGGCGATGTTGCTGGGGCCGTCAACTGCGTGCCCAGCGATGGCTTCGAGTTGGGCTTGAAGACCGGCCATGGTGCCGGTGAAGTCTTCGCTGTGGACGATGCGATCGGTGAACAGGCTGTAGCCGACTCGATCTTGTTGCCGTACCAACACGTAACCGAGGGCCGCGGCCAGATGCGCTGCGTAGCGCGCTTTGGTTTCGCTGCCTTGTTCGCGATAGGCGAGGCTTTCGGAGACATCGAGTAGGATCCGCGCATCGAGCCGGGTTTCCTCTTCGTGTTGCCGGATCAAATAGCGATCAGTACGCGCGTAGACTTTCCAGTCGATCAGATGCGGCGGGTCGCCAGGTGTGTACGAGCGGTAATCAGCAAACTCCACGGCGGCACCGTGGGCCCGCGAACGATGCGCGCCTTGGGCTGCACCGAGGATTGGTCGGCGCATGGTGATGGCGAGGTCGGCCAGGCGTTCGATTAACTCGACGCGCAGCAGCGGCTCATCAGCCGCCATAGTCGGCCTCCTTCACCTCGGCTAGCAGACGGTCGACGATGCTGTTGGCGTCTACCTTTTCTGAGGCGGCGGCGAAGGATGGGAAGATGCGATGTCGCAGAACCGACTTGGCGTATTTACGGACGTCGGCGCAGCCCACTGAGGCGCGGCCGTCGAGCGCGGCGGCGGCCTTGGCCGCGAGCAGCAAATACTGCCCGGCGCGCGGGCCGGCACCCCAGCGCACCCAGCGCTTGATCCAGTCGGGCGCGGTGGGGTCGTCGGGACGGGTGGCGCGCACCAGCGCGGTGACGTAGTCGACCACGTGGTCTGAGATCGGCAGCAGGCGCAGCAGGTGTTGATAGCGTGCGATCCGTTTGCTCGACAGCACGCGACGCACGGTCCAATCGACGTCGGCGGTGGTCTCGAGCAGGATCAGGCGCTCTTCATCGCGGCTCGGATAATCAACGGCGATGTTGAACATGAAGCGGTCGAGCTGGGCTTCGGGCAGCGGGTAGGTGCCTTCTTGTTCGATTGGGTTTTGCGTGGCCAGCACCATGAAGGGGCGCGGCAAGTCGTAGGTGATGCCGGCGGTAGATACGCGGCGCTCTTGCATCGCTTCGAGCAGGGCAGCTTGGGTTTTCGGCGGCGTTCTATTAATTTCGTCGGCCAGGAGCACGTTGGTGAACAGGGGGCCCTTGCGGAACCGGAAGCTGCGCTGGCCGGATACCTTGTCTTCTTCGAGCACGTCGGTGCCGGTGATGTCGGAGGGCATCAGGTCAGGCGTGAACTGGACCCGGTTGGCGGTCAGGTCGAGGGTGCCGGCGAGCACCCGCACCAGCAGGGTTTTGGCCAAGCCTGGCGCGCCGACTAGCAGGCAGTGGCCGCCACAGAACAGCGCCGCCAATACCTGATCGAGCACTTCGCGCTGACCCACTACGATGCGACCCACTTCATCGCGCACCTTGTTGATGTCGTCTTTGAAATGACCGAGTGCCTGGTCCACGTCTTTGAACTGCTTGCCGGCCATCGGCGAGCGTTCGATAACCGCCACGCTTGATTCGAAGCGTAGGGTCGCCGTGCCGATGGCGAATTCGTCACCGTGCTCGAGACGGAGGTGGTCGAGCGAGCGGCCATCAACGGTAATTGAAGCGCCAGGACGCGCGCGCAGTTCCCAGCCATCAACGGTGGGGCTCACCTGCGCGTGTTGCGCCACGATGTCGGGCCCAGTCAGCACGGCATCGCAGTTGGTATCGCTGCCGATGCTTAAGCCGGCGTCGCTGAGAGGGAATTCGCGCTCGTCGTCGAGGCAGATCAGTTTCGCGTCCATGGAGGTCCTCAGTGGGTCGCGGCGTAGAGAAGAAGGTTCAGGCCCATGCGTACCCCATCGGGGCCGGCGTAGGCGCGCGCCATCGGGTATTCGCAGCCGAGCCAAGCGGCTTCGATGCTGATTGGTGCGTATAGCACGCGCAAGTCGCCGTCGATGGCGATGGCTTCGAGCACAGGGGCGGTGAGTGCACCGTCTGTCGCGATCACGGCCGGGGTATAGCGGACCTGTTCGGTCGGAAACACGGCGTTGAAAACTGGGTGCGCTGGGTCTACCGGTGCGAGTTCGGCGTCGGGCAGGAGCCTGGCAATCTCGCGCCGCAGAATCTGGTCAGACGAGGGCAGGCCGAGGCCATTGTTGATAATCAGGGTGCCATGGCGGTCGAGGAAGCGCCGGATAGCCGCTAGCTCGGCGTCACTGAAATGAAACTCGTCGAGCGCGGTCAGATACAGCAGTCCGTACCGCGACAGGTCGTCGTGACCGGCATCAACGGCGACGCGCCGCAGGCCCACATCGAGCGCGAGGTCGCGGCGCGCACGCATCATCAAGGCGGCGGCGGCACCAGGGTGGACGTTCCAGGCGCCATCGTGGCGCAACTGCGCGAACACCAGTTCGTCGGCATCGCTATTGGCCTCACTGCCGTGCAATTCGGGCCGAGCTTCAATGCGGCCGGCCTCGGCGTAGCCGATGGCATAGGCCACCAAGTTGATGCCCAGTTTCCGCGCCGAGTCGACGCTATACCAAGCTGCTTGCTCGATGCCGTAGACGTCGCGGCCATCCCAGCCAGTGCCGAGGCCGTAGGGGCTCAACAGGATGCCGATGCGCGAACCGATGTAGATGGCTTGAAACCGTGGTTGGTCGCCCTCGGCGGCGCCCTTGTAGCTGACGGTGCTGGTATCGTAGACCATGTGCAGCAGGGGGTGATCAAGTGGCACAGCGCGCAGGCGTTGGTCTGGAAACATCGCGGCGGCTTCTTGGACCGCGGTTTGATGAAACCAGGGTGATCCGGCGACGCTGTCGAACACCAGCATGCCGCCGTCTTGAACGTAGCGCCGCAGGGCCAGGCGTTCGGTTTCGGCGAGTTGGATGCGTCGACTGCCGCTGAACAACAGCAGTGGCATTTTCTCTGGGTCAAAGTGGAAGCTGGCGAGGGTGACGGTTTCGTGGCCGTAGGTAACGCCGAGGGCCTGTCCAGCGTGCTGCATCAGGCTTTGGGTGTCGCCGGGGCATTGGTTCCAGTCGCTCACGGTGATAGCGTCGCCAGATTCCCAGGTGTAGCTGGCTTCGGCACCCCACACCACCTTGCCTAATAATTTGGGCGGGCTGGGTTCACGCTTGCGCTCGGAGCGCCGCAGGGGTGTGACCGGTAGGGGCAAGGGCGGGAAGCTTTCGCCGCCGGAAATACGTTTGGGCTTGGCCTTGGGAGGCGGCCCAAGCGGGCGCAGCCACGCGTCTTCATCGGCGGCAGGCATGGCGCCGCAGCAGCACAGGGCCAGGG
>JAQIBG010000147.1 GCA_027859175.1 Planctomycetota bacterium | reverse complement strand
ATGACGAACTGTGCCAACTGCGCGCCAGCGGCCATCGCTGCATCTTGTTTGGACGCCCATCCGGGCGCGAGGCCTGCTCGTTTTTCGATACCGACAACGCGGCCGGCGCTGCCATGGCCGTGAACCAGCTCGCGGGCTGTGGCTGGTCGCACATCGCCTACTGCGATCAGCACGACCAACAGTGGTACCACCAAGACCGTCGCCGTGGCTGGCGCCGCGCGCTCAAAGAACGCGGCCTCCCGCACGACGACACTCTGCTCATCAACACTGCGGCCAATTTCAGCGAAGCCCACCAGGCGGTGCTCCAGCATCTCAGCGCCCATCCTGAAATCGACGCGATCCTGATCCAGGGCGGCGCCCACACCGCAGCAACGCTCTATGCGCTCCGCGACCTCGGCCGCAAGCCCGGCATCGACATCGGCATCATCATGTACGATGACGACCCCGACATGGCCGCGCAACAACGCCCGGCCCTCAGCGCCATCGCCCAGCGCTTTGATGAAACCGCCGCCGAGGCAGCCGCCATGCTGCTTGACGACCTCGCCGCCGACGCGCCCCCGATCCGCGAGCGCATCGTGCAACCCAGCTTGGTTATTCGCGGCAGCTGCGGCGGCTAGCTCAGGAAAGACTTCACGCGCCGAGTATTGAGCATGATCAAGCCCAACACCGGATAGATGGCGCCGATCAGGCCACCGACTATGCCACCGATGACCGCACCGATGACCGCAATGCGCTCGGCGCCATGCATCTCCAGCTGTGACAATTGCATGATCATATAGGCGGTCATGAGCACCTGCCCAAGCAACCCGAGCACTGCATACACATTAAAAAAGTAGCGCCCCGAGTTCTGGTACTTGATCAAACGCATACCGCCAAAAATTAAGATAATCGCGAGTACAACGCTCCACGCATGCATCCCAGCCAACACATCCGGATCCTGGCCCAGCATTTCATATTGGTCTACGTTCACCTTCAAGACCTTGATCAAGACCACATTAACAATCCCACCAAGCACGCCAAAAATACCAAACACCAGCGATAGCACCCCAAACACCTTTGGGACGATACTCCGTTTCTCGGCGTTCTCTTCGGCGGCGACATCAACCGCAGCAACATCTGGTGCGGCAAAGGGATTCGATTCAGACATGGCTCCAGTGTTCAGCCAGCACCCCTGCGCGCCACTAAAACCACCAGGCTACCGCTTCGGCGCGGATTTCGCCTCAGCCAGCACCCGATTCAAGGCCTGCTGGCCATGGAATCGACGATACAAGTCTTGATCAAATTCACGACTGGCCTGACGCGTACGCTCACGAAACCGCCGTGGGCTCTCACCTTTGACCCGCTGGAAACTCCGACGCAAATGTTGCGCGCTGGAATAGCCCGTCGCCAAGGCGATCTCCTCAAGACTGGTATCCGACCCAGACAGCACTTCGCAGCAGCGCTGGATCCGCCGCTGTGCGATTTCAACGGCGATTGAATGGCCAAAGTGCTGCTGAAAAGATCGATACAGGCTTGCACGCGATTGACCAACGGCAGCCACCACCTCGTCGACACCGATACCATCTTGGAAATGCTCGTCGATATAGGCCAGGGCTTGCTGCAGGCTTGGGTCGGGGCTCGCGCAGCGCCCAGTAGTGGCCCGTGCCACCACCGTGCGTGGTGGAATCAATACCGAGTCACCAGCCAAGCGCTGCTCAAGCAGGCCGGCCATCGTTTCCGCGGCCGCCATGCCAAGCCCCTCGCGATCAACATCGACGCTGGTCAAAGCCGGCACGTTGCTGGGGCAGATATAGGGGTCATCTTCCACCCCGATAATGGCCAGTTCTGCCGGTACCAAGATCGAATAGTCATGACAAAACTGACACAAGGCACTCGCCTGGTAGTCATTCTCACACATCACCGCTAAGGGCCGCGGCAAACGCGCCAAGGTCTGCATCAAATCGGCGGCGTCGTGCAGGGCGCTGCCAGCCAAGGTGTGGACCTGGCAGCCTGCCGCGACCCCGGCTTCGGTAAAACCACGCGAGCGCGGCCCACCGTGCAAGCGAGTCAATTCGCCGTGGTGGTTATGATAGTAGGCAAGATGCTGATAACCGCGCTGGGCGAGGTGCTCGGCTGCCATGCGGCCAATCGCATAGTCGTCATGCGTGACCCACGCCACCGGCCCCCGCATCCACGGGTACACGGTCTGCGATAGGTTGACCAAGGGGCATCGCCAGCGCTCAATGCGGCGCCGGACCTCAGGTTCTACCTGATCGGTAATGTTGGCGATCAGGCCATCAACTGCTGCGAGTGGAAACACCGTTGTGCCAACGTGATCCAAATTCAGTAACTGCCAATGCTTGCGGCGCGCGACCGACAAAAGACCGGCCAGCATGCGGAAGTCAGGCCAGTTAGTGGTAAACGCAATGCGCGTAGGATGCGTTCCGCCATCGGCCATTTTGTCTCAGACGACGACCGTCTCATCAAACCGGACAGGTGATTTCGACGAAAATTCCTGTGTGTGAAAGAAATGCTCCAATAGCTGTCGTCAGCACCGGTTTCCATACAAATAGTTATGCAAAAATGACTTACATTATATCGACGCAAAACACCCCTCCATAAGGGTGACGGCCGACCTTAACGTAATGTTCTGATATGACTGTTTTTATGAATATTCATCAACGTGGCCTGACACAAAAAAGCCGCTTGCTGAGACGAATGGCAGCCTAGCCGCTTGCGGCCGCCATACCTATCATGAGCAGATAGACACCGGAAGCGCGTCATCTATACTCATCGGAGTTCGCCTCCAACCGCCCACAGGTCGTTATGCTTGCAGCAACCCGACATCGACACGCAGCACATCAGGGCTTCACCCTGATTGAGCTGATGATTGTGATTGCGGTGGCGGTAGCGATTGCCGGGGTCTCGATTCCCGTGTACGTCAGCTACCGGGAGCGCGCCAAGCAGCAGGTTACCACCGTGCTGGTCCAGGCGGTGGCTGCGGCAATCGACAGCTATCAGGTGCAGACCTGGACCTGGGCCGACACCACCGGCGCGCGCACCACGCGGCCCCTGTGGGACCTCAACAACGACGGCCTGCTCGACGGCGTTCCGAGCAGCGAAAACGCAGCCGGCGCCAGCCCGGCCTTCACCAGCACTATTATTGATTCCGGCTACATGGGCTGCCTCGACATGGCACGCCCGATCGTGGGCGAACGCTTCGTGAGCCCACAACGCCGCCTCATCGACGCGTGGGGCCAAGCGCTGCACGTTCACTATCAAGCCAAGAGCTACGGCGGCGGCAACTACGGCGTGTGGTCACTCGGACCAGACGGCGCAGACGGCACCGAAGACGACATTCGCAGTTGGGAGGGGCATTGATGTCCGCACAACGGGGCTTTACCAGCATTGAACTACTCGTCGCACTCAGCGTCGTCGGCATTCTCACCGCGGCCGCCGTGCCCGGCGTGATGTCGAGCGTACGCCGCAGCCAGATGGCCGATGGCGTCAATGCGATTGTGGCCATGTCTGAGCGCGCGCGGATTGCGGCGGTCTCGCATTCGGCACCCACAGCAGCCGACCCAGGCTGGACCGCCGACGACCTGTTCGGCGTCGTTCTGCATCAGCGCGACGGCCGCTACGTGGTGTCGATGACGCGCGGTACCAGCGCGGCGAGCAGCACGATCTGGAGCAAGAACGGCCACACCAGTGAAGTCGTCTTGCCGGCCGGCGTGGTCATCTACAGCGCCGCTTCAGCCAGCGACGAACCGCAGCCACTGAGTGGTGATATCGGCTGGAGCCTCAGCTACCGCACCGGCACCACCGTGGTCAGCAATGTTGCCGGAGCCGGCCTCGGCATCGCCGGTAGTCCGCTCGCAGAACGCCTGCTGCTGCGTTCTATCGACGGCGAACTCGAAGCCGAAATCGCCATCTACCCGATCGGCCTCGGCTACGGATCCGAGGTCCGCGAGCGGTGAACCAACGTCGCGCCTTCACCTTGTTTGAAGTACTCATCGCCATGCTTGTCATGGCGATCGCCGTACTGGCCGTAGCGGGCATTCTCCCGTCAGGCATCAAGGCCCAAGAACAGGCGCGCTATCAACTGTACGCGAGCGCACTGGCCCTGGAGATCTTGCACACCCAAGCCAACGACGGCACCACCCACTACGGTACCACCCACCCGGAAAACCAAGCCTACGGCACCGGGATGGCATCCAACCGCAACTCCACCAACCTGATTCTAGCCAATAATATCGAGCTCAGCTTTCGCTCGCTCAAACCCCTGCCCGGCGCCCTAGCTGGCCGCCTGAGTTCAGACGGCGACGAAATCGCGCAGATCCTCGCTGGTGGCGGCCAGATCTATTATGCCAACGGCCAGCAATTGCGCGGCCAAGTGCGCGACGCCGACTACAACCTCGCAGACGAAACCATTGGCTACAAGATGCTCTGCGCCGTCAAAGGCGCCCCGCAAAATCCGCTGATTCGGCATCCGGAAATTGCCTGGCCCTATCGCGATGCACTGCTCGCGCCGCCGGTCAAGCAGATGGACCAATACTACGATAGCGACCTCGACCTCGCCTTTGGCGGCACCCACCGCTATCAAACCAGCCCTGGCAGCAA
>JAQIBG010000096.1 GCA_027859175.1 Planctomycetota bacterium | reverse complement strand
CCACCTACCGCGGCGAGTTGGCCCTGCGTGGACCCAACGGCCAACTGGTGCCACTGGTGGCCTCGGAAGCCATCAGCACGCCGCCGATCGGCCCGTCCGAGCGTCTTGATGAAGACTGGATGGCGGTCGACGAAACCTTCGACGAGCTGCTCGTTGGAGCGGGTCTGCCGGGCTCAAGCCCCTCCAGCGTCAGCATGAGCGAGCAGCGCCTACGCGCGCGGCTGTGGAGTGAAGTGGCGGCTGGTCCGGGAATTCCTCCTGGCTCCAGCGACAACCTGACCGGGCTGCCGTCGAGTTACGGGCTGCCCTCGAGCCACAGCGTGGGATCAAGCTCCAGCCACCGCTAAACCGCCGCACCGACACCCCACCGTTCCGTGGCTCGGTCACGGGACGTGTCGTTTGCTTGCCCCTGCCTCCTGCCCCGATTTGAAGTGCCCAATGCCCACCGGCTACTTAATGCTCGTTCTGCATGCCCACCTGCCCTTTGTGCGGCATCCTGAGGAACCCGTGTTCCTGGAAGAGGGCTGGCTGTTCGAGGCCATCACCGAAACCTACATTCCGCTGCTCGAACGTTTCGACCGCATGGACCGCGACGGCATCAAAGCCAAGGTCACCATGACCTGGTCGCCACCCCTGTGCGAAATGCTGGCCGACCCACTCCTGCAAAGCCGCTACCGGCACTACCTCGAGCAAAGCCTCGAGTTGTCTGAGCGTGAAGCCCATTGGAAGCGTGACACCCCCTTCCACGAGGCCGCGGTCATGTACCGCGACCACTTCCGTTTTTGCCTGACCCAGTTCGACCGCTGGGGCGGCAACATCTTGGCCTGGGTCAAAGACCTGTTCGATCGCGACATCATCGAGCCCATCACCTGCGGTGCGACGCACGGCTTCCTGCCCTTGATGTCGAACGATGAAGCACGCCGCGCGCAGATCCGAGTGGCTTGCAATAATTATCGCAAGCATTTCGGCCGCGACCCGAAAGGCATTTGGCTGCCAGAATGCGGCTTCACGCCTGGCGTTGAGCAATTGCTCAAAGATGCCGGCATCCGCTTCTTCTTCGTCGATAGCCACGGCATTTATTATGGTACCCCGCGCCCGCGCTACGGTGTCTACGCCCCGGTGTACTGCCCAGGTGGCGTAGCCGCCTTCGGCCGCGACCCCGAATCGAGCCGCCAAGTGTGGGCCGCCGAAGTCGGCTATCCTGGCGACCCGCTATATCGCGAGTTCTACCGCGACCTCGGCTACGATGGTGACTACGACTATATTCGCGAGTTCCTGCATCCCGATGGCGTGCGTCGTAATCTCGGCCTCAAATACCATGCCGTCACCGGCAAGGTTGAATTGCACGAGAAGGGCCCCTACCTTCCGAGTGCCGCCTTTGGGCGCGCGATGGAACACGGCGCCGACTTCGCGGCCAAGCGCGCCGGGCAATGCGAGCACCTCAAGGATCTGCTCGGGCGCACCCCGCTGATCGTGTCGCCCTACGACGCTGAGTTGTTTGGCCATTGGTGGTACGAAGGCCCGCAGTTTGTGGAGAGCGCCCTGCGCGCCTGCCATGAAGGCGGCGAGATCCAGGCCGTCACCGGCAGCGAGTACCTGCAGGAAATGCCGGTCAACCAAGTGGTCACCCCCTCGGCCTCGAGCTGGGGCGACAAGGGTTACAACGGCGTGTGGCTGAATCCGTCTAACGATTGGGTGTACCGCCATTTCCACGCCGCCGAACAACGCATGCGCAGCGCCGCCCGTGAGCACTACAGCGCCCAAGGGTTGAAACGCCGCGCACTCAATCAAATGGCGCGTGAACTGCTCCTCGCTCAGTCGTCTGACTGGGCCTTCATCATGACCACCGATACCAGCCCCGGCTACGCCGGACGCCGCGTGCGCGATCACATCAGTCGCTTCACCGGTCTGTACGAGCAGGTCATGCGCAACGAGGTCAACGAGCACGATCTCCAGCAAATTGAATGGCGCGATACCGCCTTCCAGGAGATCAACTTCCAGGTCTATGCCTGACGGCGTCGGTCAACGGTGAGGTCGTTCACAGGAGTTGTGCGCGGGGAGGGTCTCCCCAGGCCACCTGTGAGTCGGCAAATCTGAATCGGTGTCGTGCGTGAATACCCCTGCGCGCATCCGGTCGAGCGCTGGACGACGCCACCTGGATGCTCTAGCCTGGGGCCCTCGTGAGCATTCCTGCCCTCACCGATCTTGATGCCGAGCCACAGCACACCGAAGCTGTGCTGCGACTACTGCGTGCGTGCCCGCCTGGGCGCGAACATGCCGTGGTTGGCGATCCAACCCGTATGGGCCTGGAACCACGCCATGAAGATCTGGAGCACTGCCTTGGCGTGCTGGTGTTACACCAGGGCAGCACCGTCCTCGGCACGCTAGCCATCTGTCCGTATTCGGACAGCCAGGTCACCATTTGGGGCCCGGTGGTGCACCATGGCTACACCCGCACCGGCGTTGGCAGCCGGCTTTTGCGCGAGGCCCGCACCGCGCTGCAGTCGGGCGGGTATGAAAGCATCCGCGTGTTGGTAGACGTCCGCAACCGCAGTGCGCGTTCGTTTTTTCTGGCCAAGGGCCTCACCGTGTGGAAAGACAACCACGTCTACGAGCGCAGCTTGATGGGCAACATGCCGCCGTGCCCCGGCGGCGTGAGCGTTAGCAGACCCACCGATCACGACGAAATCACCCGCCTGCTGGCCGACGCCTTCCCCGATAGCGGCCACATCGAGCGCCCGCTTAACCTGCGCGAACGCGAAGGCTACCGCCACCATATCCTCCAAGACAGCGGCTCCATCATCGGCGCCTGCGCGGTCAAAAGCACTCCTGGCCGCGCTTGGCTCACCTTAGCGGCAATCCAGCCCGACCTCCGCGGCAAGGGCATGGGTCAGCACCTGATCGCCGGCGTGGTTGCCAACGAGGCGGCTCTTGGCAGCCCCAAACTCGGTCTTGAAGTGCTGGCCGACAACGCCGCCGCCATCACCTGCTACCGCGCCGCCGGCCTCAGCCGCAGCTGGACCGCGACCATCATGACCGGCCCAGTCTGAGCGCCCGCCTTGAACGACAAGCACGTTGCTCAGGCGGAGGGCGTGCGCATGCGTTCGGCGGCCACCACCGAGCGCAGCTTGCGCAGGGCTGAGTCGAGGTCGTCGTTGATGATCAGATAGTCGTATTCGGCCCAGCACGAGACTTCGTCTTCGGCTTTATGCAGACGCCGGCTGACGGCTTGGTCATCATCGGTTCCACGGCCACGTAGGCGCCGCGCGAGCTCGTCGCGACTGGGTGGGGCCACGAATACCGTCACGGCATCGGCCATCGCAGCGCGGATCTGGCGCGCACCCTGAACGTCGATGTCCATGATCACGCTGCGCTCGTCAGCAAACTGCTGCTCGATGAAATGCCGCGGCGTGCCATAGCTATGCTGGCCAAACACCTGGGCATGCTCGAGGAAGCGCTCTTCGGCGACCCAACTCTTGAAGGTGTCGTCATCGATGAAGTGGTAATCAACCCCATCCTGCTCGGCGCCACGCGGCGCGCGCGTGGTAGCGCTAATCGAGCGCACAAATTCGCTCCGATCGGCCAAAAAGGCATCAATCAGGCTTGACTTCCCCGCGCCACTGGGGCCCGACAAGACCAAGAGCATTTCGCGTTTGTGATCGCGAATAACCGACCACGGACCGTCAGCCGATGCGGATCCACCCATTTTACCTCCCGCCAAAAGCGCATGCTCGCAAGCGGGTCGGGCGGCTCAAGGGCCGGACCTGTCAGCGCATCGCCCTGGACAGCCCAAGTCCTGTGCTGATTTGGCCCTCTGACACGCCCCACCCCCCACAAGCAAGGTGCGCGCTGCCACTAAGGCGATCGGGGCCCTAGCATGGCGCCCATGAACCTGATCAAACAGATCGGATCAGTCCTCGGGACCGTGCTCCTGTTGCTGATCCTGTGGGGCGTTGCTCGCTGGCTGCCCAGCCTCAAGCGCGTCATCCCTGCATCCGGCTACGATGACATGAGCCAGATCGACAAAGACGAGACCACGGGAGTAGACGGCACCGTGACCCTCGCCCACCTGCGCCATGGCGACGTCATCGCCTTCCGCACCGACGTGGAAGACGATGAAAACATCGCCTTTGGCTACGTGGCGGCCCTGCCCGGCGAAACCCTTCGGATCAGTGACGGTACCTTGGCAGTGAACGACAAGCCTTTCACCGACACCGATATCCCACAGAACATGGGTGACGTACCAGCACTCACCATCCCACGAGATCACGTGTACGTGCTCTCAGAGCGACACCAGTTTGACAGCACCGCGTACGGTCCGATTCCGGGCCGCTTCCTTCTTGGTCGGGTCAAGGAGTAAGCATGGCCTTCGATACCTCCAAACTGACCACCATCGGCATGTTTGCCGGCGCCGGCACCCTGTTCCTGATCGCCGGCCTCACTACCTGGGGCGGCGTCAACCGTTTCTTCGCTGGCCAAGCCCTCGGCGAACACGCTACCGCGATGTTCGTTGGTGATGTTGGCGAGGCACGCCAGGCGGCCCGCAGCGCGGCCGGTTGGCTCGGCGACGATGCCCGTGCCGTGTTGCCCGCCACCGACCCCACCGATCTCGACAGCGATGATCGCTTGCGGATTCTCTCGAGCCGCGTGCCTGGCATCCAACGCCGCGACGTGCTGGCTGCGCGCAACTTCGGTCGCGCGATACTCGGCCAAGAACTCGACATCCCTGATCAGATGAGTGGCGGCGATGGCGAACTAATTCGCCACCTTGCGGAACTTGCCGAACTCACCACGGGCAGCTTGCCCGACCTGCCCGAACTGCCGCGGCATCAAGCCCCCAGCATCGATGTGCTCCACTACACCCTGGAGCAACGCCTCGCCACGGCGTGGCGCATCGCGGATAGCGTTGGCGTGCGCAATGCCGCCGCCACCTTGCTCGCGCTCGATCCACGACACCCGGCGCAAGACGAGCTCGCGCTCATTTCAGTGACCCTCGATCGCACTGGCAACAGCGCGATGATCACCATGAACGCCAAGAAGCTTGATGAAGCGCGACGCGTCAACGCGATCCGTGGCTTGATCAGCCTGCTGGAGAAAGACAGCGAGTCGCTCGGGCACAGTGATCGCGACGAGCGTATCGCCAAGTTGATCAACCAGATCCCGGCCAATCAACGCAGCGGCGAAGAAATGGCGCGTTGGATGAGCAGCGGCAACCGCAAGCTTGAAGATGTGGTGGCCGCCGCCGAACGCGACGGATCAGAAACCGTGGTCATAGCGGCCATCAACCGTGCCTTTGAGCGCGAACGGTACGACCTAGCCAAGAAGTTGGCGCCCAAGCTGCCCAAAGACAAGCGCCGCGCGGTTGAACTGGCCGTAGCCGAATACACCTGGGACACTGCCACCTTGAAACAATTGGCCGCTAAGCCTGAAGAGTACTTGCCCACCATCATCAATCCGAGCCTATCGTTCGACTATCTGTGCTTTCACGTCTCGTCGCCCTCCGGTGCCATCCCACGGCAAGACGTGTACGTCAAGGTCAACGGCGAACATGTTGCCGCGCATCAGGTTCGTCGCTTTGCCAGCCTGATCAAAGTGCCCACCTCACCCGGTGCCAAGAGCGTCGACCTGGAGGTAACCCTCAACGAAGATGTAATTTTTAGTGGGAGGGTTGAACGATGATTCCCTGCAACCATTGCGGTACCGACAACAATCTCGGCACCATGTTCTGCCGCAGTTGCGGCCAACGCATCGAGGTCGACCCCAACGCGATCATGGCCTCGGTGCAACACAGCGCGAGTGAAGACCGCTCACAGAAATTATTTTTGGCAGCACGCAACGCCCTTGGCATTGCCACATTCTTGTTTGCCGTGGCGATGATCTTGCGCTTCGCAGTCATCGCCGATTTGCCGCAACAGCGCATGCCAGCTGCAGAGAGCCGCACCGGAGTGGCGCTCTTGCCTGCTATGGATCAAGGCGACACCGCCCCCGCCGGCGTTGCCCTCACAATCGGCTCAGGCAGTGGCACCCTGGTTGACTGGCGCCTATCGAATGCCAGCCACGTACTCGGATCAATGGGCTTAGACTTTGATCAGATCCGCTCCTGGCAGCAGCTGATCATCGAGAAACAAAAACCAGACGGGTCCTTCCTCGGCAGCAATCCCTACGTCAGCACGGCGACCTCGGTATTGGCCCTTCAGGCCTTCCCTGGCGCCACCTCGGTAGACCGCGCCGCCAAGGCCGGCTCTGACTGGCTCTACGCGCGGCGCGACCGCGTGTTCCAATCCAGCGACCGTATCGCCCAGGCGCTACTCGGGCAGGCCCTGCTCGAAACCGGCCGACTCAACATCACCGATCTCGGTACCCTCGCAGGCCTAATTGGCAGCGGCGAGCGGCTGGAATGGCAAGCTGTGGCCTTGCCCCTGTTCAGCAATGCCAAGCGGCCCACCGACATCTTGGTATTGCAGCGCAAACTGGCCGACCAGGAACTGTGGCGCTATTACCTCGACTCGTTCTCGCCCAAGCCCTTGGTCACCGAACCCTCGGACAGCCTCTTTACCCCCGCCGGCGTCATCACCCTTGACCCCTTCCAGCGTTGGGTGTGGGCGCAAACGGCGTGGTTCCACGCTGCCGATGCTGAGTTCATTGCCGCCACACTGCGTAGCTGGAACAGCCAGGAAACCCTGCCTGATCCCCCAGAGCCATTGGCCACCGAAATGGGCCCCCAGGCCGGCGCCGTGCTCGCCGTGCTCGCCGTTTCTGCACCTATTCGCGCGCCAGCAATTCACGCCAAGCCACCACGCAAATAGTCGCCACCTGCGAGGTGAACAGGGCTGCGCCTTGCCCCCTGCGGCCCGATGGGGACAAAAAGGAAGAGCCGGCACCGGTCAGATCCCTGCATCAGTGCAGCAATCTGGCCAGAGACTGGCTATGCCCTGCCGCGCGGCCCTTTCAAGGATCACACTGGCCGTTCCCGGCCACCCCACCCATGCCTGACACCACCGTTCTCCCTGCTCCCAAAGTGTTGCCTGCAGACCCTGCCAGCGCCACCGATCGCGGTTGGAAAGTGGTGCTGTATAACGATGAGGTCCACGATTTCATCACCGTGGTGTTCGCCTTGCAGCGTGCCGCCGGCCTCAGCGTCGAAGTTGCTGAGATGGTGGCCTACGAAGCCCACTCGGCCGGATCGGCAGTGGTAAAGAGCGGTCTTGATCGCGATGATGCCATGATCATCTGTGCCGGCCTGCGTAAGTGGACCCGGATCGACGGCCACACCGGTGGCGTAGAATGCGAGGCCATCCGTGACGACGAATAAGGCCCCCTTCGACGCTCTGCCCTACGCCACAGCTACCATCGACCAACTCCGCCCCGAAGCCCTCGCGGGCAAGCGCGTGGTGGTGTGGGGCGCTGGCAGCCACGGCGGCGGCCTCGCGGCTGCGCGGTGGTGCGCCGACGCCGGAGCCCGCGTTGCGATCCTCGATCGGCGCCCGCCACGCGAGCTCCCCGAAGCGATGGCCGAGGCCGGCATTCGTGGTTGGCCCTGGCATCTGGGCGAATCGCGCCATCCAGCAGTGCGCCACGCCGACCTCATCATCGTATCTCCGGCCATCCCGCCGCAGGCACTGGCGCGGCTCCCGCAGGACGCCGCCCCAGTAGCCTGTGCCGACGCCTTGTTCTTCGCCGTGCACACCGGGCCGCGCATCGCGGTATCGGGCACCAAAGGCAAGAGCACCACGACCAGCATGTGTGGCCGCCTGCTCGATTGGCCCGTCGGTGGGAACTCGCATGAACCGCTCATCGAGGTAATGAAGCGCTACGGCACCGGTACGCCAATCGCCTGCGAGCTCTCGAGCTTTCAGATCTGGCACCTGCGCCCTATCGCCCCCAGCTTCACCCTCGGCCTGATGACCTCGCTGCACCGCGACCACATCGACTGGCATGGCTCCGAGGAGCACTATCGCGCCTCCAAACTCAGCCTGTTGGACTGGTGCGACGCGGTGATCACGCCGCCTGAGCTACGCCAAGTCAGCGGTGAGTACGCCGACTTGGGCAGCGAGATTCGCTACCAAGACCGCCGATTTGTGTGCCACGACGGCACCGTAATCGCCGAGCGCGACCACCTGAGCCTCCCCGGCGAACATAATGCCGTGAACGCTGCCCTGGCCCTCACCGCTGCCGTCCACATGGGGCTCGACCCCGCCATCGCCGGGATCCGCCTATCGCAGATCAGCCCCCTGCCGCACCGCCTCGAGGCCGTCCACACCTGCGGCAAGCTCCACTTCATCGACGACAGCATCGCCACCACCCCCGAGGCCGCGATCGCCGGGCTCAGGTCGGTTGATCAGCCCATCGCAATCATTCTCGGTGGGGCCGACAAGGGCGCCGACTACGCCAGTCTCGCCAGCATGGTGGCGTCTTTGGGTGCCAAACCGGTGTGCCTGGGCCGCACCGCGCCGCTCATCGCCAGCGCCCTGGAAGCGCGTGGGCTCACGCCGGTCAGCTGCAGTAACCTGTCAGATGCCATTCATGCCGCTGTCGACCAGCTCAAGGGTGCCGGCACGGTTCTGCTGAGCCCAGGCTGCGCCTCAACAGATCAGTTCGCTGATTTCGCTGATCGTGGTGACCAGTTCTGCGCCTTGGCCCAAGAACATTGGGGTGGCCGCACCGACGACCTTAGCGCCACCGTTGAGCGCTACCTCGATAGAGTCTGACCCCCATTCTGCACCGGTGAGGGCTTGCGCCCTCGAATGCCCAGGCAAGATCCCCGCCGATGCATATGGACACCCGGCCTGGGCCCTCTGTAGCCCGCTATCTGCTGGGCTTCGACTTGCGGCGGCGCCCCTGTCTCGAAGCCGACGTAGTGGTGGTGGGCAGCGGTGTCGCTGGCTTCGCGGCTGCCCTAGCTGCCGCCGAATCGGGCAGCGAAGTCTTACTGCTAACCAAGGCCGACCTGCCTGAATCCAACTCAAGCTATGCCCAGGGCGGCATCGCCGCCGTGCTCGAACCGGCCCGGCGTAGCGACGATGACGACCTCGACACCCACATCGAAGACACCCTCAAGGCTGGCGGCGGCCTGTGCGACGACGACGCCGTGCGCGACATCCTCGCTGCCGGCGCTGAAGCGATTGGTTTTCTTGAGCGCCACGGCGCCGCCTTCGACCGCAGCGAACAAGGCGTGAGCCTAACGCGCGAAGGCGGGCATAGCTCGCGCCGCATCCTGCATGCTTTTGGCGACGCCACCGGCCGCGAGTTGACGCGAGCGCTGGGCGCCGCCGTATTGGCCGACCAGCGCATCACGGTGGTCGAAAACGCCTTTGCCCTCGACTTAATCACCGATGACAACGGCGCCGCACGCGGCGTAGTCTACAATCGGCGCGGCGAATTTTACGGCGCCCTCGGCGGGAGCACCGTGCTCGCCACCGGCGGCTGCGGTCAGATCTACCGCGAAACCACCAACCCGCAGGTTGCCACCGGCGATGGCCTAGCCATGGCCTATCGCGCCGGCGCCTCGGTGGCCGATATGGAATTCATGCAATTCCATCCCACCACGCTCTACATCGCTGGTGCCGCACGTCTGCTGATCACCGAAGCGATGCGCGGCGAGGGCGCGGTGCTGGTCAACCATGCCGGCGAGCGCTTCATGCACCGCTATCACGACTCGGCCGAATTGGCGCCGCGCGATGTGGTATCGCAAGCGATTGTGCGCGAGATTGAGCGCAGCGGCTTCCCGCACGTGTGGCTCGATGCCACCGCCCTCGGCGACACCTTCCTACGCGAGCGCTTTCCCACCATCCACAAGGCTTGCAGCGCGCTCAATATTGACATCTCCAAAGACTGGATCCCCGTTCACCCCTCGGCCCACTACCACTGCGGTGGCGTGGTCACCGACACCTACGGCCGCAGCTCGATATCGCAGCTGTTTGCCTGTGGCGAAGTTGGCTGCACGGGTCTGCACGGCGCCAACCGCCTCGCCTCCAACAGCCTGCTGGAGGCGGTGGTAGTTGGACTCCGCGCCGGCGCCGCCGCGGCCGAGAACGGTGGCTTCCCTGGTCGCGTCCGCTCCTGCGCCGAATATCTGCGCGAAGCCCCCCAGCATCTCGACCTCACCGACCTCCTACGCAGCCTGCGTGCCACCATGTGGCGCGATGTTGGCATCCAGCGCAACGGCAAGGGCATCAGTACGGCCTTACGCTCGATCCGATTCTGGCTCGACCACCAGGCCGATGGCTTCTTCCGCGAAGTGCAAGGCTGGCGGCTGCAAAACATGCTCACCGTGGGCGCCCTCGTGGCGCAAGCTGCTTCCGACCGCAGCGCCAGCGTGGGCACTCATCTCCGAGAAGACAGTACCGGCACCACCGGCACCGAACACCGCGCCTATGTGCGCGAGGAAAGCTGACATGAGCTGCGAACACAACGACGACGACGAACTGCGCTGGGAAGCGGTCGGCAAAGCCGCTGACTGGACCGACGACCAAGGCCGCGTGGTGGCCATTGGCGCACGACGAATCGCGGTGTTCAAACATCAAGCCGGCTGGTACGCCCTGAAGGACAGCTGCCCGCACGCCAACCTGCCGATTGCCGATGGTGCCGTCAGCGGTGGGGCCGTGACCTGCCCCTTCCATGGCTGGACCTTCGACCTCGCCACCGGCGCTGGCCCCGGCGACAGCAAAGTTGCCTGCTATCCTGTGCGCGAACGTGACGATGGCATGATTGAGGTCGGCGTTTGATTTTTGGATTAGGTCCTGGGTCCTGGTACGCGCCTACGGCGCTTGGGTCGTGGGGACAGCCGTTACGAGTACGGGCACGACGCACGTGGATGGCGCGTGTCGCAACAGCCCCCCGCATGTCCAGGCGCTAACGAAGATCAGGTAAAACCCTTGGTTGAGCATGCTGCCAAGCAGGCGCTCGGCGTTCCCGGAGCCACAAACGCGAACTGATCGCGTGATCTTTCCAGACCGCATTCTCCGCCCTGGCCTTGGGGCAGCCCACGGATGGG
>JAQIBG010000084.1 GCA_027859175.1 Planctomycetota bacterium | reverse complement strand
GTTTGCGGCCTTGGGCGCTGAGCTCAAAGCCGAAGTTGATGCGGTGATGGCCGAGCAGGTGTTCTTCGCTGAGGCCGGCGCGAGCGTGAAGCTGGCGCAGCTTGGTGACTACGCGGTGGCAGCCGGCGCCGCCGTAGCCGCGCGCGCCTTGGTCGGCCAGGGTGCGGCATGAGCGGCCACCCGGTTTTGCTGATCGATTGTGGCTCATCCGCGGTGCGCGCCTACGTGGCCGAGGTGGGCCCAGGCCAGCGCAGTTGCATTCTGGAAGACTTGGTTCGCGAGGTCGATTTGACCGGCGGTTTGGCAGGCGGCCGGCTTGACCGTGCCGCGATGGATGCGGTAGCACAGGCGATTGAAGACATCATCGCTGTGGGCCGTGGCTATGGCGTTGAGTTGATCCACGCGGTGGGCACCGCAGCCCTGCGCGAGGCCGTGAACAGCGACGTGTTGGTTGAGCGCCTGCGCGCCGAGTATGGCGTTGCCGTTGACGTTATCGACAGCGGCGAAGAGGCGCGCTTGTATCATGGCGCGCTGCGCCCCTTGCTGGCCAAGCAAAACGAGCGCCTGCGCGGTAGCGCGTTGTTGATGGATGTTGGCAGCGGCACCTCGGTGATCGCGATGATCAAGAACGGGCGCTTGGTGCACGCGGTTGACGAGCACTTTGGCACCGAGCGGGTCTTAAGTAATTTCTCCAGCCTGCGCGATTCTGGCGATTATGCCAACGCGGTTGATCGTATCACCGCAGGCGCGGTGCAAATGATTCTGACGCGGCTGCCGCGTACCCGGATCTCAAATTTGGTCATGGCCGGTAACGAAATGCGCGATTTGCACCGCTTGCTGCGCGAGTCGGGCGGCGGGTCGGCTGATCTCGGCAACATTGGCGTCATCGAGCGTGCCGCAGTTGAGGCGTGGTGGGTCGATATGCTGGCCTTGAATGCTCCCGGGCGCGCTGCCAAGTGCGGCGCGAGCATCCACGATGCCGGCTTGCTGATGCTCTGCGCCAGCCTGCTGCGTCATGTCATGGCCCGCACTGGCGTTGAGTCGGCCTTGGTGCCTCAGTTGCGCCTGCGCGACGGCATGCTGGCTGACTGTTTGCCGGGTGCCCAGGGGCCGCACCATCTGGGGCGTGCACAATTGATCGCGGCGGCCCGCGAGCTGAGCCGGCGTTACGGGATGAATCTGCGTTACGCTGAGAACACGGCATCGTTGGCGGTGCAGATATTTGATCAAACCAAGGAGTTGCACCATCTCGGTGAGCGGCAGCGTACCTTGCTCGAGTTCGCGGCCTGGGTCCATGACGTGGGCGCATTCATTAATGTGCGGTCGCGTCACAAGCACAGCTTCTATTTGATCAACGCCGCCGATATCGCCGGCCTGTCTCAGGTCGAGAAAGCCGTTGTGGCGCATGTGGCGCGCTATCACCGGCGTTCGGCCCCCAAGTCGAGCCACAATGAGTTTCAACGCTTGCCGCGGACCACGCGGGTGGTGATCAGCCATCTAGCGGCGATTTTGCGCGTGGCCTACGCGCTTGATGTGGAACGCGCTCAGCGCATCCGCAAGGTGCGCTGCAACCTAGTCGACGATCGGGTAGTGCTGGAGGCCGATCGTCGCGAGATTGCACTCGAGAGCTGGTCGGTGGAAGACAAGAGCACGCTATTCCGCGACGTGTACGGACTCGACGTGGTGCTGAAGCCGCGAGGGGATGACTAATGCCTGATGGCGCCAAATATTTTAACCGCGAGCTGACCTGGGTGGCTTTCAATCGGCGCGTCCTTGAGGAAGCGCAGGGCACCGAGAACCCGCTGATCGAGCGGGCCAAATTTTTGGCAATTGTGACCTCGAACCTTGACGAGTTCGTGATGGTGCGTTTGGCGGAATTGCGCAATCGCCGTAAGTTGTCAGCCAAGGATCCGGCCGGCTTGACGCCGCCCCAGCAGTTGGAGCGAGTGCGCGAGCAGGTCCAACTCTTGGTGGCCGATCAGTACCGCTGCTGGCGCGACGAGGTTGAGCCGCGCTTGCGCGATGAGGGTTTCTGCATCGTGCCGCTGGCCGAGTGGGGCAAGCAAGACCGGGCCGCGATGGGTGCTCTGTATCGCAGCCGCATTGAGCCTACCTGCACGCCGCTGGCGGTTGACCCCACCCGACCCTTCCCCTTGTTGTCGGGTGGTGGTTTGCACATCGGCGTGTTGCTTGATCATCCCGACGGCGAGCAACCGCTGCGTGCCTTGGTGACGGTGCCGATCAAGCGGCGGCTGTTTGCGCTGCCGGGTGAACCCGGTCGCTACGCCATCGCCGAAGATGTGGTTGAGCAGTTCCTTGGCAGCTTGTTCCCCGGGCGCACCATCGCCATGACTGGCACCTTCCGTTTGACGCGGGATGGGTCGCTTGAGATCGACGAGGAAGACGCCACCAACTTCTTGCAGGAGATGGAAGAAGAGGTGCGCCAGCGCGCCTTCGGCCCCGCGGTACGTCTCGAGTTGCAGCACGATGCCCCAGCCCCGCTACGCGAATGGCTGATGCAGGCCTTGGAGCTCGACGCGGAAGACTTGGTGTCAATTGAAGGTCCGCTGGATCTGACCTTCCTGTTTGGGGTTGCCGGTCTATTGCCGCGCGCTGACCTGATGGACCCGCCCTTCACGCCGCGCGTGCCGTCTGAGGTGTGGCGCGAAGACCCGTTCGCGGCGATGCGCTCGGGTGACACGATGGTCCACCATCCCTTCGACAGCTTCCAGCCGATCGTTGAATTGGTCGAGCGCGCCGCCGAAGACCCCGACGTACTGGCGATCAAGCAGACCCTGTACCGGGTGTCGGGTCGTTCGCCGGTGGTGGCGGCCCTGATGCGGGCGGCTCGCGCCGGTAAGCAGGTCACGGTGCTGGTGGAGCTCAAGGCGCGCTTTGACGAAGAGGCCAACATTCAGTGGGCGCGGCGCCTGGAGCAGGCCGGCGCCCACGTGGTTTACGGTCTGTTGGGCTACAAGGTCCACGCCAAGTTGTTGCTGATCATTCGGCGCGATGAAGACGGCCTGCGCCGCTACTGCCACCTTGGCACCGGCAACTACAACGACAAGACCGCCAATCTCTACACCGATATCGGTCTGCTGACCACCAATGAGGCCGTTGGTCGTGATGTGGCTGATCTGTTCAACGTGTTGACGGGCTTTGCGATTCCGCGTGAGTGGGAGCGTTTGGCGGTGGCGCCGCGCAGTATGCGCGCCCAGTTCAATACCTGGATTCAACGCGAGGCCGAACACGCCAAGGCCGGCCGCAGCGGCCGTATCATCGCCAAATTCAACTCCTTGGTGGATACCGGCATCTGTGACGAGCTGTACGCAGCGTCCCAGGCTGGGGTGCAGGTTGATCTGATTGTGCGCGGGATGTGCATTTTGCGGGCCGGGGTGCCGGGCCTGTCTGAGAACATCCGGGTTATCTCGGTGGTCGGGCGATTTTTGGAGCACAGCCGCATCTACCACTTCGCCAATGCCGGCGAGCCGGTGTATGCGATTGCCTCGGCCGACTGGATGGGTCGCAACCTCGATCGGCGCATTGAGAGCATGGTCACGATAACCGAGCCCGCTTTGCAGGCCCAACTGGCCGATTTGCTCAGCTTGTTCCTGAAAGACAACTGCTCGGCCCGTGACATGCAGAGCGACGGCAGTTATCGGCGCCGGGTTCCGGCCGCTAACGAGCCCCGCCGTAAGGCTCAGGATCAGCTTCTGGCCCAGCTCCAGCAGGCACCGGCCGACGCTGACGAGGCCGAGCGACGGGCCTTTACCCCGCTGCGCAAGCCCCGACGTCGCCGGCGTGGCGGGTGAGGGGCGCACGCCTAGTCCGGATGGCGAAGCTCGACTCTTGCGACCGGGCTTTCACATGCACCATATGGCTCCACTGTGACCTCCCCGTAAGGCTTCGATCGACTCGGAGTAGCGGGCGTGTTACCAGGAGAACGGTGAGCCGAGCGTCATGACTGAGGATCTCGCGACTAAGCTGGCTCAAACCCAGGACGAACGTGACCGGATTCGTGAGGATCTGGCCAACATGCGCAAGCGGCTGGCCCAGAACCTGACCCAGAACGCCGACCTCGTGAACGTGATTCGCGGGATCGATCATGATTACTTCGGCGATCGTTTTTGGGCCCAAGCCACCGAAGGTGATATCTTTGGCGACTTGGTGGTGGCGCGCGAAGTGGCAGCGCATTTGGCCGAAGAGCTGGTGGGCGCTGGCGCCTTCGCCGACTCGCCGGTGCTGCGCGACGGCATCCACGATCTGGTGACGGTGATGGAGTCCTTGCGCGACCGCTCCATCGACTTGGAGCGGCATGGCTTGGAGGCGGTGGGTCTACCGCCGGATATCTCCAGCTTCCAGCCCCACACCTTCCCTGAAAACAATCCCTATGCCTGCCTCAATGAGGCCGTGGCCCTGGTTGCCGAGTGCGAGGGTGTAATCACCCGAACCGCCGGCCGCCTCAAGGCACTGCTGTCGATGGTGGAGCAGGCCGACGAAGTGCGATCGATGGCGGAAGACGAGCTCGAAGAGCTCAAGGCCAACCCGGCCGACGTCGTCGAAACCGCCCGCTCGGAAATGGAGCGGGCTGAGTCTGAGTTGATGGCCTTGCGGGCCGAATTGGTGGGGCTGCAAGAGGAGCACGCCAACCAGCAAGACGCGGCACGCTATCAAATCGCCCAGCTGCAAGTTGAACTCGATCACGAGTGCCAGGGTCGGCGGACCGATTGTGCTGAAGCGCGCTCACTCGCCGGCGAGTTGCTGAGTCAGGGCGACGAGGCTGGCGTGGCGATGGACGAGCTGCGTGAGGCTCTGGGTCGTAACGAAGATATGGCCAGCGTGTTGTCGTGCGCCGAGGGTGCTCTGATGGCTCTGCTCGCCACCTTGGGCACCAGCGGCAGCGCTTCGTCTGAGGCCGCCGCGCGCATTGCCGGCTTGGAAACCGAACTCGGCGCTGCCAATGCAGCCGTTGACGAGCTACGCGGCGCCAAGGCCGCGAGTCAGGGCAAGTTGGCGGCAGTTGAATCCGCCTCCCAGGCCGTGGGCAGCGAGCTTGAGCAGGCGCGCGTGCGCCTGGCCGAGCTTGAGGCCGAGTTGGCGACGGCCAAGGCCGCGGCCGAGGAGCAAATCGCGAGTATGAGCGCGGCTGCGGGCGGCGCTGACGAACGCATCGAAGCCCTCGACCACGAGATTCTGGGCCTACGTGCGCGTATCGACGAGTGCGAGGGTGAGATTGCTCAGCTCCGCCTCGAGCTCGAGCGTAGCGAGCAGCAGCGCGAGAAGGCTGAACAGGCCCTGGCAGCGAATGAGCAGAATCATCAGGAGCAGCTTGCCTCTGGTGACCAGCAGCGCTCTGGGCAGGCCGGCATCATCAGTGAGCTGCGCGGCGAGCTCAGCGGTCTCAAGATCGAAAGTGAAGCGGCGCACGACGCGATCTCGGAGCTGAAAGACGAGCTCACCCAAGCACGCAGTGGCAGCGAAGACGTGGTCGCCACGCTCAGCGCCCAGCGCGAAGAGTGGGATGGCAAGCGCCAGGAGCTGATTGAGAAATTAGCCGCCGCCGAGGCCGACGGTGCAGCTCTGCGTGAACGCCTCGAAGGTACCGAAACCGCGCGCGACACCCTTCGTGTCGAGCGCGATGCTGCGCAAGCGCGCTGCGGCGAGCTGGAACAGGAGTTGGCCGCCGCTGGCGAGCAACGCGCCGCGGTCCAAGCCCAGCTAGACAGCCTGCGTAGCGAGTACGAAGCCCTGCAGGGTCGTGTGGCCGAGCAAGAGCAAGCCACCGCGGCGGCAGCCAGCGCTCATGAAGACGCCTTGGCCGCGCTTGATCTCGAACTCGAAGAGGCCCACGACACCTTGAGCGCGGCTCAGGCCCGCTGCACCGAGCTGGAATCTGAGCTTGGCAGCGTGCGAGAGTCGGCTGATGGTGCCGATCGGGTGCGCGCTGACACCGCCGAGCGTTTGGCCGACGCCGAAACCCGCGTTGCGACGCTCGAAGCCGAGCTCGAATCAGGGCGCAAGGCTACCGCTGGGGTTGAACAAGAGCGTGGCGACTTGGGCGAGCAGCTGGCAACGGCGCAGGCCGAAGTCGAATCTTTGCGTGCGGGCTTGGACGAGAGCCGTGACGCTGCCGAAGGCGCGAGCCAGGCGCGCACCGAACTGGCTGATCAATTAGCCGCCGCCCAGCTTGAGCTCGAACAGCTGCAAGCCAGCGTTGAGGAAACGCGGACGGCGGCCGAGGCCGCCGAGCGCGCTCGCACCGCTACTGCCGACCAATTAGCCGCGGCCCAGGCCAGTGGCGAACGTCGAAGCAGTGAGCATCAAGAACTGATCGAATCGCTGCGTGAGCGCCTCGCTGAGCAAGAGGCCACCGCCACGGCGCTCGAAGATGCCAGCAAGGGCATTGCCGCCGAGCTCGAAGCCGAGCGCGCCGGCGTTGCTGAGCAGCGTCAGTTGATTACCCAGCTCGAAGAGCGCATCGCGGTCTTGGGCACTGAGGCCGATGCGTACGAGCAGGCCGCCAGCGCACTGCGTCAAGAGCGCGGCGATGCCCAGACCATGGTCACCGAGCTGCGTGGTCAGCTGGAGGTGCAGGCCGCAGCCCTGCATGCCACCGCAGCTGAACGCGATGGTCTCAAGAGCCAGCTCGACGAAGCACGCGGCTCGGCCGATGACAAAACCGCTCGCCTCAACGAATCGATTGAGCAACT
Source organism: Planctomycetota bacterium (assembly GCA_027859175.1). Classification (GTDB taxonomy): domain Bacteria; phylum Planctomycetota; class UBA11346; order UBA11346; family UBA11346; genus GH22. Next base: position 54,525 of record JAQIBG010000084.1, on the reverse strand, counting down.
GCGGGCTGATATCGCCCAGCACGAGCGCGCTGCTGAAGAACTGCAGGCCGCTGCCGATGCGGCTCACGAGCGGCTCACCGCGCTCACGACGCGCGAAGCCGAGTTGCAGGGCGAGTTGGCGGCGGCGCATGCGCAACGCGATGCCCTGAAGCAGCAACTGGCCAGTGGCGAGGCCGAGGTAGCTGCACTCACCGCTAGCGTGGCTGAACGCGATGCCGAACTAGAGACCTTGCAGCGCGAGCACGGCGAGCGTGGTGAACAGGTTGCCGGTCTCGAGCGCGATATGGCGGCTCTGCGGGCCGGCCAAGAAGAGCTCCAGCGCAAGCGCAGTGAAACGGCATCCGAACTTGAGATTCACCGCGCCAAGGCCGAACAGCTGGCGCGCAGCGAAACCGAGCGCGAGCAATTGCGTGAGCAGCTCGCGGTGGCTGAGCAGCAGCTGTCTGAACACAGCAGCCAGGCGAAAGATGCGCAAGGCGCCTTGGAGGCGATGCGGCAAGAAACCGAGTTGGTGCGTAGTTCGGCCGAGGCCCTCGAAGCCACCCGTACCGAGCTCGAAGACCAGCTGGCGAGTCAGAGCAAGCACGTCGCCGATCTGCAACAGCGGATTCAGGTGGTGCAGGGCCAGCGCGACGAAGCCGCGGCCAAGCGCGACGACGTAGCGGGCAAGCGCGATGCGCTGCAGGCTGAGCTCGATGAATTGCGGAGTAACGCTGAGGCCCAGGGCGCCAGCGCGAGCGAGCAGGCTGCCGAGTTGGCCCAACAGCGTGCACGCATTGAGCAGCTCGAAACCGAATTGAACGCCGCCGTCGCCCAGGCTGAAGAGCACGTGGCGCAGGTGCGCAGCGAGAGCGCTGAGCAGATCGCCACGCTTGAGAAGCGCTTGGCTGAGACCGACGCCGACGCCGCCCGTCTGGCCGATGTCGAAGCCGAGTTGGAACGCTCCGGCGCCGAAGCGGCCGAGCGCGTTGAGCGGATAGCCGAGCTGGAAACCCAGCTCACGGCCATCGATGAGTCTGGTGCTGATAGCGACAAGCTGGCTCAGCAGGTGGCTGGTGCCAACGAGGTCATCGACAAATTGCGGGCCGAGCTCGAAACAGCGCGGGCGCGCTTTAACACGGTGATCGAAGAGCGCGATCGCTTGGCCAACCAAGTTGCTGCGGTCAATACCCGCGCCGAACGCGCCGAAACTGCGCATGGCGACTTGGAACAGCAATTGGCTGAACTCGACGCCGAGCGGCAAAAGCTCGATCAACGTGTGGCCGCTGCCGAAGACAACGGCGAAGAACGCGTCAAAACCTTCCGCCGCCTCAGCGAGGTAGAGGGCGAAGCCGCCTCGATGCGTTCGCGCCTCGAGCAGGTTGAAGGCGAGCGCGACGAATTGGCCAGCGCGTTACAGCAAGCGCGCAGTGCCAGTGCAGTCGAGGCCTCTAGTGAGCTCTTGGCCGAACTCGAAGCCGAGCGCAACAGCTTGTTGGCCGAAAAAGAAAAGCTCGAGGCCGAACTGGCCGAGGTGCACCAGGCCCACCGCAAAGACAAGAACCCGATGGCCAAGCTTGCGGCTGCCAACCGGCGCGAGCGCGAAGAGACCAGCCTCGAGTCACGTTTCAAGGAGCGCGAAGCGCTGATGCGGCAATTGGTGCTCGACGCCAAAACGGCCGTCGAAAAAGCCCGCGCCGACATGGAGCAGCGCGACGCCTTGTCCCGCGAGGTCATTCAAGACCTGCTGGCACAAGTCGCGGAGTTTGAGGCCAAGCAAGACTGAGGTCAGCTGTCCTTGGTTTTGGGTTCGCGCTGTGGTCTGATCCTGGGTTCGCGCCCGATGGGCGCTGTGGGTCGTGGGTCGTAGGGACAGCCGGGCTTGCCTGCAAAACTAGCCCTTGGGCCGGACACTCCCCGGCTGTTCCCAAGATCCAAGCGCCGCGTCCCAGGACCCAGGACCTTAGCCCATGGCCCCATGGGCGCTCATTACCGCGCCATCACCTTACACCGTGTCATCGATTGCCAGGCGGCGAAGCCACCAAGGGCGATGATGCCGACGATGACCAAGACGAGCAGCATCGCCATGCGGCCGGTCACGGCCTGCAGGCCGGCGGCGAAAAGGTAGTAGCTGGCGATAACCAGGATCGGGGCCACCACCGACACAATTAATACAACAAGGCTGACCTTGGCCTCAAAGCGTAGCTCGGCTTGGAGGCGGGTTCGGATTGCGGCCACGTCGCACTCGCCGTGGTGCTCGCGCAGCCACGTTTCGGCGTCGCCCCAGCCTTTGTGCATCACGATGGCGGCAAACTGATTGTGCACGTCTTGCGGAATCATGAGGCCTATCCAGTTACAGCGCGGTTCATCGCTTTGCCGAGCGCCATCAGCGCCAAGCCAAGGTAGGGCAGCAGAATTCCGGCCACAATCAAGAGGCGGCCGGTGATGCGCAGGCGACCGTGTTGCCGCGGTACGGCAGGGGCTGCGTCGCTGCCGATAGTCGCTTCATGCACCGGGGCGTCGCTGGTCCCAAAGCGCAGCAGCAGGCCGCCCAGAATCAGCGAGCCAAGCCCTTGCCCGATGATCCACCAGTGGCCTTGGGTGCGCATCGCGGCGAGCAGGGCCGCGGCCACCGCCACCAAGTAGCCGGAGGCCAGCAGCGTGTAGGTGGCGCGTACCGCACGATGGCGCCGCGCGTAGGCCCAGGCGCCCAGGCAGCCACCGCCTGCGCCCGAGATAATCCACGACATGTTGAACCAGCCGAAGCTGAAGGTGAATGCCGAGGTGCCGAGTAAGCCAAGTGCCAAGGCCAACAGCAGCTTGGCGGGCCGGCCCCAGGTGACCAGCCAGCCGCCGAGGAGACCGGTACTGGTGGCCCCGATCGCCAGGGCCACCACCGGGCTGCCCTCGCCACGCAGCAATAAAGCGGCCGTGAGGCCGGCTGCTACCACCAGGCTGATGATGCCGAGGATGCTCAATGGAGACAGCAGGGCCGTACTGGGCGCAGCAGCGGCCTCGCTAAGCGCGTCGGCCGCCGGCTCGGGGGCGGGTTCGCCTGCGGGATCAGAGTGGGGGTCGAAGTCCGCCATGCTGACGACCTTAGCACGCGCGCGCTGCTGGGATAGCCCTTCAGGCCGCCGGCATGAAGCCTTGTCGGGGAATCCCCCACGCCAACACGCTTTTAGGGCTAATCCGACAGCGGCAGGCCCCTAAAGCGGTGCTAGCGTTTGGCACGCTTGACGCATACAATCCACCGTCCTCAAGCCGGACCCACCTACGGAAGGAAACGTCATGTTCACCAAAACCATCAGCCTCCTCGCCCTTGCCAGTCTGCTCGGCATCACGCCCGTCATGGCGGCCGAATCCAACGGCCCGCAGCGCGGCGAGGGTCATCACCAGGCCGGTAAGCAGATGACGGACGAGCAAGCAGCGGCGATCGCCGAGCGTTTGGCAGACCATCCGAAGGTGTTTGAGCGCGTTGACCGCAATGGCGACGGTCAGCTGAGCCGGGAGGAGCTGCAAGGCGCGCGCAAGCATCTGCAGGCTAAGAAGCAGCAGTTAGACAGCGACGGCGATGGCACCCTGAGTGAGGCCGAGCGGGCCGCGGCGCGTGAGCAGTTTGCCGACAAGCGTGGACAACGAGACGGCGAACATCGCGACGAAATCATCGAGCGTTTTGATACCAACGGCGACGGCCAGCTCGATGAGGGCGAAAGGCAGGCAGCCCGCGCGGCCGTGCAAGAACGCGTCGCCGAGCGAGTGGCCAAGCTTCAGGCCGAACATCCCGAGCTGTTCGCCAAGCTCGACCAGAATGGAGACGGCACCCTGGATCGCGACGAGATGCGGCGCGCCAAGGCCATGCACCAGAAGCGCCAGCAGAACCAGGGTGGCAAGAAGGATAAGTGAGTTTCGAGTTTCGGGTTTCGAGTTGGGAAGCCACCGTGCGACCCCGCCTGCTAAAGGCGGGGTCGCAGCCGTATGGGCCCAATCGCAAAACCGATCCAAGCCCGACCCACAAACTCCAAACTCCAAACTCGAAACCTGAAACTCCCCTACGTTTGTTCCTCAGGGGCCAGCTGATCCCAATTCAGCGTCCCGCCACTAATGGCGGCCTCCCGCTCCGGATCACCAGGGACGTCGCCGATGGCTTCATGGAGAGCCAGTGCCGCGGCTACGCGTTCGGGCTCGGTGCCGGTGCGCAGCAGATCGTGAAGAATGGCAAGGGCGCGTTCGTTGGCGTACGGCGCCACGCAGCGCCAGAGCTCAACCGCGACCGGGCGGCTAGCGGCCCGGCGCTCGGCGGCGTAATCGGTGAGCATGGTGGCCAAGGCCAGGTTGCGCCGCGTGTCGAGCCCGCTGATGGGGGCCAGCGCCGTTTCGATGAACAAGGCCTTGAGCACCATTTGGTTCCAAGCGCCGTCGTCGAATTGCTCAGCGGGGAAGGGGTTGCGGTGCGCCACGGCGCAGAACAGGGCGCGGATGTTGCTGCGGCAACCTTCGGCGGCACGTGCTCGGTAGCGCTCAGGCTGCGGGTAGAGTGGGAGGCCGCGATACAGCGTTTCGAGTTCGTTGCTGTCGGCGGTGGCGGCGATCTGCTCGCAGCGATCAAACACGTCGCCGCTCTGGCAGGCCAGGAGCAGGCGCAGGCGTGCGGCCTGGTCAACTCGTAGGCCCTGGGGCTGCCAGCCCGGCCGGGCCGCTTCGGCGGTGGCGAGATCAACCGCGAGCGGTTCTTTGCCAAGCCGACGGGGAACCAGAGCGAAGGTGGTGATCCACTGTCGCAGGGGCCCGGTGGCCGCATCCTGGCAGGCCGCGTGCAGCCACGCCATTGCCTCCGAGCTGACGGCGGCAGCGATCCAGGTTTCGAGGCAGGAGTTGACGTTCAAGGTGGCCACGATCACCTTTTTGCCCCTCGCCGGCGGGCGAACAAGGCAATCGTGAGCGTGGCTGTGAGTGGCGTGGGATGCAGCGTTTCGATACGTGACAGGGGGCCCTGATGTCGCTAACGTGGTAGGAATCTTTCCGGTCTTGCTGGCAAGCGCTGTTCCGCCTCTCGGTGGCTATCGCTAGCGGCAGGGCTTTGTGATGCTTTGGCGATGAAAGCAGTGCTATGAACCACTTCCTCGCGATCCGCCCCGATGGTGCCACGCGCGATCGCCTCGCCGCCATAGCTGAGCGTTTGCAGCGCTGGGGTCTCAACGCCCGCTGGGTCGATCCAGAAGACTACCACATCACCATCTGCTTCCTCGGTCATATTGATGCCGCCGAGCTGCGCTCGGTGCCGTGGAGCGTGGCTGATGTGGGTTCGGCCCTGTGTCCGCCCGACTTGCGCCTGCCGGGTCTGGGCGCCTTTGGTGGCCGCCGCGAGCCCAAGACGGTGTATGCCGCCGTGGACGATCCAGGGGGCTGGTGCATGGACCTCCACCTCGATGTGCATGACGCCTTAGGGATGCGGCCCGAACACCATTTCCATCCGCACATCACCTTGTGTCGGCCCAGTGGCCGAGGTGATGGTGATGACGCTTGGCCGCGCCTGTTGGAGGCCCACGGTTTGGCCGAGTGGGGGTCTTGCGTGGCGCAGGAGCTGTGTTTGTTGGCTAGCGATCCACTCGGTGACGGCCGGCGCTATCGCACCCTTGAGCGTTGGCCGATTGGCCGCTACGACGCCCGTAGCGCGTGAGGCCCCTTGGCCCCGGGCCTCACTCACGCCCTTGCGCTTTAGTGGGGGTGCCTTGTGATGCCGCGCTCGCACACCTAGGGTGGCCATTTCCGTGAACGTCGAGAGCGACCCCAGCAGCAACGATCCAGAGCTCAAGCAGCTGTGGGATGAGACGGCAACCGCCACGGTTGATCCGCGGCATACGATCAAGCCGCGACTGCCGTCAGCGGGCGCCCTCGATTTACCCAAAGACCAGCTGAAGATTCTCGGCGAACTCGGCGTGGGTGGCACCTCGCGCGTGATGGTGGCACATCAAACCGTGTTGGCGCGCGAAGTGGCGGTCAAGGAGTTGCAGAAGGCGGATGCTGGCGGCGAACGCTGGTTGCGCTTCTTGTCGGAGGCGGTGGTCACGGCTGGCCTAGAGCACCCCAACATTGTGCCGGTGCACGAACTGCGGCAGAGCAGCGGCGGTGGCATTCAGTTGGTGATGAAGCGCGTGCGGGGTCGCACCTGGCGCGATCTTGCGGCCGATCAGCGCACCAACGGCAGTTTTGACATCGACGCCCACCTAGACGTTTTGCTGCGGGTGTGCGATGCGCTCGCGTTCTCGCACGACCGCGGAATTCTGCATCTCGATATCAAGCCGGCGAATGTGATGGTGGGCTCGTTTGGTGAGGTCCAGTTGATGGACTGGGGCTGCGCCCATGCCATGAGCGGTGACTGGCCTGGCCTGGTGCCACGGCTCGATCATGCCGGGCGCACCTTGCACGGCAGCCCGGCCTACATGGCGCCGGAGCAGGCGCGTGGCGAGCTGGGCCTGTTTGGCCCGTGGACTGATGTTTATCTGCTGGCCACCAGTTTGATGGAAGTGGTGTTCGACGTGACCCGCCGTTCCGAAGGCGGCGTGCGCGGCGCCCTGTCGGCCGCTGGCCGCGGCGAAGTGCCGTGGCCGCGCAAGGGCTTGGATCGTCGCGCAGGGCTCGGCAAAATATTGGCGCGTGCGCTGTTTGCCGATCCAGCCAAGCGGACTCAGAGCGTGCAAGATTTTGCCGCTGCGATTCGCCTGTATCGCACCGAGCGGCAAGACCGGGTGTTGGTGCGCGGCGCTTTGAGTGAGCTCCGCAAAGGCGGCACCGGCAAAGAGAACGCCGCTCGGCATTTCGGCAACGCGGTGTTGTTGGCGAGTCAGGTTGAAGACTCGTCGCCGCTGCGTTCAGAGGCCGACGTGGTGCACTACGAAGCCTTGGTGGCGCACGCTAGCTGGGCGACCGACAATCAGCGCGCCGACCTGGCCCTGTCATTGGCCGAAGAAGCCAGCGACCTCACTGACGACTGTGATCATCTCTCGCACCGCGATGCCCATGAGCCGATTTTGCGTCGCGCCAAGGCGCGCCATCAGCGGCAATTGCGCGCGGTGCGGCAGAGCCAGCGCTTGCGTCTGATTGTGGCCAGCGCTGCCTGTGCCGCGATTGCGGTGTTGGCGCTCACCATGGGCTGGATGGGTCAGCGCGCCCTGCGTAAGCAGGCCGTTCACGACCGCGCTGAGCTGGTGCAGATGTTGGCGGCCCATGTCACCACTGCCACCGAGTTGGTAGACGACTACGACGACAGCCAAGACCACGTGTTATTCGATGCGCTCGAAGCTGCGCGCGCTTGGTATGGGCATCCGGAGCAGGCCGGTATTCTGTCGATCACGGTTGAGGGTGGGCGCTTCGGCGGCGCCGTGGTTGGCGAACGCCAGGTGCGCAACACCGTGTTCAGCAGCGCCGCTGCGATTACCGACGGCCTGCCGGAGCACGTGAGCTGCTACCCGCTGATGATTCCGACCGCGTCGGGCGAAGTGTCGGCGTGGCGCTTCAAGTCGCGCATTGGCGAGGGTGAAGTGGCGGTGTGGCTCGATATCTCGGCCGAAGATTTTCAGGCCGCGAGTAGGCGGCTGTGGTTGGTTTGTCTGCTTGGCGCCGCAATCGCAATTGCGGCCGTGGTTGGCGTGGTGATGGGGCCGTTCGGTCTCAAGCAGGCGGCTGCGGTGGCCACCAAGGAGCGCGAACCAACGCGGCGTCGTCGCCGCTAGTTGCGCCACATCTGCGCTGGAGTTCGCACAAGCTCGGGCGACCATGGGTATATGCCGGCTGGAGAACGCGTCACTCTCAAGGATGTTGCTGCCCACGCTGGCACCTCGCTGCAGACGGTCAGTCAGATTCTGAATAAGGATCGTGACGATTTGTTCCGCGATGAGACCGTTACCCGGGTACGCCTAGCGGCGCGCGAGTTGGGCTACCGGCCCAATAGCATTGCGCGCAGCATGCGCTCTGGCCGCAGCAACTGTGTGGGCTTGGTGCTCGACTGGAATGGCTACCGCAGCCACAACCCGCCGCAGTTGGTCAGTGGTCTGTTGCAGGTGCTCGAGAAGCGCGGTCGGCATCTCATTCTCAGCCGCATCCATGAAGAAGGCGAGGGCGCTGAGCGTGCGCCTGAGATCCTGCGTGAGATCTTGGCCGATGGCTTGGTCGTCAACTATCACACCCAAATTGCAGCGATGGAGGCCGTGGTCGAAGCCAGTGGCCTGCCGGCTGTGTGGGTGAACGCGATGCGCAGCTGCAATGCTGTGATCCCTGATGACCGCGCGGCCGCCGAGGCCTTGGTCACGCATCTGATTGCGGCAGGGCATCGCCACATCGTGTACTGCGATGCCTATATGGAGCGCTACCTGGGGCCGGAACGGCACTTCTCGAAGGTCGAGCGCTACCAGGGCTACTGTGCGGCGATGCAGGGGGCTGGCTTGAAGCCGGTTCATGCCAAGCCGACCCAACAGGAAGATTTCGGCTGGGTTGCCGATTATCCTGAGGCCACCGCACTGGTCTACTACGGCGTGGGTGCGATTGATCCGCGCGATCTACCTGATCGCGATTTATGTCTGGCCGGCTTTGGCGAGGTCCCGCTTCAGGTGGGTCGTCGAGTGATGCCCACCATGGTCACCGATTGGGATGGCATCGCGGTCGCCGTGATCGATGGGCTTGATGCCCTGATCAACGGGGCCGAATCGCTGCCGATGGTGCGAGTGACGTCGCGCTTGGTGCTGGGCGACGAGGCCGCGGAATACGTCCTACGCCGCAGCCGCAGGGTATGACCGACTAGTCATCGACTGACACAGTGTGGCCGCAACCGGGTTGGCCCGGGGCAACGCAGGGCGGCACCGCGGCGTAGTATCTTTCCGGTTAGATTTGGGGAGGACCCGCTGTGTCAAACACGGCTGGGGCGTGCACCAAGGGTCCCTGTCACAGTTGATACCGGAGCACATTTCCACTACACACTCTGCGGTGTGGTCAGGCCCGGTGCGCGTGCGTCAATGCACTCAACACTCGTGCTGACAAGGATGTAAGGTTCATGGACTCTCAGCCGGCCAACGCTAACGTCGCCACGGCTACCCCCCCGGAGGCATCAATGACACAAGCCGATAATCAGCATCAAAAGCGCGTAGACAGCCTGGCCCAGGCCTTTGGCGTCCTTAAGAAGGAGCTTGGCAAGGTCATCGTCGGTCAGGAAGACGTGGTCGAAGAGGTGCTGACGGCCGTTTTCGCCAGAGGTCACTGCCTGCTCGAAGGCGCACCTGGCTTGGCTAAAACCCTGCTCATCTCAACGCTCGCCAAGTGTATGCAGCTTGAGTTCCGCCGGGTTCAGTTCACCCCCGACTTGATGCCCTCGGATATCGTTGGCTCGGAATTGCTGCAAGACGACCCGGTCACAGGTAAGCGCATGTTCCAGTTCCAGAAGGGCCCGATTTTCACCAACATCCTGCTGGCTGACGAAATCAATCGTACCCCGCCCAAAACCCAGGCCGCCCTGCTGGAAGCGATGCAGGAGAAGCAGATCACTGCTGGTGGTAAGAACTACAAGCTCGACCCGCCCTTCTTCGTGCTCGCAACCCAGAACCCGGTTGACCAAGAAGGCACCTACCCCTTGCCGGAAGCCCAGTTAGACCGCTTCCTGTACAAGATCGTGGTCGACTACCCGACCGAAGACGAAGAAGTGCAGATCGTCAAGAAAGTGACCAGCGACGGCATGGGGACCCCCGAGGTGGTGTTGACCCAGGAGCACGTCATCGCCGGTCAGGGCATCGTCAAAGACATCGTGGTGGCAGACGCGGTTATCGAGTATGCCACTCGCATTGCTCGCGCCACCCGTCCGAAGCGCGAGGAAGCGCCCGACTTCATCAAGGAGTTCATCTCCTGGGGTGCTGGTCCGCGTGCGTCCTTGTGTCTGATTCAGGCCGCCAAGGCCCGTGCCGCGCTCAACGGTCGGTACTACGCGGCGGTGGAAGACGTGCAGACGGTAGCGCTCCCGGTGATGCGCCATCGCATCATCCCCAACTTTACCGCCCAGGCCGAAGGCTACACCTCCGACGATCTGGTTCGCAAGCTGCTCGAAGCCATCCCGGTCGAGGTCTGAGGGCGGATCGGTGGCGGTCGGCAACTCCAAGTATCTCGACGCCGATGTCGTCGATGAGATCAAGCAGCTCGAGCTGGTGGCGCGCGGTGCCGTAGAAGGCGCTCGCATTGGTGCCCACCGCTCGCGCTTGCGCGGCTTGTCTACAACCTTCTCGCATCACCGGCCCTACGTGCCGGGCGATGAGGTAAAGCATGTCGACTGGCGCGTATACTCGCGCACCAACCGCTATCACGTCAAGCTGTACGAAGCTGAAACCAACTTCGATGCCAACCTGCTGATCGATGCCTCGGCCTCGATGCGCTATGGGTCCGACGGCATGACCAAGATGGAGTACGCCAAGCACATGGCGGCGGCCTTGGCGTTCTTGGTGGTGGAGGCGCGTGACAGCGCCGCTATCGGCGTGTTCGACGAAGTGCTGCGCGATTATATCCCGCCGCGTTCGTCGATGGCCGTGCTCGGCGACATGGTTGAGATCCTCAATAAAACCGAAGGTAATTCGCGCACCAACGTTGGCGGCATCTTGCAGAGCTTTGCGTCGCGGATCAAGCGCCGCGGCTTTGTGATGTTGTTCTCGGATTTGCTCGACGACGAAGAGGGCTTCATCAAGGGCCTCAATCAGCTGTGCTTTGCTGGTCATAACGTGGTGATTTTCCACATTCTCGACCACGCCGAGCTGACCTTCCCGTTTGATGGCCAGGTCCGCTTCAATGGCCTCGAGGGTGAAGAGGCGATCCTAACCCAGCCCGACCGCGTGCGCGCGGCCTATCTGGAAGAATTAAATAAATTGATCACCACCTATCGGCGAGCCTGCGATCGTAGCGGCGCCGATTATGTGCTGGTCGACACCCGCCGACCAGTGCGCGAAGTGTTGGTGGAATATCTCAACGTGCGCCGCGTGATGAGTTGGGGCCGGATCTGATGCCGCGCTTGCTGACCATTGCGATAGCGATGTTTTTGCCGGCGGTGCTCGGCGCGGCTGTGGTTCAGGCTGGTGGCGAAGCGCTTGAGGGCACGGTGGTGGCCAAGGGTGCGACGCTGCAGGTTGGTAAGAGTTCAGTGGCTTGGAAAGACCTGCGTTGGTTTCACGCCGGCGAGCGCGCCCGTGCGCCGCTCGCGCCGTATGCGGTGGTGACCAGCGCTGGCGAGCGCTATCCGGGTCAGATTCTTGGCTACGACGGCCAGCAATTGCGCTTCGCTGCCGACCCAGGGACCGAATTAGAACTCGCCGCCGATGACCTCGCCGCGCTCTTGTTGCAGCCGCAGCGTGCGATCGCGACGCCTGAGAGTCTGCCGGCCCTGGTACGGCGTGATGCCTCGGCGGTGAGTGGCAATCTCAAGCGCCTCATGCGCAGCGGCGTGGTGGTCAGCTCGCAGCTTGGTGACTTTTCAGTCGATGATGGCGACGCAGTTGCCTACCTCTGGCGTGAGCCAGCTAACGGCGTTGGTTCGCATACGCTTGTGTTGCATGGCGGCGCCCGTCTGCGCGCTGATTGGACCCTTGCCGATGGCAAGCTGAGCTGCACCCACCCGCGCTTTGGCGCGCTTACCGTGCCGATGAATGCCGTGCACAGTCTGCGTCGGCATCAAGGTGTGCAGTGGCTGAGCGCGAGCGCTCAGGTAGTGCGCCATCAGGGCTTGCTGGCCGAGGTGCCGGTGCCGCGCGCTATCGATCCAACCGATCCTGCGGCCGGCCTTGTGCTCCATAGCGACAGCATGCTGACGTGGACTCTCGACAAGGGCCGGGTGGCGATGCTGGTGGAAGCCCGGCGCGGCACCGTTGGCCTAGTGGCCGCTATCGACAAGCGCAGTGTCGCCAAGCTGGTGGTGCCCGAAGGCGAGCGCCGCTTGTGGCAGTTTGACGTGCCAGGCAAAAAGCGCGTGTTGATCGCCCTCAAGGGCAGCGGCGTGGTGCCGGCCGAGGCCGCTCTCCATGAACCGCATGCGGTGGGGAGGTAGGGCCGAGTGGTCTTCGTTAATTCCTTATTGTTGTGGGGCATCCTGGGTGGCATCGGCATTGCAACGCCGATAATCATCCATTTGTTCAATAAGTTCCGCCCGAAAAAGATCGAGTGGGGCGCAATGGAGCTGCTGCGGCGGACCATGCAAAGCCGCTCGCGCGAAGTGAAGTACGAAGACTTGCTGGTTATGCTGCTGCGTTGCCTGGCGCTGTTCTTGATTGCACTGGCTCTGCTGCGCCCGGCTCTGACCACCGATGGTGGTGGCATCATTGGCCAAGAACGCCGTGGCGTGGTGTTTGTCATCGACAGCAGCTACTCAATGGGCCATGGCGCGCTCAAGACGCGCTTTGATATGGCTAAGGAGCGTCTGCTAGAATTGGCCGAGGAAGTGCCCTCGGGTTCGCCGATCAGCTTTATCCAGCTCGGGCGCATGCCGCGCGTGCTGCTGCGCGCCGCCGCGTACGACCCGCGTCAATTCGAGCGCATCATCGAAGAACTCGAAGTGCTGCCCGAACCCTTGCGTCTCGACGAAGGTCTCGACCTCGCCGCAGAGTTGGCCGAAGAGATCGCTCTGCCCCAGCGCAGCGTCTATATCGTGACCGACGGCCAAGGGAGCGACTGGGAGCCTTTGCCCCCGACCACCCGAACCCGCCTCGAAGCCCTGAGCGAATTGGCCACGGTGAATGTGGTGCCGGTGACCGAAGCCGGTGGCGAGAATGTGACGATTCGGTCGTTTGAGTTTGCCTCGGGTGCGCTGCGTGTTGGCGCCAGTGCGCGTTATGTGGCCGAGGTGGTGAATCATGGCAGCGATCCGGTTTCTGGTGCGGTGCGTTTGGACCTCGACGGCAGCCCGGTTGATACCCGCGACGTTGGTCCGCTTGATCCGGGCGCGTCCGACTTTGTTTTCTTCACCGTGCCGTTCCGCGAACCCGGTGATCGTCGCCTTCAGGCCACCTGGGTGGACGATGACCTCGCTATCGACAATGCGCGCTTCCAGGTGGCGGCAGTGCCCGACGCAGTGCGCGTGCTGTGTGTAGACGGCACCCCCAACGCGGTGATCGAACGCAGCGAAACCTTCTTCCTGGCTAAGGCCTTGGGTCTGCATCGCTCTGGCTTTGGCCAAGGGATGGAAGTGCGCGTGGCGCCATTCTTTGACTTGGAGATGGAGCTGACCGGGCGTGAAGACCTGGTGGTATTGGCTAACGTGGCCGCGGTAAGTGACGCCGAACAAGAGAAGTTGCGCGAGTTGCTTGAGCGCGGCGGCAACCTCTTGGTGGCGCTTGGCGACCAAGTTGATCCAGCGCGACTTCAGGCCTCGCTCGGCGACCTCCTGCCAGCAACTCTGCTCGAAAGCAAGGCAAGCGGGGCGGCGAGTAGCGAGAGCCTGCGCCTGGGCCAATCCGGCCACCCGGTGGTTGAGGAGCTGACCCGCGTTGCCGATTATGTTGACGAGGTGGCGGTGAACGGCTTGGTCACGAGCAAACCCACCGATGGCGCGCGCGTGTTGCTGACCACCGAGAGTGGGATTCCGGTTCTGCTCGAGCATCAGGTTGGGCGCGGCACGGTGTTGCTGCTTACCACCAGCATTGACCGCGCGTGGACCAACCTGCCGGTGTCGCCGGTGTATCCGATTTTATTGCATCAACTGCTCGGTCATCTGACCGCGTCGAAGCGCAGTTCGCTGGCGGTGGGCCAGGAGCTCGCCATAGCGGTGCCGATTGAAGAAGTTGGTGCCGAGGCGGTGATGAGCACGCCCGACGAAGATCGCGTGGTTGGTACCGTGGGTGGCGACGAAACCATCGCTACGATTCAGTTTGGCGAACTGGCCAAGCCCGGGTTCTATGCCATCCGCTTGGCCGAAGACGTGGGCGTGCGTCACGCTGCCGTCAACATCGAGCCGCAAGAAGGCAAAATCAGCGCTCTGGGCCGCAATGCGCTGGCCGGCGTGTTGGCCGATACCGGCGTTTTGGTTGAGGGTGCTGGTGACGCCGTTGAAGAAGAGAGCAACGACACCATGGCCGAACTGTGGCGCCTCCTGCTCGTGCTGGGCCTGCTGTGCTTTATCATCCAGGCTTGGCTCAGCGATAAGTTTACCCGCCGCAAGCAGGTGGCAGCCGACCCGATCAAGGTGGGCTTCGGCGCCGGGGTGGTGGTGCAATGAGTTACGAGTGGTTGTCGTGGTTTGGTGATGTCAGCGACGTCGATCAGATTTCCTACGCTGAGTGGGTGCTGGCCAATCCGTGGCCGAGTTCGGTTCTGTTTGCCGGCTTGCTCGGCGCTGCTGCGTTCTCGGCCTGGAGCTATTGGCGCCATCGCCAGCAAGGCACCGTGTATTGCACCGTGATGGCGATCCTGCGCACGTTGGGCATCGTCACCATCTTGTTGATGCTATTCCAGCCGGTGTTGCGACTCGAGTACTCCTCGCGTAGCGCCGACCGTGTCTTAATTCTGGTTGATAAGTCGCAGTCGATGGGGATCGAAGATCCGCGCGACAAGCCCGAAGACCGCGCTTATCTCGACAAGGTGATGCCCGAGGGCACCGCCGGCAATGCCACGCGTATGGCTCTGGCGCAGGCGGCGCTGACCAACGAGGAAGTCGGCCTGCTGACCACCTTGGCTGAAGACCACGAACTGAGCATGTTCAGCTTTGGCGGTGAAACCGGCGCCCTGCCCGATGCTGAAGCGGAGACCATCAAGGGCATTGCCGCTGATGACGCGCATACCGGTCTCGGCAGCGCCTTGGGGTATCTGCTTGAACGCTTCTCCGGCCAGGCCGTGGCCGGCGTGGTGATCTTGTCTGACTTGGCCTGGAACTCGGGTAGTGACCCGGTTGGCATGGCCGAGCGCCTTGGCCATCGATCAATTCCGGTGTTCCCGGTTGGCATCGGCCTGCCCAACCCGCCCGACCTGGCTATCGCCACCGTGCACGTCAAAGACAACGTGTTCGCCGGCGATGACGTGCCGCTGAAGGTCCAGATTCATAGCTCGCTGCAGTTCCGCGCCCGGAGCGTGGACCTCGTGGTGAC
Organism: Planctomycetota bacterium; assembly: GCA_027859175.1. Classification (GTDB taxonomy): domain Bacteria; phylum Planctomycetota; class UBA11346; order UBA11346; family UBA11346; genus GH22. The sequence goes on along the minus strand of JAQIBG010000084.1, from coordinate 39,454 downwards.
GATGGACGACATCGAAATCGAGCGTCGCCGCGTTAGCCTGATTGGCGGAACCCAGATCGAAGAAGCAGGGTTCACCGCGCCTGATGTGCCGGGTGACCACACGCTGAAGGTTGCGATTGACGTGTTGCCGGAAGAGGTGGTGGTCGACAATAACTACTTGGTAAAACCGATTCGGATCATCGACGAGAAGATCAAGGTCTTGTTTGTTGAAGGCATGCCGCGTTGGGAATACCGCTATCTGCGGTGGGTCCTCAAGCGCGACAAGCGTTTAGACGTCAAGTTCTTGATGACCCAGGGTGACGCCGAACTCGCCAAGTATTCGACCGAATATCTGGCTCGCTTCCCCGAACAGGGCCGCAGCGGGTGGGACTTCGACCTCGTCATCATCGGCGATGTGCCGGCCAGTTATTTCAACGGCGAACAACTCGAGTGGATGACCGAACAGGTTAAACGACGCGGTGGCGCCCTGCTGATGATCGCTGGCCCGCAGCATGCGCCGATGAGCTATCAGCGCTCGGCTTTGGCCGATTTGCTGCCGGTGAAGGTGCGTGGCAAAGAATGGATCGACGTGTCGGCCGGCACCGTGCCGCAACCGACCGAAGAAGGCATCGTGTCTGGCATCGCCGACTTGCATGCCGATATCCGCACCTCGGTGGCGGTGTGGAAGCGCGTGCATCCGCTGCGCAAGCTGCCGCCGGTGGTGGCCAAACCCTCGGCCACGGTTTTGGTGTCGCTCAACGAATCGATCACCGATGACCCCGATCCCTATCCCTTGCTGGCCTGGCACCGCTTCGGTGCCGGTAAGGTGATGTTTGTTGGTACCGAAGACCTGTGGCGCTTGCGCTTCAAGGTTGGCCGTCGTTACCACGAGCGTCTGTGGGCCCAGGCCATTCAGTTCTTGACCCTATCGCGCCTGCTTGGCGGCAACGACCGCGTGACCATCGAGACTGATGGCCAGCGTTATGCCACCGGCGAACAGGTGCAGGTGTTTGCCGACGTCATGAACGAATTCCTCGAGCCGATCCCCGATGAAGAATACACCGTCAAGTTGGTGCGCGATGATGGCACCGAGAAGGATCTCCGCTTGAGCGCGGTGCCCGGCGTGCCTGGTTTCTTCCAGGGCTTCATGGTGCCACGTGACCCTGGTGCGATCATGATCAAGGCACCGATGGCCGATCGCGAATCAGCCAACGAAGTGCAGATTGTTGTGGAAGACCTGACCGTTGAGATGCGCGAGCCGGGTATGCGCTGGGAGTTGGCCGAGCAATTGGCCGCGCGCAGTGGCGGCAAGGCGATTCGCCTCGACGAGATTGATTCTCTCGCTGAACAGATCAAAGAGCGCACGCCGGTCACGATTCGTCGCACCGATATTGAGCTGTGGGATCACTGGATCCTCTACGTCATACTTCTGGTGTGCGCTGGGGCCGAGTGGTTTGCCCGTCGCCGGAGGCGCATGGTATGAGCGTCGACAGTAAATTACGCGGCACCTGGCGCAAAGGCCGGATGCACACCCACCTACGCGGCGGCGCGCACTTGATTAGCTGGGTGGTGGTTGCGTTCCTGTTTGTGTTCCTCGCCGACTGGACCTTCGACCTACCGATGCTGGTGCGCATTCCGATGACGCTGGTCTGCATTGGCTTCGTGGCCTGGTTGCTGCGTAAACTGTGGTGGCACCGCCTTGAGCGCTACAATGCGCTGCGCGTGGCCGTGCGCGTTGAGCGCGAGTACCCCGAGTTGCACAGCCTGCTGATCAGCTACGTCGAATTGAATAGCGATCAGGGCCCGCGCGCCTGTGGCTCGCCCGAGTTGATGGGCCTAGTGCGCAATCAAGCCGAAGATGCCGCGCACGGGTTGAACTTCCGCAACGTGGTATCGTTCGCCAATCTGCGCCGCTTGATGGCCGGGGCCTTGGCCTTGGTGCTGGTCTTTGGTGCGTTTGGCGCGCTGGCCACCGATCACATGCTCATCGCGGCACAACGCATGCTCGGCGCCGATGTGCCGTATCCGACCAAAACGCGCTTTGTCAGCATTACGGGCGATCAGTTGGTACGTCGTGGCGATAAGGTCATGCTCGCCGCTGAAGTGTCTGGCCGCGTGCCATTGCTCGGTACGCTGATGGTGCGGCCGCTTGATGATCCGGATGCCAACTGGCAACAGCTTCAACTCGATAAGTTGGACGGTGATCGCTTCGAGCACGAGCTGCCGCATTTGGCTGGCAGCCTGGCGTTCCGTTTTGCGGTTGGCGATGCCGTGACGCATCGCCGCGATGAACACGGCACCATTGAGGTAGTCGGCCCGCCTGACATCAAGCAGACCACAATCGCGATAACCCCGCCGCGCTATACCGGTGAGGAGCCACGCACGGCCGAAGACCTGAGCTTCGCTGCACCTGAAGGTTCGACCGTGGTGCTTGACTTGCAGCTGGGTTCGGCGGTAACCGAAGCAACGCTCGTATTTGAAGACGGCACCGAGCAGGCGATGGAACTCAGCGCCGAGGGCCAGGCCGTGAAGGCCGAGTTCACTGCGAATATCGGCGGCAGTTACTTTGTGCGTTGGCAGGTTAGCGCCCAGGGTCAAGGCTTTAGCTTCGATGGCACCCCGCGACGTCTCGCCCTGGAGGTGGATCGCGCCCCGGTGGTCACCCTACGGCAGCCAACTGGCGAGATTGCGGTGACCACTGCAAAGACGCTGGAGATGGTATTTGAAGCCAAGGACGACTACGGCATCGAGTCCATGAAAATTGTGTACCGGGTTAACGGTGGCGAAGAATTCGGCGTCGATTTGCCGGCGCTGAGCAAGCCGGGCGATCAGAAGCATCTCGCTTATCCTCGCTTTGGCGTGTGGCCCCTGGCGTGGCGTTTGCGCGACGAACTGCCGTATCTCAAGTCTAGCGATGAGATCGTCTTGCAGTTGGAGGCCCACGATGTGCACGCCGCTACCGGCGAAGCGCGCGTCGGCCGCAGCCAAGAACTGCAAGTGCGCGTGTTGAGTATGCTTGAGTACCAACAATACATCACCGAACGTTTCGCCGAGGTGCAAAACCGCATCGCGGAATTGAAGGCCAAGCAAAAACCGATCGAAGTCGAAGTCGAAACCCTGCGTAAGCAGGTTGGCTCGAATAAGGACAAGGAGTAAGTTATGGCACGTTTCCCTCTACGTAGTCTGCTTCCCTCAACCATGTTGGCGCTGGGTATGCTCAGCCCGGCGATCGCGGAAGATGAGGTTGGCGACAAGATCGCTGACCTGCGCCGCGACCAGATGGTGGTTGGTACCGGCATGCAGTCGTCGGTTGGCGAGCTCGAGCAGATCATGGCTGATCTGCGGTCGAACGGCTTGCTCAAAGAAGACGGCGCCGGCATCAAAGACGCGCATGGCCAGCTCAACACCATGAGCAGCGAGCAGGTGCCGGTCATCGGAGAAATCCTCGGCAAAGCGAGTACCGATAAAAACAATCGCGGCGCTGCGCTTACCAGCGCCGACGCCGAGATTAAGAAGGTGCTCAGGCGCCTCGACAGGCTCTCGCGCGACGTGGATGCGCGGCGTAAAGTGGCCGGCTATAAAAACATGCTGGCACAGATGGCGGCTGAGCAACGCAGCCTGATTGCGGCAACCAAGAACTGGGGCCGCCTTCAGGTGACAGCCCCCGAGGCTGCCGATGCCCTCCAAGAGGAGCTTGAGGCGCGTCAAAAGGCCTTGCGCGAACGCTTGACTGCCTTGGCAGATGCGATCGCCAAAGACGCAAACAGGGAAGAGGACGAGGCCGCACGCGGCCTGCTGACAGACGCCGCAGATGCGCTCGGGCAAAAGGATAGTGCCGATGCGCAGGGCGAAGCCGGCACCCCGCCTGAGGGTGGCGACAAGCAGGCCGACGCCGGCACTCAGCCCGAGGGTGGCGACAAGCAGGCCGACGCCGGAGCACAGCCTGAAGGTGGCAGCGAACAAGCCGATGCTGGTGCGCAGCCCGAAGGTGGCAGCGAACAAGCCGACGCCGGTGCGCAGCCCGAAGGTGGCAGTGAACAGGCCGATGCTGGTGCGCAGCCTGAAGGTGGCAGCGAACAAGCTGATGCTGGTGCGCAGCCCGAGGGTGGGAGCGAACAGGCCGATGCCGGTGCGCAACCTGAAGGTGGCAGCGAACAGGCCGACGCCGGTGCGCAGCCTGAAGGTGGCAGCGAACAGGCCGATGCCGGTGCGCAACCTGAAGGTGGTGCCGAGCCCGGCAGCAACGATGCGTCTGACAAGCAGGCCGGAGCTGAGGACGCGATTGCAGACGGCGATCCGATGGCGGCACTGAAGAAGCAGGAAGATGCCCTGGGCGCAATTCAAGACGCGCTGGATGCCATTTCGGGCAACCAGCCGACTGGCGACAGTAGCGATCCGCTGATGTCTGACGACAGCGGTGAAAGCGGCAGCTCGCCAGAGAGCCAAGCCGGAGCCGATACTCCGCCCGGCGAACAGCAGCAAGGCGAGAGCGGCGAACCGGGTGAGTCTGGTGAAACCGGCGAGCAGATGGCGGGCGGCGAAAGCGACCCGATGGGGGCCGGCGAACAGACGTCTGACGACTTTGGTGCACCGAGCGAGTTTGGTGAAGAAACCGCCGATGCGGGTGGTCCTCCCGGGGAGGGTGCCGAGCCGCCGGCTGGTATGACTCCGCCCGGCGAAGGCATGGCGCCTCCTGGTGACCAGCAGGCCTCGGCCGAAACGCCAGCCGGCGGTGAGCCTGGCGCTCCTGAGGCTGCAGCGCCCGGTGCCCCGGGTGAGCCTGGTGCTCCTGAGCCCGCGGCGCCTGGCGCGCCCGGTGAACCTGGCGAGCAACTGGCTGCAGCGCCCGGCGAGCCCGGTGCTCCCGGTCAGCCAACGCCGCCTCAGCCCGGCATGCCTGGTCAGCCCGGTCAGCCGGCCCCGCCCCAGCCTGGTCATCCCGGCCAGCCGGCTCCGCCCCAGCCTGGTATGCCTGGCATGCCGCAAGTCGGTGAGCCGATGATGGCCTCGGATAATCCGCAGGACATGCCCTGGGTTGAGAGCAGCGAAGACAAGGAAGTTGGCGGCAGTACCCAGGTGTCGGGCGAACGCCCCACCGGTACCAGCTCTGACATCGAGAGTCTTGCCCAGCTCGAGCGCGGTAAGGTGAAGCAGAACTACGAACGACAGTTGCCGCCCGAGTATCGTGGGATGGCTCAGGAGTATTTCGAGATCCTCGCCGCCGGCGAATGATCTTGATCACGCGTGAGGAGAGATCGACATGCGAAGCGCTTTAACTTTAGCTTTGTGCCTGATGCTGCAGCTCTTGCCAGCTTCGCAGCCGCCGGCCGAACGCGTGTCGACTCTCGATCTCCCGCCCAAGGCTGAGCTGGCGATTAATCGCGGGCTCGCCTATGTCGCTCGCGTTCAGAACAAAGATGGCAGTTGGGGCAACAAGTATCAGGTCACGCATACCGCGATGGCGCTGCTGGCGTTTATGGTTCAGGGCCATGTTCCGGGCGAGGGCACCTACGGCCGTTCGATGGATCGTGGCATCGATTACCTAGTATCGCGGTCGCGGGCCCACAACGGCTACTTTGCCGACCCGTCGAGCGCCACCATGTATCAGCATTGCTATGCAACCATGGCCTTGGCCGAAGCCTGGGGCCAAGCCAAGCGCCCCGAGTTGCGGCCTGTAGTCAAGCAGGCGGTCGATATTTTGCTGCGTTCGCAGTACAAGGATGGCCGCTGGGGCTACGAGCCCAAGCCGAAGGGGCATGGCGATACCTCGGTGACGGTCTGCGCCGTGCAGGCCCTCGTGTCGGCCAAGGAGGCTGGCATTTTTGTGCCGGATGAGGTGCTCGAGAAAGCAATCAAGTTTACCCATAAAGTCCAGGACCCGATCGAAGGACACTTCGGCTATACCCGGCGCAATGACGATGAATCAACCTACCGGACCGGCGCTGGTAATCTGATCCTCATGCTCAGTGGTGACCGCAACTCGCCCCAGCTTCAGCGTGGCCTGCACGCTTTGCGTGACACCCCTGATAAAGAATTTTCCAAAACTCGTCACTATTTCATGACCCACTTTTATTGCGTCCAGGCCTGCTATCAGGCGGGTGATAAGGATATCCAACACTGGTATCCGAAGATCGCCCAACACTTGGTGGGTAAGCAGAAGCAGGACGGGTCGTGGGGTGGCAGCGATGGCGGCAAGATTCATCCCAGCTTTAATACCTCGGTGGCGATCCTAATTCTTGGGGTGCCGTATCGATTCCTGCCGATCTACCAACGGTGATACCAGAGAAGGGGAGGCTGCGCATGCGCACGCGTATCCCGGTTAGCGTCTTGAGCCTTGTACTGCTCGGGATCGTAAGCCTGCCAGCGGCGGATTGGATCCGCCAGTGGGACGCCCTCGAACTCCAGGCTGGTGATGACGTCGGCGCCAATGCGGTGGCGGCGATTGTCGCTGGTGATCAAGCGCCTTGGTTGCGCGGTCGAGCCTTGGTGGCTCTGGCGCGGCATGCTCCCGACCGCATTGGTAAAGAGTTAGCGGCCTTTGCTACGTCTGCTGACCCAGCCTTGCGCTTGGCGGCGGCCGACGCCTGCGTCATCTTGGGCACGCGTCAGGCACGTGATTTGGCCACTGACTTGCTCGCAGATAAAGACGAAGCGGTACGCTATGCCGCAGCCTGGGCCGTTGCCAAACATGAAGGCGATGGCGCCTGGCGCGCGCTGCGGCCAACGGTGGAAAAGCTGATCCCGGAACGTGCTGAGATCCAAGGTCGCATTTTGTGCGCGGTCGGTTCGAGCGCTGCCGCAAGTCGCTTTGATGATTTTTACACGACGGCCGAAGCACCGGTCAAACGTGACTTGGTGCGCAGTTTGGCCCTGGCTCAGGGTGAGCGCTGGATGTTGCGCATTGAGCGCTTCCTGTTGGACGAAGATGGCGCAATCCGCAGCGTGGCGCGCACCGCGGCCCTCGGCTTGAGTGATGATGCCTATGCGGCTTTGTTGGCGCGCTGCACGCAGCCCAGTGCCGACAGTCTGCATATGACGGCCATGCTGCTGATGCTGGAGCGCCCCGATGCCCAGGGCACTGCTGCAATCGCACGCTTGCTTGAGATCGGTATTAAAGACGCAAACGTGGCGCGTCACGGCATTGATCTGTTGCGGGTTCAGGTCGACCAGAGCTTCCCGGCGGTGGTTGAGCGCTACGTCGTGGCGGACGACCGCCTCGTTCGCATGAGTGCCGTGCGCTTGCTGGCCGGATTTGACGATCCCGAGCGTGGTCTGGAAATTCTGCGCCCAGCAATTTCTGATAGTCATATCGATGTCGTTCGCGAAGCAGTGCGAATCATCCGGGCCGAGTTCGACGCGGTTCCCTCCGGCGGCATGGTGCCCTATGTCGCGCCCTTGCTCGAGCGGGGCAATACCGATTTCCTTCTCCAGGGCCTACGCCTGCTGCGTGGTCGCCTCAGTGAAGAAGAGATCGACGCGGGCATAGCGTTGCTGCGACCTTTACTGAACAGCGAGAATAAATATGTACGAGCAGAATCGCGGGCCACTCTGGCCGAAGCAGGGCAGGGCGGCCAGTCTTGGCGGGTAGCGGCCCTGACTGGTTTTATGCCGCGCTGGCGCGTGATTGGCCCGTGGGAGAACGACCAGGAGAATGCTGGCTTCCGAGTCAGTCATCCACCGGAGGATCGCGTCGATCTCACTGCCACCTATCCGGTACCGGACCGCTGGGCAGCCGCCAATATGCCTAGCTTGAGTTGGTCTGAGCAAATTACCGGATCGAGTGGGTACTTGCGGCTGCATAACATTTTCCCCCCGCCAGTAGAATTTGCTACCGCCTATGCCTACACCGAATTTGCGGCCGATATGGAGCGCGAGGTGGTGATGGAAGTGGAGGCTGATGATGCCGTGGCCGTGTGGCTCAATGGGCAGCGCGTGATCACCGAGGGGGCCGATAGTGTCGCTCAGAATATGGACAAGTCGCGGCGCGATCGCCGTAAGTGGTGGGATGGTGAGTCGAAGAAGCGTGGGTCGTCGTATCCTGCGGTGACTGGCAAGGCGACCGTGACCCTGCAGCAAGGTCGAAACACCATCTTGGTGAAGTGCAGCAACCTTGACATTTATTGGTGGCTGCGGGTGCGCTTGATGGATCAAGACGATAAGGCTGTGGAGGTGGAGTGGTGAGCGCGATCCGTGTGTTAATTGCCTGCTGCCTGTGTGTCGGCTGTGTGCTCGGTGAAGAGAAGGTCGAGCCTGATTGGGCGGCGCTTTCTGCTGAGATCGATGCGCGTCCGGGTGATGTGTCGTATGCCTATCCGCGCCTGCTGCGTTTGCTGGCAGACGCGCCGGAGCCCTGGTCTGACCAGGCGGCCAGTTCCTTAGTGGCCTTGGTGCGCATGGGGGCGATTACCGGGCAAGACGAGCGTTTGGTGAATGAGTTGCGCGCGCTGCGCTACCGGCACTCCGACCGTGGCGCTTTGTTCAGCGCCAGCATCCCGTTGGCCGGTCTGCAGATGATCTACCCGGCGAGTGTTGAGAATCGCCTGGTTGCCATCGGCTTGCTGTTCAAGAGTGGAGACCGCAGCACAGCGGCGCGTCTCTATAGCCCATACGCGACGCGTTTGGCGTGGTATCACACCGATAAAGTCGTCAATGGTCACGCCAAGTGGTTCTATGAAGACAAGACCATGCAGGCGGCATTAGATCGGGTCCGCGCCGATGATCTTGCCGAAGCAGCCGTGCCCGAAGCGATGGAGGCGGCACTCGCGGCGCCCGATTCGGCTGAGGTCGGCATTGGTACCAATGAAGATCCTGGCACTGCTGTGCAGGCTTGGTGGGCCCTGCGCTTGCGCTTCGCGACGCTGGCAGCCGAGAAGCGTGCCGAAATAACTGTGACCAGTAAGGGCCGTCTGGCTGAGGACCTCGCTTCAGCGGTGGCCCAGTGGCGGGCCGCGCCATTTGACGCGCGCACGCAACAAGGACTGCTGGCGCAGGCCGAGGCTGCCGTGGCGCGCGGCGCTATTCACCAATCGGAAGCCTGCTTCCGTGATCTCATCGCCAGCGCTGCTGACCCTGCGATGCTGCAACAGGCCCAACGTGGGTTGTTGCTGTGCCTGATTGCCCAGGACAAACGCGCCGCGGCCGAAGACGTCGCCGCCGCTTTGCCCGAAAGCTTTCCCTGGGGCGCCAAGGAGGCCAAGCGCAGCGATGTGCTGGCCAAACTGCAAGAGCCGGCCGAACCCAGTGTGGCCTTGTCAGACGTCAAACCAACGGCGGTGCTGGTACCGGCGCGCGCCGCTTGGTCGCCAGCCTTGTTTGGTGACTGGTGGGACCCGTGGGACTTTGCCGCCCGCACTGCGCCGGGCTTGCGCTATCAGCGCATTGGCGATCGCATTATTGGCAGTGCACCGAATCTCATCGTAGGCTTTGATGCCGCCAAGCCGGGTCGCCCGTTATGGATGCGCGATGCTCCGGCCGAGTGGGACCCTGAACACGTTGGCAGTAGTGGCCGGTTTTTGGTTGGGCCGGGCGCTTGGCAGCCGGCCGTGGCCGATGGGCTTATCGTTCAGCGCTGGGCGAGCCCTGAAGTCATCCTGCGTAATGATCCTGCACGGGCTGATTTGGCGCTACGGCGCAATGTTCGTGCCCTGCGCCAGGTGCCGGGATCAATTGCGGCGTTCTCGGTTGACGATGGCGAGATGCGCTGGTCGACCGATGACACTATGGCCCTTGGCAACTGGGTGCCGGTCTGCGACCCGGTCATAGATGGAAACCGTGTCTACGTAGTGGTCAAAGTTCCTGAGGGCCAGAACTATCGCTTTGCCCTGGCGTGCTTGGACCTGTTCGATGGTCGCGCCTTGTGGCATCGTGAAATTGGTTTCGCTACCGATTATGCCACCGGTGGCTCTCGCGAGCGCTCCGGTGTTGCTTTCAATCCAAGCCTGATGGGCGCACCCCCGGTGTTTGCCGATGGCTTGATGTACTGGTCGTCATCGGCTGGTTTCGTGGTCGCTATCGACCCGCGCGACGGCTTGGTGCTGTGGCGCCATGACTATGAGGCCAAAGATGCTGAGATGTGGCGCCCAGGATCGGCGCCCCTGGTGGCCGATGGCCTGATTGCCGTGGTGGCACGCGATCGCCATGGTGTGGTGGCACTCGACCGGCAAAACGGATCGGTTCGGTGGTCGAACCCCATGGTCCCCGCGGCCTCAATTGTTGGTGGCGACGCGCGTGTACTGGTTATTCGTGAGCGTGATCGCCTCACCGGTTTGGCGATAACCACTGGTGACGTATTGTGGACTCGGCAACTGGATCTGGAGATCAAGGGCGAGGTCGCGTACCGCGGTCAGGACCTGGTGTTTGTTGCTGGCGACCAGTTGATTAGGATGGCATCGATTAGCGGTGTTGAGATCGAACGACGTAGCTTGCCTGGCGGAGCCCCGCAGGCAGACGTGGCCGTGCTTGATGATAAATTACTGATGGTTGCGCCACAGTATCGTAGCAGTTCAAAGGCGACTCACGACCACGTGCATCGCGAGACGCCGCGGATCGCAGCGGAGAGTGATAAGCACGCGGTGTTGTTCTCATCGGGCCGTGTTGAGTTGATCGATCTGGCGCGCGGCTCCGTGGTGTGGACTCGGCAGCGTGCCGTGGATCTCTGGCAGGCGGCCCTGTGCGGCGATAAGGTGTTACTGCTGTCGAGTCGTGGTTTGGATGTGGTCAATATTGCCGACGGTAAGCGCTCGGTCAGTCATCGTTTTGACAACCGGGTTGCCGGTTGGCGCGCCGACGCTGAGGGTGCCATTGTGGTGCTATACGCTGCAAGCGACAAGCGTGAGGTGCGCTATGTGCAGGCAGCTAGCGGTAAAGAGACCATGCGCCATCTGATTCAAACCTCAGACCAATGGGGCCATTGGTATCACCCGGTGGCTTGGCAGCGCACGAACAGCAAAGTGATGGTGTTGATGCATCACGTCCACCGTGACAAGAAGCGAAGCTTCTTTGAGCTGCTCACTTTGGGTGAAGACGGTAAAGAGCGGCCCGGTGAGGAAATTGCGGCTTGGAAGGGAGAGGCCTGGAGCAAAGCGACCAAGCAAGAGGATTCGATCTTCTGGACTGGCTTAACCAATGGCGAGGTGGTGTCGGTAGATCTGGCCAAGGGCAAGGTGGTCAATCATGGGTCTGACATGCATTTCCTTCGGGATCGCAATTCTAGCCTGCGGTGGTCGGTTGCTGGTCAGCGCGCTGTGGCCCTGATTGGGCGTGGGTACAACCACTCCAAGCAGAAGAATGATATGTGGGGCTTCTTCCGTCACGACCGCGACAAACCCTTGAAGATCCATGAGAATAATGACGAGAACTATGTCGCCGCAGATGCCGGTTTCTATCGCGCGCAGCGCGACCTGCTGATCCGTATCGGTGATGACTTCAAAGAGCAGAAGCGATTTGACTTCCCGCGCAGCGTTGCCGGGCACGAGTTTGAGCCCAGGGAATGGCACGCGCTTGGCAAAGAACTCTTGGTGCTCAGTCGCCGCCACCGCCTCATGGTGAGCAGTCGCGGGCGCTGGCAGGCGGCCGAAGGGGCGCCCAATGATGCTGATCACCTGGCGATTGATCGATTTGGCGCTGATGGGGCTCATCTGGGCCGCCTGTCCTTGCCAGATCTGGCGCCGCACACCTGGGACTTCCGTAGTGACGATAAGAATCAACCGCCCGGTGTCGCCCGTCCGAAGTGGAGCAACCAGATCTTGTGGCGTGATGGCTATGCCTGGGTGAGCGGCCCGGGTGAAGTGCGCCGGGTTGATTACACACAGGTTCCGATTGGCGAGGGCCGCGCGGGCCACGAGATTGGCGTCGCTTTTCCGTTGGATACGCGCTTGGCCTTGGACGGTGATCTGGATGAGTGGTCTGACTTCGCGCATTACCAACGCGAGGTGCGCAATGGCGTGCTTCGCGTTACCCATGATCGCGATAACCTGCTGATTGGCGTGCAATGGGATGGTGCCGAAGGGCGGAATCTGATTGGAGCGGGGCGTTACGGCGGCGGTGGCGAGTGGATTGAACTACAAGTGCGCGGCAACGAGTACCCCGGCAAAGACGGCGATGACATTGATCGCATCATTGCGGTTGGCATTGGCGCCGATGGTCAGGTGGCATTGCGCGGTACTGTGCCGAAGGAAACCCAGGCGGCGATGCGCTATGACCTAGCGCTTGAGCGTTGGGTGGTGGAGGTGGCGATACCGATTGATTCGGTTAGCGACCCCAAGCGTCGTTTGGCTGATGATGTTATTCTGGCTGTGGCCGGAATGCGCGATGGTGTACCGCGCGTGGCATGGCCGCGCACAACCTTGCGCCTGCATCATGCCACGCCGGTCCAGGAAAAGGCCGGTGTCGAACTGGCGAGCGTGATGCCGAAGATGTCTGAGGCCCACACATTCTTGATCGACACTATGGAGGTCCACATCGGCGACTGGCCAGCGGGCAAAGATTTTGTGCGTGATGTTGTGGCTGGTCACACCGCCGATGCCTTTGGCGCCATGGTGTTGATTCGACTGCATACCGTATTGGCACCACCCAGGGCTGGTGCCAAGCCTTTGCCGCAGGTTGAGGAATTTGCCAAGGAGCTTGGTTTCGCCGAACCGGTGGTTTCATTTTATCGCAAGTACGCGACGGCAGAGAAAAAGCCCGACATGCGGCACTTAGAAAAGTGGGATTGGCCAGAGAGCCCAGAATTGACCCCAGAAGAGGCGCAGCGTCTCTTTACCGAGGTGCTGCCGCGCATGGGCAAGGCCTATGCCGCTGCCGGGTTCTGTTCGGCGCTCATTCGCGCGCGTGGCCTTGATAACGACGCGGCCTTAGAGGCCTTGGAGTTGTTCTTGACGCAGACCCCTGATCACCCGCGCTCAGCAACCATCATGAAGGAATGGTGGGGGCGGGCCGGCAGGGTGTATTCGGACGAGAATGAACGCCGCGCGAAGATGGATGCGATGATGACGCGGGCCAAGATTCCCTGGCGCGATGCCTACGCATTCCGCCGCGCCGAGTTGTATCGTGATCATGACTACGTGCGCGATTTTCACGTGGTGGGGCCGTTCCCGCAGGTGAGCCTGCAGGAGTACGATTATGGTGTGCCGTTGCCGCCGCGTTTGCGCCAGATAACGCTCAAAGAGCGCTACCGGATGCCGGATCGTACTTTGAGTTGGACGCCGCTCACGTGTTCAACCGCGCGGGTTCCGCTGGCGCATTGGTTAGGTAATCCGCTCGAACCCTCGATCGCGTATGCCGTGGTGTGGGTCAAGTCACCCGATCAGCGTCAGGTGGCGCTCGAGTTTGCTGGTGACGGCCCGTCGCGCATCTGGGTCAACCGTCGGTTTGCTGGTTCTGCTCATCGCGGCACGTTTGCGCAACCACCGGTGGTGTGGTTGGCCAAGGGCTGGAGCGCCATCTTGGTTGAGCAGACCATGGGCTCAAACGGCGGCTGGACCTTCCAGTTGGATATTGTTGAGCGCGACGGCAAGGGTGCGGTGCGTGATATCGAGGTGATGGAGACAAAGGGCCACAAGGGCGTGGCTGAACCTGAGCGCTTGGAGCCAAGCGAATTGGCGGCCGGCCTTGTGGTCGATCAGTTCCGGGGTTCTTGGGATAAGATCCCCGACTTTGAAAACGTCGAAATCGCCGAGAGCGGGGTCACCACCAAGGTAGACCTTTCCGTGACCGAGCATCGCGAACATATCGGCCTGCGTTTCATGGGTTATATTCGCGTTGACGAAATGAACTTTTACACCTTCTCCTTGGTGTCGGATGATGGCAGCCGAATGCTGATTGGCGATGAGGTGGTTGTGAATAACGATGGCCTGCACGGTGCCGAAGAGCGTTTCGGTACCGTGACGCTCAAACCAGGCTTCTATCCAATCGCGGTTGAGTTCTTTGAAAACAGCGGCGGCGAGCATTTAGAGGCATTCTGGCGGCCCCATGGTCAGCCCAAGGCGCCGCTGCCTACCGAGCAATTGTTCCACCGTCCTTGAGGTCGTTAGGTATTGTCATGCGTGTTTTGTCGTGCTTAAGTGTATGCGTGCTGGCCCTTGGTCTTGCGGCCAGCGAGTATCCGCACGCGGTGCTCACCGGTGCCGATGGGCTTGAGGCCAGCGTGTATCTGCCCGATGCCGAGACGGGCTTTTATCGCGGCTCGCGCTTTTGTTGGGCCGGCATGGTTTCAGAGATCCGTTGGCAGGGGCACACGGTGTTCGCGCCCTGGCGGACGCCCCATAATCCGACCCATCCCGAGCACGGCATCGGAACCGCGGCCGAATTCGGTTTGCGCGCTGCGGTCGGATTTGCTGAAGCCAAGCCTGGTGGCACCGCGTTGAAGGTGGGCGTGGGGCTCATTACCAAGCCCGATGACAAAGACTATAAATTCAACAACAGCTATGCCCTGGCCAAAGTGCCGGTGTGGGTGAACGAGGCCAGCGATACGGCGGTGGTGTCGACGCAGACGCTGAAGGCTGGTGGCTACGCCTATACCTACGTGGTGAGCGTGACGGTGGCTGCTGACAGTCCGGCGGTGGTAATCAGCCATGCGCTGACCAACAACGGCAAAGCCGCCCTGGTGACCGATCATTACGCCCACAACTTTATTAGCATCGATGGCCATCCGGTGGGCCCTGGCTTGGCAGTGGCCTTGCCTTTCGATCCGACCCCACGCGAAGACCGGGTCAAAAATTTCGCTGGTGCGACAACTTTGGTTGATCAGCGGATCGCGTTCCCAGCGCCCTTGAAGCGCACCCTGTGGACGCCATTCCCCAAGGCTCAAGCGGGCGACAACGCGTTTACCGTTGAGGCCCCCGGTGTGGCCTTGGTGTATAGCGGAACCGGTGCTGTTGATCGCTTCGAGTTCTATGCCACTGGCAAGGTGGTGTGCCCAGAGCCCTACGTTGCGATTCAGGTGGAGCCGGGCGCAACGCAGCGCTGGGAATTGCGCTACCAACTGCAGAAACGTTAGCTCTGGCTGAGCTGGCTTGGCCCAGGTTGAAGGTGCTCAGGCCTAGCCCGTGCCAGGAAGGCTCAGCGGCGCTGGTGGCGATCGGTCTTCGGAATTTGCAGCCGGTCGCTCGAACTCGCAGCCGAAATGCCAACGCCGTCGGCCTGGGCGAGGCTGTCTACCGCCATGAAGTGGCACAGCGGGTGGGCCAAGTTGTCGGTACACAAGGGCGCCGTGGCGCGAATCAGCGCGAGCACGTAGCTCTTGGCTGCCTGAATCGATTCGCGCATCGACTCGCCGCGTGCCAATTGGGCGGTGATCGCGGCGGCGTAGGTGCAGCCGGCGCCAACCACCTTGCCATCGGCCATGGTGACCGCAGGCGCGGTGAAGCGGCGCACGCCGTCCATGCCGGCGAATACGTCGAGGCTGGTTTCGCCAAGGCCGCCGCCGGTCACCACGGTTTGGCAGCCGTAGGTGTTAAACAGCTGCTTGGCCACGGTGATCATGTCTTCTTCGATCAGGACCTCTTCGAAGCCGGCCAATTGGGCTGCCTCGAAACGGTTGGGCGTGATCAAGGCGGCCCGCGGCAGGAGTTCGCCCTGCATGGCGAGGATGACTTCCGGGGCCATCTGTGGGATGCCGACTTGGTCGGTGAGGACGGGGTCGATCACCACCGGGATGGTGGGGTGAGCGCGCAGCCAGCGGCCGACCACGCGGATCTGGCCAGGGGTGGGGACCATGCCCACCTTGACCGCGCTCACGGTGAAGCAGTCGTCGATCTTCTCGAGCGTTTCGCGCAGGAGGCTCTCAGGAACCGATTGGCTATGGTCATGGCCGGTAAAACTGTCGGCGAGCACGCCGGTGGCGATGATCGCGCCATAGGTGCCGAGAGCGGTAAAGGTTTTGAGGTCAGCCTGGGCTAGGGTCGCACCGGTGGTGTCGACGGCCGAGATCGTCAGGCAGACGGGGACAGTGGGCGAAGGACCAGAGTGAGCCATATCGCCAGTATGCTAGGTGCTCGGTGGCCTTCGTGCAGGTGAAAAACCCGCACCATGTGGCCATGCGGTGCCACGCTTGTAGGGGGATGGTTCTTAACGTGTTCTAGGACTCGGCACTGCGTGGTCTTACTGGTCCTGGGTCCTGGTCCGCCTGCAAGCAGGCTTAGGCGCGGGGCTGGCTGCCCCGTGCCCTGCCCAAATGACCGTGCAGTGCGGCTGGCTGTCCCCCACGACCCAAGCGCCGCCAAGCGCGTCCCAGGACCCAGGACCTCTATTTCACATCCTGGTCCTTGGGTCCGGTCTGCCTGCAAGCAGTCTTAGGCGTGCCCTGTCCAAATGACCGCGTAGTACGGCCGGCCGTCCCCACGACCCAAGCGCCGCCAGGCGCGTCCCAGGACCCAGGACCTATTTACAAAGCCCGCACGTACCCGCCGGGCGTCTTCCTGGCAAGGCGGCGCAGCTCGAGCGAGATCATCGTGGCTGTGACCTGGGAGCTGGGCAGTTGGCATACCCGTTGCAGGTCATCAACGCTGCGCGGATCGTCGGACAGCAGTTTGTAGATGTCGCGCTCGCGTTGACTGAGACTGGTGGTGTGGCTGTTGTTCTCGTCGGCCGGGCCGGCGGTGCTGGCTGCGGCCATGGTCGCCAAGGGCGGTAGTTCCTGGTAGACGTCGTCGAGGCTGGTGATCAGGGTTGCACCATCGCGCAGCAGTTTGTTTGAACCGACGTGTTCGGGCCGATCGATTGGGCCCGGCAGCACCAGCGCTTCTTTGCCGAGCTCGCCCGACAAGCGCGCGGTAATCAGGGCGCCCGAGCGCTGCCCGGCCTCGATCACCAGGGTGGCCAGGGCCAGCGCTGCGACCACGCGATTGCGGCGCGGGAAGGTGCCCTGGTTAGGGCGCGTAGCGCAGGGGAATTCAGATAACACGCAGCCGTGGCCGTCGGCAATACGCTCGGCCAGGTCGGCATTTTCTTTGGGATACAGATGATCGAAGCCAGAACCGATCACGGCGATGGTGCGTCCGTTGACCGCGAGCGCTGCTTCGTGGGCAACGGTATCGATGCCCCGGGCCAGGCCGGAGATCACGGTGGCTCCGCCGCGCGCCAGGCCTTGGCTGAACAGGCGCGCCTGACGGTGACCGTAGGATGACGGCGTGCGTGGACCCACCACCGCGATGCCAACCCGGTCTTGCTCTTCGTAGCTGCCCTTGATCCACAGGGCGAGCGGCGGATCCGACAGCGCACGCAGGGCCTTGGGGTAGTCTGGGTCAGCCAGGGTGACGATACGCAGGCCTAGTTGGTGACAGCGGGCCTGTTCGGCCTCCACAGTTTCGTTGCCTCGCGGATCAACGATGCGGCGCGCCCGTTCGCCGCCAATGCCATCAACGGCCTGCAGGTTGCGCATCGGGAGATTGAATACCTCAGCCGGCGTATCGACGATATCGAGCAGGCGGTGGGCCGTGATCGAACCCAGGCCGGGAACGAGAGCCAGGCGGAGATAGGCGGCGGCGTCGGGCATGAGGGGGTCAGTATGGAGCGTAGGTGAGTGGCGGCAATCCTCGGTTTGGGCAGCTGGTCGCAGGCCCCGAGCCTCGACTGTTGTTTTCGCGAGCGCCGTTAACATCCGGGCATGGACGATGATCGGCCAGTCGATCTGTTGCGGAACCTCAAGCAGTTGCTGGAGGCCGACCACTGGTTTGGTGTCGAATCGCTGCCCAAGCCGCCGGAATCAGAACAGCCGGCCCCGGCCCAGCGTCCTGGTGGCGTGGGCGCCAAGCGTGGGGCTGATGAAGCGCCTGCCGTGGCTTCGCCGGCGCCGTCGGTCAAGCCGCACCCGGTTGCTGATATTCCCAGCACCGTGCACGGCGCCGAGGTCCTCGCTGCCATCGTGGAGCGGATCAGCGCCTGCGAGCGGTGCGGTCTGTGTGCCAAGCGCACCAAGGTGGTGCCGGGTGAGGGTGCCGCGCAGCCAGACATCCTGTTCATTGGTGAAGGCCCTGGGGCCGATGAGGATCGCCAGGGGCGCCCCTTCGTTGGTGCCGCCGGGCAGCTCCTGGATCGCATGATCGTGGCGATGGGCTACGCGCGCGAGCAGGTTTACATCGCCAACGTGGTGAAATGCCGCCCGCCCGGCAACCGCGCCCCCGAGCCTGGCGAAGTGGCCGACTGCCTGCCCTACCTCGAGCGGCAGATCGAGGCGCTGCAGCCCAAAGTCATCTGCACCCTGGGCAATACGCCGTTACGCGCCCTGAGTGGCAACCCCCAGGCCGGCATCACGCGGCTGCGCGGCAAGCCCTTTGAGTATCGTGGCTATACCGTGATTCCGACTTTCCATCCGAGCTACCTGCTGCGCAATGACGCGGGCAAGAAGCCATGCTGGGAAGATCTCAAGGCGGTGCTTGCGTTCTTGGGTAAAGAACCGCCGAAGCGAGGATAGTGACGATGGACGCCGCGAACGAAGCGCGCCACTTGATGGTGCTGTACGAGGGTGATCTGAGCCGTTGCTTGGACGTGCTGACGCGGCAATTCGGCGTGCTGCAATCACGCAGTCAGCTGTTGCTGACCCTGGCCACAATTACCCTGACCATTACCGGTTTCTCGGGCCCCCGTATTGCCGCATCAGGCGAGCTCGCGCGGTGGTCTTTGGTCATTGGCCTCGCGGTGGTGTTGATCTCAGTAATTTTGATCCTGCTTGGCACCCTGCGCATTCGCTGGATGACCCAACTTGTCACCGACCCCGGCTCCTTGGCCACCGCTATCGCCTACCGCGATCGCAAAACCCGCATGTATTTATTTCAGCTCTCGGTGCTGGTGGTTGGCCTGTCCGCCTACGTTCTCGCGGTTCTTGCTTACTTTGTGTCTGGGGTGCCCGCTTAGTTAAGCCTGGGGTTCCTGGTTCCTAGTTCCTGGTTCCTGGTGCGCGCCTGCGGCGCGTCGTGGGCGTGGTCACTGCTCCCGACCGGCGGCGTAGGATGCCAGAGTTTCCCGCTCGCGAGCACCTGCCGGCATCCAACGCGCGAAGCGCGCACTAGGAACCAGGAACCAGGAACCCGACTACCCACCAGGCCTGGTCTGGCGTTCAGGCTTCCCGAGAAGCTGCGTCTGCTCAGGGCTGATGTTTAAGAAATTTTCCGTTACAACGCGATTGATTGCGCCGAGCAGGAGCACGCGTTTGGCGGGGCTGAGATCGGTTTTGGGGTCGAGCAGGTGTTGCAGGATGAGTGGCGCCTCGGTGTCGTCGCCGTCGCGCTGTTTCAACATGGTGATGATTGCCGTGCCGAGGCTGCGGAGTTGCTCGTCGCTCATGGTGCCGGCGCGAATCTGCGCCAAGGCGGGCGCGGCATTGCGCGCGGCCTGGGCCATGAGCTCGACTTGCCAGCGGGTCTCGCGTTCGGGTGGGAGTTGGTCATCGCTCAGGTCGAGTTCGGCGTAGCAACTGCGCAGCGCAGTGTCTACCTCCTGGCGCATTGCGGGGTCGAGCTCGTTGAGGTGCTCCTGGGGCGTGCACGCCACAAGCGTGAGCATGGTGATGATGAACAAGAGAGGACGCATACTTAGCCGCCTTGGATTTCGAGTCGCCGTTTGGCCCAGGCCCACATTGCGAGATTAAGGCAGCGAAAGCCCAGGCCCCAAATGAGACCGAGCATCAGTGCGTCGCTGAAGCCAGGGGTGCCATCGATGCCGAGTTGGCCCACGTAGGCCAGCACGGGATAATAGCCGATCAGGGCAAAGGGTAATGCGGTGATCACCTTGATCGCGGTGTCGCCGAGCAGGTCGCGCATGAAGTGGAGCGGAACCAGCAGGCCAGAGGCAAGCATGACGAGGTTACGCTTCAGGCTCATCAGGCCGGTGATGTCTTCGAGGAAGAACGCGCAGGTGCCAACTAGGAGGTTGAACTCAGCGTTGATCCAAAACGCGAGCAAAAACAGCAATGGGAACTGCCACCACCCATCGGCACCCGGTGGGTGTACCCCAAACAGCGGGAAGATCAGCAGGCTCATCGGCAGCGCAAAGAAAAGGACGCGGAATGCCGTTTCGCCGGCGGCCTGAGCGAGGAAATTGCCGTGGAACGATAGTGGCCGGAGTAGGTCCATCACCACTTGGCCGTTTTGGAAGCGCGCCGCAATCTCGCTATCAAGGTTGTTGTAGTAGGCGGCACGGGCGATGTAGCCAATGGCGATGTAGGTGACGAGGCTAGGGAAATCGAGCCCGGCGAGTTGCTCGCCTGGGGCCATCTCGCGTGCTGCGAACACGGCCTTCCAGATGAAATACTGCACACCCACGAAGATCGCGTAGGTCGCGATCCCGGTGACGTAGCGCATGCGATACGCCATCAGCTTGAGGAAGGCGGTTCGCATCAGATGCAGGTAGGGCCCGATCCGCATGGGGCGATGATCCTGTTGCCTGCTTTGGATACGGAATGCGAAATTGGAGGCCCGCACCGGCAAACGATGCTGGGCAGGGGCCGCTCGGTCGCACAATCCCTGCCCATGTCCAACCCCTACGCCGATCCCAGCACCGACACCTTGATCCGCCGCGCCCTTGAGGAAGACCTCGCCGGTGCCGACGACCTGACCGTGGCCAGTTGCGTGCCCGCTGACGGCCGCCTCGATGCGGTGCTGAGCGCCAAGGCGGCGGGGGTGGTATGTGGGGTGCCCTTGTTCGCGCAGGTCTGCGAGGCAGTGGCGCCGGGCACGGTACAGGTAGAGGCGGTGGCGGCCGACGGTGACGCGGTGACGCCCGGTACCGTGGTGCTGCGCGCAACGGGCTCGGCTCGAACCATCCTAATCGCCGAGCGCACCGCGCTGAACTTGATGCAGCGCCTATCGGGCAGCGCTAGCGTCACGCGGCGCTATGCCGACACCGTTGCCGGAACCACGGCCAAGGTGCTCGATACCCGCAAGACCACGCCAGGTCTGCGCCTGCTGGAGAAACACGCGGTGGCGGTGGGCGGCGGCGTCAACCATCGGATGGGATTGTACGATCAGGTGCTGATCAAAGAGAACCACATTGCGCTGATGGGTGCGTCGGGGCCAGCTGAGGCGGTGCGGCGCTGCCGTGCGGCGGTAGGGCCTGATAAAATCGTGCAGGTTGAGATCGAACATCTGGCCGACTTGGAGCCCGTGATCGAAGCCAGCGCCAACATGGTGCTGCTCGATAACATGGGCCCCGACCTGCTGCGCGAGGCGGTGGCGATTCGTGGCGACCGAGCTGTGTTGCTGGAAGCCTCTGGTGGCATCACCATGGACACGCTCCGCGCCGTGGCCGAAACCGGGGTCGACCGTATCTCGGTTGGCGCCCTGACGCATTCAGTCATCGCGCTCGATCTGAGCCTGCGCTGTACGGTGGCGGGCTAGGTCGGGGGCGCCGCCCAGGCTTGCGCAACGGTTTCGCAAAAGCGGCGGGTGTGAGCCCCCGCGTTGCGCAACGTTGCGCTCGGGTCCTTGTGGTAACATCACTTACAAAGGATGTGGGCCGCAACGATGGCCTGCGCTACAATGGCTTCTGGAGGTGCCCAGATGCAACGTCGTGGCTTTACCCTGATCGAACTCCTGGTGGTGATTTCCATTATCGCGGTGCTGGCTGCCCTGCTGCTGCCGGCGATTGGTTTGGCCCGGAGTGCGGCGCGCAAAACGCAGTGCCTGTCCAATCTGCGCCAGGCCGGCATGGCAATCCAGGGTTATGTCAGCGACTACGACGGCCAGATGGTGCCAGGCAAAGTGCCGACCACGTGGACTGACCACGACCCGGCCAGCTACCCCTATGGCGTGCATTGGCACGACCTGATCCAGGCCTATGTGGAGATCGAAAGCAGTCAGTTTGGCGACACGGTCAAGCGTGGTGTGTTGTGGGGTTGCCCCGAATGGCAGGGCGCCGGGGTGGGCGGCAACAACAAGTGGAATCTCAATGCGGGCTACACCGGCTATGGCCGCAGCTTGTACCTGACCCGGCCCGATGCCTGGGTTAACGACGACCCCTTCGATGGCATCGAGCAGGGCTTCCAGTGGCGCATCCTGCATCAAGACGAGCTGACTCGGCAAACCCAGCGCGTTTTGGTGGGTGAGAGCCGCAACTGGTTTGCCAACGCCAAGTACAGTGAGCCTGGTGAATTCGATAAAAACGGTGATACCTATACCTACACTGAGCCCGATCGCCACGGCAGTGGCAGCAACGCTCTCTACTGCGATATGCACGTGGCGGCGGTGAAGCCCATGGTGCTGTGGTATGGCATAGCCGATCCGGGCAGCACGCCGTAACGAGCGCTTGCGCCACGGCCTTCAACGGCCTCCATGGTATCAATAATTAATGGACCTCGGCGCGTCAACGCCGAGGTCCATCGTTTTGAGGCGAAGTGCGAAGCGGGGATTAACGCGGCGCCCGCCACTCGGTCACTTCTTTAAGGAAGGCGTCGACTTCGGCCATGGGGTAGCTGCCGTGGATTTCAAACCAGGCGCCAGCGGGGCCGATGGCTTGCATCACGCCACGCGCGTCGTTGAGATCGGCGCACACAATGTGCATGGCCTTGCCCCCGGCCTGAATGCGTTGGTAAACCTCGGTCCAATCGCTGGCCTTGCCGCCACCGGCGCCGTAAACCCACTGAATCGCGTCCAAATCATCGCAGGCGATGAAGTCATCGAGATGCCGCAGCGCGCCCGGGCCGTCGAGATGAAACAGGCTACGGTCGAGGAAGGCCATCTCTTCTTGCAGCAGCGGCAAGATGAAGCGCTGGAAGTGTGCGGGCGACAGCATGCAGATCAGATCGCATTGAACCACGCCGCCAAAGCCATCGCACAGGCAGTTGGTCCACGACAGCATCGGCTGGCCAATCGCGCGGATCGGATCGGCCTGATCGCGATACAGCGGTTCGAAGATGCCCGCCAGATGGTGCATGGCGGTGTCGACAGCGGCGTCATCGAGCGCCATCTCAAGCAAAATTTCTTGTGGGTCGCGTAGTGCGGCAATCAGGTCACCACTGGTGTGCAGGTCGGTGCCGGCGGTCAGCCACTTGCCGGCGCCCAATTCGAGCGAGCGTTTGGTGGCGTTCAAAATCCATTGCCAGTACGCGCCATCGCGGCTGAGTTGGCGTTGGCAGACCTCGGCCGCCGAAGCGCAGCAGGGCTCGGCCCAAGAGGTGGAATCAGTGAAGGTCAGCTCGGCGCCGTAGCAGGTGGCCACCACTTCGGGGCCAAGGTTGGGCATAAAAGTGGGGACGGTGTCGCCGACATAGCGCGTATGGGAAACCGCGTGGGCGTGCGCAGCCAGGCGCTGCTCGATGTCAAACCAGCGCGCGCGGTGATCTGCGTAGGTCGGCGCTGCCGGGCCCGGTGGCCGCGCTGGCTGATCACAGGTGTAGAGCGTAACCGGCGGCCGATCGGTGACCTCGCAGTTCCACCACGCCTCAAAGCGCTGGCAGGTAGCGGCAAAGTCATCAAGGGCGGGCAGGTCGTAAGTGGGTGCCTGGGGCATGAGCGGCTCCTATTGCTCCAGTATCGCATAGAAATTTGGAACATCCTCGCCAGTGAGAGGCCGTTATGTCTTGGATGGTAAGATGTGCCTGCCTCAGCACGCGAGTCGTCACCAAACACAAAGGGCTCCGCGTGGTGCGGAGCCCTTTGTGTTGGCGGGCGCAGGTGGGCGCGCCCGTGATGTGCTCGCCTTACCGCAGCCAGCTTTGCAGCCAGGTTTCTGGCTCATCTTCGGCGCTGCTGGTGGCGCGCTGCTTGAGTTCGCCCCAGTCGTCGTCTTCCACTACGATGCGCAGCGCGAAGCGGTCGGCGCCGATGGTGGCGCGTGGGATGCGTGCTTCGTACCAGGTGAGGCCGCTTGCGGCATCGCGTTGGCCGTTTGGCGTGAACTCGTGCCGTGTGGCCAGGTCGGCGCCGGTGGCGAGGTGCACGATGGTGCGGTCGCCGGGCTTGGCGGTGTCGTCGCGCACGGCCACGATCACAGCCAACTCGGTGCCGGTGTCGCGCACAAAGTAGCGGCCTGACAGATCCTTGTCGCCGTGGTACCAGCGACTCTGTTCGGGTTGCGCCATGAACAGGTTGTCAACATTGCCCAGCAGGCCATCGGGTGCCGTCAAGTGGCTGTGTTCGGTGCTGCCTTGATCAACCGGCGTGAGCACGGTGACCGGGATGTCTTCGCGCGCCAACATGTTGGCGCCAACATGCAGTTCTACCCGCAGCGCATCGCGCTCGCCGCGCTTGGCCCGGCGCTCACTTTCCAGACCTTGCGGACCCGTGCTAAACAGTTTCCAGCCATCGGAGCCAGACAGCACGCGCACCGCAATAATATTGGTGCCGGCCTTGAGATCGACGGTGAAGGTGTGGCGCGTGAGATCTTTGCCACCCCGGTTGCCGGTGCTCATGGTCGAGTACACCTCGGTGCCGTTGACAAACCACTGCATCCACCAGTCGGCGCTGGCGCCTACTTCGATGCTGCGTGGCGCGTCGAGTTCGATGCTGGCGAAACACAGGGCCTGTTTCTTCTCGGCATGGCCACCGGCAACGGCGGCGATGTCGAGACCGTGGCCAGTGTCGCTGCTGAAAGCGGCTGGATACTCCATGTTATTGACGCTCAATACGCTCGGGATGCTGGTGTAGGTGCTGGCATCTATCGAGCCCTTGATGGGTGCGAACACCGTCCATTGGCGCGGCCAGATGCTGGCCTCGACGTCGGCCACCGGGATCTTCACGGTCAGCTCATTGCTTGTGTTGGCTGCCACCACCACGTCTTGCTTGGCTTCGGCGATGCGCAGCGGGGTTTCACCGGTGGTGGTGAGGCTCAGCGTAGCCGTGATGTCACCCGCCGTGGTGTTGCGCAGGGTGGTGGGTAGGTGGGCCTCGCGACCCGGCACTACAGCGAGGCGTGCCGGAAGCACGATCGGTGCTGGGGGCACGCTGACCTCGAACGCAGCGTCGCTGGTGGTCCAGCTGACCCACACCGGATCGGCGTTCATCGCCACCGGTACCAAGCCGGGGGCGGCTTCGGCGATGGCGATCGGATTGCCGAACAGGTCGTGCGCAGTGAGATCACTGATGCCGGGACCAACCGCGATGGTGCGCGACAGTTCGCCGCGTGGGCTCCACGACACCAGCACCCGCCGGCCGTCGTCGGCAGCAAATAGGTGGGCCTCGGCTTGATCGGCCTGCAGGTCGAGCGCGCCGTAGTAATGCAGGCCGCGCAGGCGTTGCACCATCGCGCGGTGGGCCAACACCGCCGGGCGCGGCTCGCGACCATTCTCGCAGATGCCCCAGGCAAAGCGGCCGTCGGTGCCGGTGCCGAAGGTGAACCAGAAGAACACGGGCATCTGCTTGGATTGCGCAAACACGAGCTTCTGGACGATGGTGCGGGCCTGGCCGCGGAGGGTAGTGGCATCGTTGCCGGTGACGCCAGATTCGGTTTCGACATAATCGATACCATCAAGCCCAACCGCGCTCACGGCCTTGTGTTGCCGGTTCCAAGCGTTGCGTTCGGCCTGGGCGCCGGGGCCGTGGCCGTGGTAGGCCCAGGCGTCGATCTTATCTTTGGGCATCTTGCGGATCAGTTCGTGGGCGCGGTCCCAGCCGGCTTTCCCGTGGAAGCACAGGCCGCCGTTCATCACCACGGCTGTGGGATCTTTCGATTTGATGACGTCGTACAGTGGAACGTAGCCTTCCATGTAGGCGTCAATCGGCCCGGCGTAGAAGAACGGTAGGTCGGGCTCGTTACCGAGTTCGTACCAGTGCAGAAAGTCGCCATGGGTTTCGGCCACGGCTCCCATGCGGGCGACGTGATCGCGAATCATTTCGGCGCGCTTGGTGGCGTCGGGGTGCCACGGCGGATCCCACATCAGGTGGCCGCGGAAGCCGCGTTCCTTGAGCGCGGTGATTGCGGTGGTGAGGGCATCCAGGCTGCGACCCTGACGGCCACAGTTGCGGAACATGTCAACGCCCATGTAGTCGGCCCAGTCGAGTTGGAGCGGGCTGCTGCTGCCCATGTCCATGCCGAACAAGAATTCACCCTCGGCGGCCTTGGGCAGCGGCGTGTTGTCGCTGACGGCGAAGAAGGTTTTGGTTTCGATGTGGCCGCCCAGGTTGACGCGCAACACGTAGACGCCGTGGGGGAAGTCTGCGGTGTCGATCGGAATGAGGATGCCGTCTTCGCTATTCGCGGCGAGTTCGGTCGGGAGGTCTTTGCTCCACAGGACTTTGTCGAGATCAGTGCTGAGGCTGACCTTGGTGGTGCCGGTCCAGGCGATGGCGGCGCGATTGGCAACCTTGATCTGGGCTTGGATGGTTTCGCCGGGCGTAAACACGTAGCGGTCTTTGCCAAGGTCTTCACCCAACTTGCGCAGCATGCGGGCCCAGTCGACGCCCTTGGTGCGGGCGTAACCGGTGACAATCGCGCTGCGGATCAGGGCCGGCGAACTGCAGCTGTTGTAGCGCAGGTCATAGCCGTTGGTCAGCAGTTGGTCGGGTTTGCCGGTGTGCTCGGTGCGGCCGAATACGGCGTCATCGAGGTGCGCCGTGACCGCTTTGATTGGGGGGTCGGGTGCGTAATTGGGGCCGCGGCCACCCCAGCTATTACCAACCTGGCCGCCGCCCTTGGCGGTGTCGGCGCTGATGCTGACCGGAGCGTCGGATACCTGGCGGAACATCATGGCAATATCAGCAACCGGCATCGCGCCATTGTTGAAGCGCTCGTCGGTGACGTTCATCTTGACGCTGTTCCACCAACCCACCTCGGCCGATCCATGGGTAGCCGTCCACATGCTGCGCTCGAGGCCGTGAGTGGTGACGGTGGTGGCGCGGATATTATTTTGATCCGGGGCCAGTTCGATGCCGCGCGCAATAATTTCACGCTCGAAGAGGATGAAGATCTGATCGTCGGTGGCGACCATACGCGAGTGTTCCCAGCCGGCGTCAAGCTTGCCCTTGCGCACCAGGCGCCAGCGCAGCAGTTGTTCACCGGTGGCTTGGTCGGAGCCAAAGCCTTCGGTGTGGGTCAGATCGCTACCCGGCTTGATGGTGACTTGGTGTTCGCGCTTCTCGAGCACGTCGCCATTGGCTTTGCAGCGCTCAACGATCAATTGGCCTTTATAGGCGCCGAGGGCCTTATTGGTGATGGTGATGGCGATGTCATCGCTCTGGCCTGGCTCCACGATCCAACCCTTGTCAGAGCTAAAAGACGCGGCGCTGAGGAAGCGGCTCCAGTCTTGCGGACTGCGCGCGTCGGGCGCGTGGATCCGAACTGAGCGAATCGCGCCCAGGCCATTGCACATATTGAAGCGCAGGTCGCAGCCGTCGGTGGCGCGCTTCTTCGGGTCGATATCGAGGTCGGGGGCGGCGAAACGGGCGTCACCAAGTGAGGCGCTCAGGCGCTGCCACTTGGGATTGCGGCCCCAGCCCTTGGCCACGGTGCGCGGGCCCTCAGCGGTATCGGCCACCAGTTCAACCGGCGCGTCTTCGGTGTGGCGGTAGACCACTTGGACGTCGGCAATGGGTCGCTGGCCATTGCGGTAGGCCTCGTTGTCGAGGGTGAGCAGCATCGAGCGCCACCAGCCCTCGGCGCCCTGCCGCGAATTTTCCTGCAGCAGGTGGACCCAGGTCTGCGCGCCCTCAACGGTGATCTGCTCGGCGCGGATGCCGGTGCCATTAAAGCGGATGCCCTGGGCCTCGGGCTTCTGGTCGAACAGGATGACCAAGTCGCCAGGCAGGGCGAGCATCAGGGCGCGCTCGCGGGCGGCGACCGGTTTGCCGGCGGGCTCGGTGCGCACGCTCACGCGCACGCTGTGATCGCCGGGCGCCTGTTTGGCGGTGTCGACCGCGAAGCGCAGCTTCTTCTTGGCGGCATCCAGCGTGATCGTCTGCTCCTGCACCCACACCGCATCACCCTTGATCGTGCTGAGCTCGGCGCGCACGATGAGGGCCTGACCGGCTTGGCCGGTGACGGTTGCACTGACGTCAAGCGTGGCACCGGGCTGGACGATCCAGCGTTTGGCGTCGAGCGCCGTGACGGCAGGCTCGGTTGCGGCCAGGGCACAGCTGGCGGCAAGCAGGGCGAGAAGGACGAACTTGGGCATAGGGGGAACTCCGTAGATTGGACAGCTATTGTACAACTGGTGGACAATCCCGTTGAGTGTATTTTGTTTGTCCACCATAAGGCGGTCACCGTTCTAGCATAAGTGCTTGTCAGACCATGGGCAGCGCCGCATCCGGGGTGGATCCCTCAGCGTGGCAGGCACCGCTCAACGCAGGTCATGCCTGCACAGTACATACTGCACGCGCGTGCAATATGTGCGCCACAAGGAGACCCATGCAAATCGTACGAACCGCTCTCACTGGCCTGCTGCTGACGCTCGGCTGTGCCTTTACCCTTCCAGCGGCCGAGAATGTGCTGCCCGAAGGGCAGTTCAGCAGTCACGACCAGGATCAAGGCCGTCCGGCTGGTTGGGCGGCAGCGGATCCGGAGCAGGCCTGGATGCGGGATCGCTTCACGGTGATGGCTGAGGGTGACACCAGCTTTGTCCGCATTGCCGAGCCGCATGGCCAGATCATGGTTGAACGCATCCTCGATAAGGGGTGGCAGGAGCTGACCCTGCGCCTGCAGTCGCGCCGCGCCGACATTGTGCCTGGCGACAAGCCCTGGCAGGTGCCGGGTGCGGAGTTGGCGTTCTTTGACGCTGCTGGCAAACCGCTCGACGACTGGAAACGGTCGATCTGGCTGCCGACCAACACCACGGGCTGGGAGGTGGTTGAGCGAGCCTATGCGGTGCCGGCCGGGGCCCAGACCGTGCGCTGTACCCTTGGGTCAAAAGCCAAGTCTGGCAGCGCCGATTTCGCCGATGTGCAGGTTGTGGTGACAGGCGGCACAAGCACCGGGCGCAGTGCCCGCGCGCTGCAGCGAGATCTGCCCAGTCGCGTAGCGAGTCTTGACTGGAGTCGTGTCACGGGCGCACAGATCAATGAGTCGCAGGTTCAGGCTGTGCTTCATGTGGACCAAGCTGCCGTGGCCGAGGGCGACGGCAGCGCCGCGACACCCTTTCGCAGCATCACCGCGGGTATTGAGCGGGCGAAGCAGTTGCTGAAGGATGGTGTGCCAACCAAAATCAGTATTGCGGCCGGGCTCTATCGTGAAGGCGAATGGGTGATCAGGGGTGACGATATTGGCGGCAAGGCCAAGCAGACCCTGCTGGTTATTGAGGGCGCTGCGCCAGGCGCCGTGACGATAACTGGCACTGATCAGTTCAGCGACTGGCGCAAAGTAAGCGGAGCCGATGGCGCCGTGTGGTATGAGCACGATTGGCCGCACGACTTTGGTTTCAACCCGGGTGGCTGGAAACAACACAACCCAAAGCAGCCCTATGAGCATCGGTCTGAATTGATGTTCGTTGATGGTGTTCCGCAGCGGCAGGTGCTGATGGAGCTGTATCGCTTCAAGGCAGTAGATCCCGATGGGGTGACCGATGCATTCCCGGGCGTGCCGCAGAATGTTGGAAAATATGGCACCTATACCTACCTCGGCGCCACCGACCCGGCGCAATTGCCGGCCGGCTCGTTTGGTGTGTTCGAGCGTCCAGAGAATGGTGACAAGCTGGTGTGGAAGCCGGCTCCGGGCGTTGACCCCGCTACCGCCTCGGTGGAGGTGGCGGTGCGTCGCTATCACCTGTGGGTGCACCGCAAGGGCGAGGTGGTGTTGCGGAATCTAGATTTTAGGGCCGCGGCGGGCCGGATTGAAGCGCATGCCGCAGTGATGCTGGGGCACTGGTATCAGCCAAGAAAGACCATCGTGAATCGCAATGCGCTGGTCGAGAACTGTCGCTTTATTCATAATAACAGTAACCAGTTGAGCATTCGCAGTTTCTCTAACGTAACCGTGCGCAAGGTTGAGGCCAACTACGGCGGCTACGGCGGCATCTCCATGGGCACGATTCATAACGTGCTGTGGGAGGATACCCGCGCTGCGTTCAATAACTGGCGCGTTGATGGCGGCTGGTCGTCTGGCGGGGTGAAAATTCATCGTACTACCGATATGATTACGCGCCGGCATACGGCGATTGGCAATAATGGTACCGGCTTGTGGTACGACGTCGCTTGTGGTGATGTGTTGGTTGAGGAGATGCTTGGTGTCGACAACAAGATGAGCTTCGACTGGGAAATCTCGAATGGCGTACTGGTGCGCGATAGCGTATTCGTGGATGATCACAAAACTGCGGCTGCGATTGTGAGTGGCGAGGATGTGGTGTTTGAACGGTGTCTGATGGCAGGATCTCCTGCTATCGGTCTTCTCACTTTCCAGGCTGGCGATCGCGAGGTCGATAGCTGGAACTTTGCCGTGGCCGGGCTCGATCGTTTGCCAAGGTCCTACAAACTCGATCGTTTGGAGTTGCGCGATTGCGCGATTGTAAGCTGGGATCAACCCAGCGATTCGCGCGGCACCAATAGCCATAACGGTGTCTACGATGCTGGCTGGTCACCCTATGTGTTCTATCAGGGTCACGGCAATCCGGATTGGTTTGAGACTTATGTGAATCAAGGCGTCAAAGATGTGGGCACGCTGTGGTATGCGTCGCGCGACGATGCGTTTGGCATTCGCAAGAGCTACTACGACAACTGGCGCAGCAAGCCACCAGTGTGCGCGACGGTAGATTATGCGAACTGGTCGCAGCGAGTGGCCGCAGAGGGCAGCCGCTGGCTTGCACCGCACTTTATAGATCCGGCCAAATACGACCTGCGCTCGGAACCGGATTGCCCCCTGGCTCAAGCCAAGACGCCGCAGTGGCAGCTCAGCGCGAGTGCGCTGGCTGAACTGCGGGCCTACCGGGCTGCGGGCTGGCACGCCAGTGATGTGCGTAGTGAGGTCGACGATGTGATTGTGACTGGGGAAACCGGGCGTTAGGAGTCCGCCGCAGCATCACCCCAGCACTGCTGAAGCCGCTCTACGCAAGCCGCAGGGCGGCTTCCTTGTGTGGCAGCACGGTCGGCACTTTGGCATCTTCGGCTAGTCTCGACTGTGTGCTCGCGCAGACTCACCTTCTATGAGTGTCTACCGTGCCCAGCGGCTCAATGAAGGCGAGCCGATCATCACCCGCGCCATGGTGCGCGCTGCCGGCGGCGACGAGCACGAGGCCCGCAACGTTAACGGTCCGAGCCTGATCAAGGTGCCCGATTGGATTACGCCTGAACGCAGGGCTGACCCACGGGCTCGCTACTACTGCTATTTTGCCCATCATCAGGGTGAATATATTCGGATGGCTTGGGCTGAGGATCTCACGGGTCCATGGCAGCTCTATCGCACCGGTGTGGCCGTGGGTGAGCAGCGCGGAGTGTTGGACATGGACTGTCATAATCCCGAGCGCCGTGCCCTTGGAGGAAAGGCTCAGGTGCATTTGGCGCTGGGATTAACCATGATCGAGCACCTTGCGTCGCCGGATGTTCATGTCGACGACGAGCAGCAGCGCATCGTGATGTATCTGCACGCTCCGTGCCGGTGGCAGGATGCCAGTCATGGTCAGCAGAGCTTTGTGGCGACTAGTGCCGATGGTCTTGACTTCAACGGCGTGGCCAATGCGCGCGCTGACGGACATGGCTTGCGTTCCTACGTTTTGGGCCGCCCGTATCTTCGGGTGTTCGCCTTGCATGGCCGCACGTGGGCGGTCAGTGTCTGTGGTGAGCTCTGGTTAGCGCCACAGGCACCGCGCCACATTGTTGATGATGCGCTGTGGCAGGCCGAGCCGCATCCCGGCGGCGAACGTGTGTGGCAGTTGGTGCCGATGGCCTTGGCTGCGTCATTCCAGCGCGACCCGGTGCCCGCGGGCGCGCATGATGCGAAGCATCTGCCGCGCCATGTGGCATTCCGCCTGGTTGGTACTCGGATTGATGTGTTCTATTCTTGTCGCCCCGATGCACCTGAGCGCATTCAATTGGCGCAGATCGACGCGAGCGAGCCCGATCCAGCGCGCTGGCAGCTGCTGGCGCGTGACCTGGAGATACTCGCGCCCGAAATGCCCTGGGAGGGTGCCGGTATTCTTGAACCAGATGGCAGTATCAGGATCTCGCGCAGTGGCAGTGCCGAGGGCGTTAACCAATTGCGCGACCCGTGCCTCTATGAGGAAGAGGGGCGCCTGTACCTGCTCTACACCGGCTGCGGCGAAGAGGCGATTGGGATCGCCGAATTATTTGAAGACTAGAACGCGTGACCGACCATGAATTTGAGGCCAACGCCTTCGTCGCCATAGGCGAGGTCGCCACGTAGTAAGCCGCCAAACACCAAGGCGCGCAGTCCGAGGCCAATGTCCATGCGCGGGTCGTCGATGAAGGTTTCTGGGTTCCACTCGGGAGCAACGCGGCCGATTTCGGTAAACAGCACCACTAGCCACCAAACAATGCCGATAGAGCCGATGTAGGGCAGGCGGATTTCAGGATCGAAGTCAGGCATGGCGCGCAGTTCGAGGGTGAAGTGCCAAGCAGCGCGATCATTGAAACGGTTGAAACTATAGGCGCGGAGGTGGTCGAAGCCGCCGAGTTTGGCGCCGTCGAAAGGCGGTGGGCGATGCGTGATGGTGCCGTCGGGCGCCTCATCCCAGCTTGGCGTGTCGATGGTCCACAGTCCGGCGCCGATCACCAGGCGCCGGAGAAACGACTGACCAAGTGGCAGCGGGGCAAAGCCGCTGGCCTCGCCTTCAAGCGTCCACCACGAATCGCCGTCATCGGCCCAGCCCGGATCGGCGCTGACTCCTGTCTGCAGAAGAATGCCACGGGTGGGATTGAGTTCGTTATCGCGGGTGTCGAAGCTCAGGTTGAGGCGTCCGCCGAAGGTCGCAAAACTTTGAGTCTGGCCCTCGTCAGCCACCGACAGGTCGCGGGTGAATATCTCAGCTTGGCCGCGGATCAAACCGGCCCGGATCGGGGGTGGAGCGGTGCCACCGCGATCGTGAAGATTGCCTATGCGGTTGTGGGTGCCGTCGAGCAGCGGCAGCAACCAACGGATTTGGCCTTCGGCGAATCCGTCATGCCCACTGCCTTCGAGGCGATTATCGCGGTTTGATTCATTGGTGCCGGCACGATCGGCGCGTGGCATTGGGTTGGCGCTGGTGTAGATACGTTGCGTGCCGAAGTTGCCCCGGCCGCCCAAGGCGCTGACATCGAGGCCGGGATCGCTCTCGGCGAAGGGGCGATAGTCGACGATACCGGCATAGGCCGCCACCGTGTCGTTAGTGCCAGCCAAGGCGGTGATGAACCGGCACTCGGCGAATCGTTCGTGGTGTGAATGCCAGCGCCGCCGCCAGCGAGTCCGTAAGAATCGGTGTAGAAGGCGTGCGGTAATAATGCCCAGCCATTGCCGCCACCGCTCAACGGCACATCGGTTTCGGCGGCGCTGATACCCGAGCACAGCACAGCGGACAGAAGACAGTGCTTCATGCTCATGGTTCTTGTGCCAGTGCGCTGGGGCTGCGCCTGAATAAGCGGCGGCAGCAGGTTGCGAAGTGTTGTGAGGAGCTAAAGCCGGTGTCGATAGCTGCGGCGGTGACCGTGGCCCCGCGTTGCGGATGGGCGATGGCGAGGCGCGCGCGGCGCCAGATCACAAACTCGGCCGGTGGGCGGCCGGTTGCGGCCTTGAAGCGGCGCGAAAACACGGTGGCGCTGAGTTTGCTGGCCGCCGCGAGGTCGCTGACCGAAACCTTCTCACCCAATAGGACGTTGTGTTCAATAATACCGAGCGCCGTTTGCACCGCGTGGTCGGCGCTGGGCGGCGCCTCGCCACCCAGACTCACGGCAATGCCCACGAGCACTCGGTCGAGGGCAAGGTTCAACGTGGCCTTGGCATAGGGCGTGGCGCTTGGTGGTAACAGGCCCACCAGGTCACGCAGGGCCTGGGCGAGATCACCGGTAAAGGGATGGCAGCGCCCCGCGCCTGCGCGCAAGGCGGCATGCAAGGCGTGGCGGTCGGCACCGTGCAGCACGCTGCGATCGTGACGGCTGGCGACCGTGGGGTCGACATTGAACCAACAATGGGCGTTGGGATGGTCAATCCCGTCGGCGCCGTGAAAAGTGTGCCCCGGTTCAATCACGCACAGGTGCCCGGGCCGGAGCAGGAGGGTGCCATCGTTATGGCACCAGCGCGCGGGCCGCTCGAGTTGACAAATAATATGCCAACATGTGGCCGTGCGCGGATGCGACACGATGGCGGTGCCAAAGCCGTGATAGCCGGCGCTGGCCAATAGCGCTGGGCCAGCGGCGATGTGCGGGATGTTGATCAGTGCGGCGGGGAGCGCCTTGCGCGGCATCCCTGAATCGGATCACCGCCTGCGGCGAGGGCAAGGCGGCTTCTTGCCGCCTGTTGAATGGGGGCGTTGGCTCAAGAACACCTTTTCCAGCGCGTTGGATTCTGACGCGGCTAAGGCGTCTACTCTCATGCGCTCAGGCTTGGTTCCCAGCCAAGGATGTCGGCATGCTCGCGGACCAGGAGTGGGAGAACGGTGTGCGCGGCGTCACGCTGAGTCTCGGGAATGGCCGGGTCGCGGTTGATAGCCTGATGCAGGTGGGTGATGCTGGCGCGTGCCGCACCCTCGGCTAACAGCTCATGAACCGCGCTAACCTGCTGGCAGATGGCGGCCACTTGGCCTGGGAGGCGGAGTCCAGTGCCTGGGCTTAGGCTGCCGCCGGCACAGCTGATCGGTGCTTCGATGATGGCCCCCGCCGGCAATTGCGGCAGGTGTCCGTCATTAGGCACGTTGGCCATGTCGATGCTCAGGTCGGTGCCATCGTGCAGGGCGCAGGCTACGGCCACCGGGTGTTCCCAGCTATGCGTGATCGCAGCGTCTTGCCAGCTGCGGGTGCCGGCGGCGATGGCGGCGAGGTCGGCCCAGGCGGCTTCGCGCTCAGCGGGATCGCCATGGAAAGGACTGTGAGCACTGGCTGCGGCGTCGCTGATCCACTCGCTCTGATGACTTGTGCCCGACATCGCTATGGCGCCGTAACGCTGCAGCCATTGACTGGCGATCTCACCCTTACCGAAGGCGGTAGTGGTACCGCTGGCTACCAGGTGCTCGAGCTCGCCGAGCAGGTCGCGACCGGTGGCGCGCTCGCGTAGGTCCAGTAGCCACGCGAAATGATTGAGCCCGGCGCTGGTGGTGATTAATTCATCGGGGCTGCGTCCGAGTGCGGTTGCCGGTCGCTGGTGGCCGGTGCTGCTGCCCCAGGCGGCGTTACTAAAGCCAATGCTGCGTACGCCGCCGTAGCGCCACGCGGCGGTGACCACGCGCGGCATCGGATTGGTGACGTCGAGCAACCAGGCCTGGGGGCACAACTGCCACATTTGCGCGCACAGGTCGAGAACTAGGTGGATCGAGCGCAGGCTATAGGCGAGACCGCCGAGGCCATGCGCCTGAAGCAGAGCGGCATCGCGCGCGAAGCGTTGTTGGCCCTGAATCGCGGCACAGCAGATCACCATGTCAGCCCCGGGCAGGGCTTCGGCGATCTGGGTGTGCGCGCTGATGCGCGGATTCAGTCCGGCGTTGGCGGCAATGCGCGTGGCTACGCCGGCTATGGTGGTGGCTGCTTGGTGGTTGAGATCAACCAGGGCCAGGTCGATATCGCCGCGCCCAAGCCGGGCATAAGCATCAATGATCACGGTGGGGGCAAAGACGTAGCTTCCGGCGCCAAGGACAACGAGTTTCATGCTGATGCTCCAGCCACCCATGCTACGCGCTCGTGGGCTGGGTGCGTTCATCGCTATGCACGCAGGATCGTGTTGGGACTGCGCGTGGCGTCACGTATACCGGTGCCCATGTGGGCGCCGCTTGTCATCGCAGTCTGGGCCTGTGCCTTATTGCTGCTGCAATGGCGCTGGCCGGCCCGCCCGTGGCGTGGCCCATGGTGGCGCCGAGCGGTAACCAACGCCGCCTTGGCCATGCTCGCGGTGGCGGTGGCGGCATTGCTAGTCAAGCCGGTGGCGAATTGGACCTTGGCCACGCAGCCGGGCGCCGGCGGACTCCTCGGCCTCGTGCAGTGGCATCCGGTGGTAGAGGGTGTGCTCGGTGCGCTGCTGCTCGACTGGACCTTCTACTGGTGGCACCGCGCTAACCATCGCGTGCCGCTGCTGTGGCGCTTTCACGCCATGCACCACGCCGATCCCGATTGTGGTGTCAGCACCGCGCTGCGCTTTCACATCGGCGAACTGGCCCTGTCGGCCGCTGTGCGCATTGCCCAGATCGCCCTGATCGGCATCGCGCTCGACGCCTACCTGATCTACGAAAGTATTTTCCAGGCTGCGGTGTTGTTCCACCACGCCAACTGGCGCCTGGGCGCGCGCCTCGAACGAGTTCTGCAAGTCGTGCTGGTGACCCCCGCCATCCACGGCAGCCACCACTCAGAGCAACGCCACGAAGGCGACGCCAACTACGGCGTGGTGCTCTCGTGCTGGGACCGCCTCCACCGCAGCCTATCCATCGCCAATCAAAGCACCGTCCGCATCGGCCTCCCCGGCGCCCCCTGGAGCTTCCTCGCAAGCCTCATCCTCCCCATACGACGCTATGGGCTGAGCGATGGTAGTTCCTCAGATTTTACGCCAGGACGCCAGGGCGCCAGGACGCCAGGGGAGTAGTGTGGTTGAGGTCTGCGCGTCGATCGGGCGTTGAGGTGGCATCGATAATGATCGCCGCGCTGCAGACCCCGGACCATGCCCGAGCTATTCCCGGCCCTCAACCCCTGGCGCCCTGGCGTAGAATCACCGGGCAGTAGGATCAGGCTTTGTGGGCGCATCCATAACGAATGTCGCGCTGCAGACTCCGGGACCATACCCGAGCTGTCCCCAACTCTCAATCCTCTGGCGCCCTGGCGCCCTGGCGCCCTGGCGCCCTGGCGTAAAACAACCGGGCATGACTCAGGACTATAGGCTCAGGCTTTAAGGGCGGCTTCGATGGCGGCGCATTCGTCGTTGCTGAGGGGGTCTTGTTGGCAGATGGCGGCGATGTCTTCGATTTGGCTGACTTTGCTCGCGCCGATCAGGGCGCTGGTGACTTGGGGGTGACGCAAGACCCAGAGGATCGCGAGTTGGGCTAGGCTGGCCTGGCGGGCTTCGGCGATGGCATTGAGGGTGGTGATGGTGCGCAGGAGTTCCGGCGTGATGCGGTCTTCTTTGAGGAAGCCGTGGGCCTTTTTGGCGCGGCTGTCGGCCGGGATACCGCCGAGGTATTTGTTGGTCAGCAGGCCTTGGGCCAGCGGTGAGAACACGATTGAGCCCATGCCGGTGTCGTCGAGCGCGGTGAGGAGGCCGTCTTCAACCCAGCGGTTGAGCATGCTGTAGCTGGGCTGGTGGATCAGGCAGGGCGTGCCCAGGTCTTTGAGGATGCGGGCTGCTTCGCGGGTCTGCTCGGGATTGTAGCTTGAGATCCCAGCGTAGAGCGCGCGGCCAGAGCGCACGATGTAGTCGAGCGCCTGCATGGTTTCTTCCAGCGGCGTGTTGGGGTCGGGCCGGTGATGGTAGAAAATATCGAGGTAGTCGAGCCCCATCCGTTTGAGGCTTTGGTCGCAGCTGGCTACCAGGTATTTGCGCGAGCCCCATTCGCCGTAGGGGCCGGGCCACATCCGGTAGCCGGCCTTGCTGGAGATGACCAACTCGTCACGCCAGGGTTTGAGGTCGGCGGCATAGACGGCGCCAAAGCATTCTTCGGCCGATCCGGGAGGCGGGCCGTAGTTGTTGGCTAGGTCAAAATGGGTGATGCCGAGGTCAAAGGCGCGCAGCAGCATGGCGCGCGCAGTCGAGCGGGTGTCGACCCCGCCGAAGTTGTGCCACAGCCCCAGCGACACCGCCGGCAGGTGCAGTCCTGAGTGGCCGCAGCGGCGGTAGGCCATGCGGCCGTCATAACGTTCGTCAGCAGGGAGGTAATCCATGGTGCATTCCTTCACAGGTAGGATGCAACGGTAGCCCGCCCTGTTGCGGTGCAACGCCGCACGCTTGCGCTGGCCCGCATCGGTCCAGGATGGCGCGCGTGGAACGGGTAGCGCGGAGAACGATGCGGGCGGTGATCGCGATCAGCGCCGTACTCGCTGTTGTCAAAGTGGCAGCGGGCTGGTGGGGCACGTCCTGGGCGCTGGTTGCCGACGGTATCGAATCCAGCGTCGATATTCTCGGTGGTTTGGTGGTGTGGAGCGGCTTGCGTATCGCGTCACGCCCTGCCGACGAAGATCACCCCTACGGCCATGGCAAGGCTGAGACGCTGTCGGCCGCGGCGGTGTCCTTATTGATTATCGGTGCCGGTGTGCTGATCGCCGTGCAGGCGGTGCGTGAAATCGCGGTGCCGCAGGAAATGCCCGCCAGTTGGACCCTGTACGTGTTGGCAGGGGTGATTGTCATTAAGGAAGTCATGTACCGGTGGCTGCGCCATCTGGGTGAGCGCCTCGACAGCCGCAGCCTGCTGGCCGAAGCCTGGCATCACCGCGGTGACGCGATTACCTCGGCCGCCGCGTTTATCGGGATTACGATTGCCGTGATCGGCGGCGAGGACTACGCGCAGGCCGACGACTGGGCCGCCTTGTTGGCCTGTGGTGTGATTTTCGCGAACGGCATGCGTCTGCTCAAACGCGCCCTCGATGACTTGATGGATCGCAGTGCCGATCCTGGCCTGGTGGCTGAGGTGCGGTCAATCGCAGGCAGTCATGAGGGCGTGGTGCGGGTTGAGAAATGCCGTGTGCGTAAGGCCGGCCTTGGCCTGCACCTCGATATTCACGTCCAGGTGCCCGGTGCCACCAGCGTATTTGAAGGCCACCGGATCGGGCACCAGGTGCAAGACCGCCTGATGGCCAGCGAACTGCCGATCGAAGATGTCATCGTGCACCTCGAACCAGCCGAGCAAGACGACCCCTCGCGTATTGGCCGGTTTTCGGCTGACCCGTCGGTGCCGCCGTCTGGCTAGGCGATGCGCCTCGGTGCACTCACAAACCTTGGCTATGAATGGTCCGCCTTGGCGCGGTAGCGGCGGCGCCATTGGCCGGGGGCTTCGCCGCACACGTCTTTGAAGGCGGCGTAGAAGCGGGCTTGGGAGCCGAAGCCGGCCTGTTGCGCGATGGCGAGCACGGTGTGGGTGCTGGTCAGCATCAGGCGCTGGGCGGTGGCGATGCGCAGGCGCATCAAGTATTGCCATGGACTCATGCCGCAGGCTTGGCGAAAGCGTGTTGATGCGTATTTGGGGTGCAGGCCAACGTCTCGCGCTAGGTCATCGAGGCTGCAGTCGTCTTGGTGGTGGTCGGCGAGCCAACTGGCCATGCGCGCGACCACGTCGGTAGAGCCATCGTCGCTGACTTCTTTGGCGCTTGCGCACAGGCGGCGCAGGCGGGCTTGAATTTCAAGCCGGGTGGTTTCTTGATCGATGCCGCTGCTGCGATCGCGCGCCCATTGTTCGGCGAGGGCGGCGTCGATGGGGGTTGGCTCGGGAGCCATCAGGAAGGCGCCGCGCATCAGTTCGGCCATGGCGCTCTCGGCTAGGCCCCAGCGCAGGGCGGTGGCGAGGGGGATGGTGGCG
>JAQIBG010000026.1 GCA_027859175.1 Planctomycetota bacterium | reverse complement strand
ATGCTGCCTTCGGCTGCGACAAGACCTTGGACCTCAAGCGCAACGAACTGTGCGGCGGTTGTAGCGGCAGCGGCGCCAAGTCGGGCACCAAGCCCAGCACCTGCCCCACCTGCGGCGGCGCCGGCATGGTGCGCCAGGGCCAGGGCTTCTTTGTGGTCCAAACCCAGTGCCCCAACTGTGGCGGCAAGGGCAGCGTCATCGCCGACCCCTGCGGCAGTTGCCACGGCAACGGCTTTGATAACAAGAAGGTCACGATCAAGATCAAGGTGCCGGCCGGTATCGAAGACGGCACGCGCTTGCGGGTTGGCGGCGAGGGTGAGCCCTCGCGTGAAGGCGGCCCGCGCGGCGACCTGTACGTGTACGTACGGGTGAAGCCCGACCCTCAGTTTGAGCGCCATGGCAACGACGTGGTCAACAAGCTGGCGGTGACCTACACCCAGGTAGCCCTCGGCTCCGAGCTCGAGGTGCCCACCTTGTCGGGTAAGGCCAAGCTCAAGGTGCCAGCTGGCACCCAGCCGGGCGAAGTATTGCGGATGCGCGGCCAAGGCATCGACGATGGCTATGGCCGACGTGGTGACCAGTTGGTGGTGATTGACCTGCACGTGCCGCGCAAGATCAACAGTAAGCACAAAGAATTATTGAAGCAGCTCGCAGGCGAAGAGGGCGAAGAGATCCTCCAGCAAGACGAGAAGGGCTTTTTCGACCGCATTAAAGAACTGTTCGAGTAGGACGACATCATGGGTCAGGATATCGACAAGAGCGATGAGCTCGACGCGGAGCAAGACGAGGCCGAGGTCATCGACGGCGCTGAGCAATTTGAGGCCGAACCCGGTGACGAACTCGCCACTGCCTTCGAGGAAATAGCCGATCTCAAAGACCGGCTGATGCGTCAGCAGGCTGAGTTCGACAATGTGCGCAAGCGTCTGCGGCGTGAGATGGGCGAGAGCGAGAATCGCGCCATCGTGCGTTTTGTGCGGCCGATATTTACCGAGCTCGACAACTTCGAGCTGGCGATCCAACACGCCAACCCAGAAGCCTTCGACGATTTCGCGGCCGGTGTGTCGATGATCAAAACCAACCTCGAGAGCGTGCTGTCGTCCAGCGGCATCGAGGCGATCCCCTGCGAAGGCGTGTTCGACCCGTCTCTGCACGAGGTGATCCATGAGATGGAAAGCGCCGAGCATCCGCGCGGCACCATCGTAGAGGTATTCCGCACCGGTTATCGCCTCAGTGATCAGGTGATTCGCGCCGCCCAGGTGGTGGTCTCGCGCCCGCCGGCCGATGCAGCGCCGGCAGAATCCGACGAGGCCGCGGCCGAGTAATTTTCGGGCGGTTCAGTAACGGGCCATTCAGTAGCGGGTCATGTCAGGTTCAACCTGGCAGGCCCAGGCTTCGATGCCGCCGGAAACGTTGATCGCATCGAGATCGCGCTCGCGCAAGAACTGGGCCACCATCGCTGAGCGCATGCCGTGATGGCATAGGCAATAAATCGGCGCGTCTGTGGGTAGTTCGTGCCAGCGCACTGGCACCTGCTGCATCGGTATGTGCAGGGCGCCCTCGAGTGCGCAGATCGCCAGTTCGGCGTCTTCTCGCACGTCCAAAATGACAGCGCCCTCGCCGTGCAGGGTGCTGAGTTCGGTCACGGAAACGCTGGGAAGGGCAGGCATATTATGGGTCCTGGGTCCTGGCACGCGCCTGCGGCGCTTGGACCGTGGGGGCAGCCGGAATGGACGGGGTATCGGGGCGGCAGCACCGTGCCCAAGTCTGCTTGCAGACGTCCTAGGACCTAGGGCCCAGGACCCTTGTCCTCGCCTGCCTCACGTCTCATCGAGCCCACGCGCCATGACAATTTTGCCAGAGCGCACGAGTTCCAGGATTTCCCACTGCTTGAGCAGTTCTTCCATGGCGTCGAGCTTGGCGCAATTGCCAGACACGCGGATGATCACCGATTCGTGGCCGTAGTCGACCACCTTGCCGTGGTAGTGCTCCACCAGTTGCAGCAAGGCGGTGCGGTCTTTGAGCTCGACCTTGACCTTGAACAAGCCGATTTCGACGTCGATTACCGGCTGATTGGTGTGATCGATGGCGTGCACCACATCAACCAACTTGGTCAGTTGCTTGACCACCTGCTCGAGCGTCTCGGGGTCACCTGACGAGGTGATGGTCATGCGCGAGAAGTCGTCTGACTTGCCCGGCGACACCACCAAGCTCTCGATGTTGAATCCACGTCGTGAGAACACGAGCGAGATGCGAACCAGAGCGCCGGGCTTGTTGCGCACGTGCAGAGAAATGGTGTGGAGGTTGGTGGTAGGGCTTGCCGTTGTCATGGGATGCTCGTTTGCTTGCGGTTGATGTGATGATCAGCGCTGGTGCCTCGTAATCATGATCCTCATTCGGACCTCGACTTACTCGACTCCCTCCTGCTGAATCACGTTGAGCCGGTCGGCTTGTCCATCTTCTCTTTGGGTCGTTCGGTGATCATGTCATGCAGGCTGGCGCCGGCTGGGATCATCGGGAACACGTTGTCTTCTTGCACCACTTCGGCGTCGATCAGGCACGGGCCGTCGTTGTAGTCCATCGCTTGCTGGATCACCTTGTCGACGTCGGCCGCGCGCTTGACGCGCCACGCCTTCATGCCGAAGGCTTCGCACAGCTTGACGAAGTCGGGGTTGCCAGGCAGCGGCGAGCCGGCTTGACGGTTGTCGAAGAACAGGTCTTGCCACTGGCGGATCATGCCGAGGTAGTGGTTGTTGATCACCAGGATCTTGACCGGGATCTTCTCGTGGCAGGCAGTGGCCAGTTCGCACATGGTCATCTGGAAGCCGCCGTCGCCAACCACGGTCCACACCTTCTTGCCGGTGCCGAGCGAGGCGCCGATCGCCGAGGGCAGGCCGAAGCCCATGGTGCCCGCGCCGCCGGAGCTGATCCAATGGCGGTTTTTGGTGGTGCGGCAGAACTGCGCCGCCCACATCTGGTGCTGACCCACGTCGGTGGTGATGATGCAGTCGCGGCCGCCGAGTTGGTCGAGGCGATCGCACACGTATTGCGCGCGCAGGCCGCCCTTCTTGGGGTACTTGAGCGGATACTGGGCGCGCCATTCCTCGCACTGCGCGAGCCACGCGCTGGTATCGGCCTGCGACACCAGCGGGATC
The DNA here is from genome assembly GCA_027859175.1 of Planctomycetota bacterium. Lineage (GTDB taxonomy): Bacteria > Planctomycetota > UBA11346 > UBA11346 > UBA11346 > GH22. Next base: position 3,460 of record JAQIBG010000026.1, on the reverse strand, counting down.
AGGTCTTCAATCACCAGGCGGGCGTCGCCAGCCAGCGACACGTCGGGCTTGATGATCTTGTTGAACTCGGCGGGGTCGATGTCGATGTGGATCTTGACTGCATCGGGGCAGAACTCGCTGAGCTTGCCGGTGATGCGGTCGTCCCAGCGGGCGCCGATCGCCATGATCAGGTCACAGTTGGCCACGGCCTTGTTGGCGTAGGCGGTGCCGTGCATGCCGAGCATGCCGAGATGCAGCGGATGATCTTCGGGGCAGGCACCCTTGCCGAGCAGGGTGTTCACGATGGGGGTCTGCAGCTTTTCGGCCAACTGGATGATCGCGGCACCGGCACCGGAGATCACGGCGCCATGGCCCACGTACAGCACCGGCTGACGCGCGGCGGACAGGTGCTTGGCTGCTTGCGCCACCAGCTCGGCGTCGGCGCGGTCGGGCACGTAATAGCCGGGCAGGTCGATGTCGGTCACGAAGGGTGCGGTGCACGGGCCTGACGACACGTCTTTGGGCAGGTCGATCAGCACCGGGCCGGGGCGGCCGGTGGTGGCAATGTGGAAGGCCTCGGGCAGCACCTGCGGAATCTGGTTCGATTCTTTGACCAGGTAGCTGTGCTTGGTCACGGCGTAGGTAATGCCGGTGGTGTCGGCCTCTTGGAACGCGTCTTTGCCGAGCATTGGGCTGATCGTCTGGCCGGTCAGCACAATCATCGGCACCGAGTCCATCAGCGCGGTCAACAGGCCGGTGACGCAGTTGGTGGCCCCAGGGCCAGAGGTCACCAGGCACACACCGGGCTTGCCGGTGGCGCGGGCGTAGCCGTCGGCCATGTGGGTCGCGCCCTGTTCATGGCGGACCACGATCAGCCTGATCTTGGAGTCGTGCAGGGCGTCGAAGATCGGCATCGCCGCGCCGCCCTGATAGCCGAACACGTACTCCACGCCTTCACGTTCGAGGGCCTGGATGACACGCTGAGCGCCGTTGGTGATCTGGGTGTCCATGGTCAACTCCTTGCTGGCCCCCGTAGCGGGGCGGTGGGGATCATGGGTAAAATGCAGGCAAGTCCACTTCTAATTTATCTTTGATCGGTCAATCATGATGAAAATGTCATTAAGTAGACGGACGTTGTGCGGGATGGCGTTGATAACATGTCGCCCATGGCACTATGTGACGAGAAATCAGGGACGATCTTCAGCAAACATGCGACCTATTGAGGTAAGTGCCTTGACCGGCGGCTGGCGTGTCCTCTTGGTGCTGAGTCAAAGCCGGTTCTTTGCTAAGATTGAGCGATGATTGGGTCTGGGAGAGGCATGATGTCGACGATGTTGGGGATAATGCGTCGAGATTGCGGCATTTGCTCCGCCAGGATGGTCTGTTTGGATCATTATTGACCGGATTTTGGGTGACAACCGAGGTGGATCGGTCGACCTTGTCGCCATTATGGCCATTCTCTCTGTACGCTCTGTGGAGAGCGGCCCGGTGCTTGCGGTCAGTCGACCGGCCGCTCAAACGCGCCGATGTCGGCCGCTGGCCCCTGGGGGACCGGGGTGCGCGTGAGGTCGAGGCCCGGGTCTGAGCCGGCAGCGTTCAGGGCTGGGCTACCGGCCTGGAGCTCGAAGGTGGTGCTGAGGAGGGGGTCGGCGAGAATGTTGGCGTCCGCCTCAAGGCCGAGGGTGGCCTTGGCGGTGAGGTGAATCAGATTGCCATCCAAGTTGGGTGCGGCGGCGTTGCTGAGGCCCTTGGCACCGCTGAGAACGATCACGTTGTGTTCAAGGCGCAGCGGCAGCGGTATCCCATCGCGGCTCGACCAGATCCCGTACCACCCGCTGCTCGACTGAACGATGGTGTTGTGGCGCAGCAGCAGCGCGCCGAGCTCAACGCCAAACGCGCTGTCGCCGCCGGCGATATGCAGGGTCAGGAACATTTGGCCGCAGTCGGTGATGAGATTGCGCTCAAGGGTGATGTCGCTGGCGGCCGCACCCGTGGTGCCGCCGATTTCGACGACGCCATTGCAGCCGCTGATGCGGTTGTGATGAATGTTGAGGCGGTGAACACCGCGGTCTGGCTCGGCCCAGACCTCCACCGCGCCGCCATCATGACCATAATCTGCACTTGGTGCCCGGCAGCGTTCCATCACGCACCAGGCGATTTCAGTGTCGCTGCCGCTGGCTGCAACGGCCACTGCGCCAGCGTCGTCGTCGGCTCCGGGCTTGTTGGGAACCATCACCATGTCGTGGAAGTGGCAGCTGAGGATGCGGATCGCGCTGCCCGAACTCCACACGCCGTAGGCCAGCTTGCTGAAGGAGCAGCTGGTAACGGTGATGTTGTGGCTGCTTGGGGCGAGCCAGATGCCGGAATAGGGCAGGTCGGCGAAGCTGAGATCGCTGATGGTGGTATGGTGTCCGTCAATGCCGAGCACGCAGCTGGCGGCGGGGTTGGTCGCAGTGAGCACCGGGGCGTCACCGGTTCCGTAGGCGCCGATGGTCACTTGCTGTTGTGCGGTGCCGGTGGCGCTGATCAGCACGCCACAGTCGATGCGCTGGCCGCGGCAGAACGACAGCGAGTCGCCAGCCTGTAATGCCCGATCGATCAGGGGCAGTGGGCTGGCCCAGGCCGTGTCTGGGCTGGTGCCCGTTGCGGTGTCGCTGCCGGCCGCGCCGGCTATGTAATAGTCGACCGCGCTCAGGGGCAGGGCCAGGGCGAGCAGGAGCAGGGCAATCGGGGTGGGCGCGAGCATGCCGCCCAGCCTAGGTGGGTGGTTCTGCCCGCAATGGGCTTAGTGACCTAATTGAGCGCGGCGAGCAGTTGCGCGTACATGCCCATGCCCCAGGGGCCGATCACGCGGTAGGGCATGCGTTGAATGTCGATGTCGTGGGTTTCGCGTTTATTACTTTGGGCTACGCCGCGCAGCCAGCCGTCGCTGCTGAGATACGGACGCAGGCCTGCTTGGGCGCGTTCGGCGGTGGCGCGGTGGTGGGGGGCGATCATGCCGTGCCGCACTGCCAGCGCGATGGCGGCGGCAATGCCGGCGGTGCCGGAGGTGTCGGGCAGGATGCCGTGCTCTTTGATAAAGCAGGGCCAGGTGCCGTCGGCCTCTTGGTGGCGAGCGGCCCAGGTGGCGACACGGTCAACTTCAGCCAGGAGGTCGTCGGGGCGTTGCTCTGGGCTGAGGAGTTTCAGGGTGCGCACCAAGCCGATGGCGTACCACGCCACCCCGCGTGACCAGTTGCTAAAGGTGTGCTCGTGGTGCGTGAGGTTATAGCGGAGATGGAGATCGTCGTCGGCGCTGAGGTGGTCGCGTAAGACGCGCAGTTGCTTCAGAGCGCTGTGGTGTAGCTCATCGAAGCCGGCATGGAGGGCCATGGCCAGCATTGGGTAGGCCACGCTATACGCGGTTTCGGCGGCCAGTTGGTGGTGACCGAGGGCATCGATAGCTGGGTTGCGCTGGGCGGCGAAGCCGCTGGCCGTGAGG
>JAQIBG010000006.1 GCA_027859175.1 Planctomycetota bacterium | reverse complement strand
GAATGACATGTACCTGCTGGTCGAAACCGACCAGGGTATTCGCCTCATCGACCAACACGCCCTGCACGAGAAAGCCCTGTTTCTGTGCCTCGACCCCGAGGTCACCAACCTCACCAGCGGCGGCCAGCAAGAATTATTGATCCCGATCACCGTTGAGCTCAGCGCCGCAGAAGTAGCCGCCGTTGAACCCCACCTCGAAGACCTGGCACGCTGTGGCATCGCCGCCGAATTATTTGGCCCAACCACGCTCTTGGTACGCACCGTACCCGGGCGCCTGGCCAAAATCGGCTGGCAAGGCTTCTTCAGCGAACTGGCCGAAGAAGGCCCCGGACCGGGCGCACTCGAACGCCTACGTGAACGCATCGCCCACCGCAAAGCTTGCCGCAGCGCCGTCAAAGCCGGCGACGTTCTCGACCCAGCCGAAGCCCGCGAGCTCGTCCGCCTCCTATTCACAATGGAAGGCCTGGAACACTGCCCCCACGGCCGCCCCACCACTCTCGACCTCAGCTGGACCGAACTCGAAAAACGCTTCCAACGTTAGAGATCGGCTTGGTCGGGTTAATTGGGGAATTTACGCCAGGACGCCAGGGTTTGGGATAGGACAGCCGGACCTCTGAACGGACCCAGAGGGCACCTGTTGCGATCAGCGATCGGCCTTTATCTACAGCAAACAAGCCCTGCCACACCACACCTAAAAACCTGGCGCCCTGGCGTCCTGGCGTAAAATCTTCACCAGCACCAGGAACCGAACGAAGGCCTCAGCGCTCGAGGGTGCCGCGGAGTTGGTGGAGGGCGGTGGCTTGGTCACCGGCGCGCATCAGGGTTTCGCCGACCAAAATTGCGTCGACGCCGGCCTGTTCGAGGCGGTGGCATTGCTCGCGGTTTTCGATGCCGGATTCGGACACCACCACGCGCTCACCGCCAAGCAGGGCCGGCAACAGGTCGAAGGTGGTTTCGATGCTGGTCTCAAAGGTCTTGAGATTGCGGTTGTTCACGCCCACCAGGTCGGCACCAAGCTGCAAAGCGCGCGCGGCCTCGTCGGCATCGTGCACTTCAACCAGCACGTCGAGGCCCAATTCTTGGGCGAAGCCGTGCAGGTCTTCCATCTCGCCCTGCTCGAGGCAGGCCACGATCAACAAGATACAATCGGCGCCAACGAGTCGTGCCTCGGCGATCTGGCGCTGATCCACGATGAAATCTTTGCGGATCAAAGGGATCTGCACCACTTCGCGCACCGCGATTAAATCATCGAGCCCGCCGAAAAAGAATTTTCCATCAGTCAGCACCGACATACACGAGGCCCCACCGGCAACGTAGAACAGGCCATTGCGGACCGGGTCGTAATCGTCAGTGAAGATACCCTTCGAGGGCGAGCCTTTTTTACTTTCGGCGATAACCCGAATCGGGCCAGACCCACCACGCTGCAAGGCAGCGCGAAAGCCAAGGCAGGCCGGCAAGTCGCGCAAAGCGGTACGATCTACCGGTGGCAACTGCGGCAACTCTACCGCGCGTTTGTGAGCAATGATCTGGTCGAGAATCGTCATCTGGAGCGCCAGTCTGGTCAGGAGCAAACGAAGTCCAGCGAGGCCCTGCTACTCAACGCTGATCTTGCCGCCAATGACGTCGGTCCGATAGCGCGCGTACCAATGCTCAACCCGCATGAAGGCACCAGGGTCAATTGCCACCTGCTCCACAAACACGCTCTGAAACTGGTAGCGCAGCACCTTCGACATCACGTGCCACTGCCCACCCTCACGCAGCAAGTAGATCGGGAAGAAGATCTCGTAGGCCCCGCCGCCCTCATCGATTTCACGCGTCACCACCACGGCGTAAGGTTCGTCGACATAGTACGCCACAGGCGCGAAGGTACGGCTACCAGCGAAATGGTTGATGACCTGATGAATCAAATCACTGCGCAGTTTGACCAACCGATCATCCGACCGCGCGCCGCTGGGAGCATACGCTTCCAAGGCCGCCACGTCGCGGGCTTCCACTGCGATACACAAATCGCGCACAACCTGATCGGGTGCGCGCGCGTCGTCACGACCACACGCAGCTGCCATCAGCGCCATCAGCGCCACGCAGACAAAACGCGTCAAGACTTGAACTCGTCGTAGATCGCGCGGATCGCCTTGGCCAAATCGTCGCCTTCAACGCCAACGATGATGTTTTGCTCCGAAGAGCCTTGGTCGATCATCCGGATGTTGACCTGGGAGGTCGACAAGGCGCTGAACAAGCGGGCCGCGGTGCCGATACGATGATTCATGCCCTTACCCACCGTCGCAATCAGAGCGAGGTTGGGGTTACAGGTCACCACATCAGGCTTCACCGCTGCGTATAGGTCTTCAACCACCTGCTCGGCACGCTTGCCCAGGTGGCGATCCGACACCACCACCGCCATCGTGTCGATCGACGAGGGCGTGTGCTCATAGGGGATGCCCAGGCGCTCGAACACGTCGAGCACACGCCGGCCGAAACCGACCTCGGCGTTCATCAAGGCCTTCTCAATCATGAATTCAGTGAAACCCGAACTACCGGCGATGCCAACCACCACCTGATCACCCGGATCACGATCGGTCACGATCATCGTGCCGGGATCGTCAAGATCGTTGGTATTGCGAATGTTGATCGGGATGCCCGGGTCACGCACTGGGAACACCGCGTCTTCATGCAGCACGCTGGCGCCCATGTAGCTGAGCTCACGCAGTTCGCGATAGGTGATCTCGCGAATCGGCTTGGCCTCGGCCACGATGCGCGGGTCGGTCATCAGCACGCCCGACACGTCGGTCCAATTTTCATAGACGCTGGCACCAATCGCCCGCGCCACGATTGATCCGGTAATATCACTGCCACCACGCGAGAAGGTCAGCACCTCGCCCTCGGGGCCAGCCCCGTAGAAGCCAGGAATCACGTAACGGCCAGAGCCGGTGCAACGCTTGGCCAGCAACTCATAGCTGCTGTCGTCGAGACGTGCGTTGCGAGCAATGCGAATCACCTCGGCCGCGTCCACATACTCGGCGTCGAGCAGAGCCGCCACCACGAGGCCATTGAGCGCTTCGCCGCGGCTGGCCGCGTAAGCAGCACCGGCCCCGCCTTCAATCTCGGCGCGGACCTCGTCGAGTGCCGGCTGCATATCGATCGACAAACCGAGATCGGTCACGAGGCCCTGGAAGCGCTGTTCAATCGTTTCCCACACATGCCCCAAGGGCTGGCCGCTCATCGCGAGGCGATGGCACAAGTACAGCAGGTCAGTGACCTTGGTGTCATCGGCATTGCGCTTGCCGGGCGCCGAGGGCACCACGAAGCGACGGGTCGGATCGGCATCGACAATCGCCTTGACCTTGCGTAACTGATCGGCGTCTGCCACCGAGCTTCCACCAAACTTACATACCTTGATCGACATGGACATTCCTCCTTAACGCTGACTCGTGCTGGCCGGCTACGCCGTGATGAACACCGGCCCGGGCGCGGGAGTGTAGACATCGAGCCCACGGGTAAACCCGGTTTCGGTGCGGCGGGTGCGAATCATGCCGCCGGCAAATAGCGGTTCGCGTCTGCCTGCCAGACTCAAGGATGCCACCATGTGGCCGGACCCCGCCCCCCTGCTTGACGATTACGACGCGCCACGTTCGCGCCGCGAACTGCTCACCACCCTGGCGCGTATCGATGGCTGGGGGCCCGGTGCGTGGCGCGAGATCTTTGACGCCTGGCAGCTGCCCGGCGTGATTATCCTGATCCGCGATTTGAGCAGCGCCGTGGCCATCGACGCCCGCAGCGCCATCAATGCTGAAATCTGTCTGATCCTCGAGCAAGGGCTGCCCGGGCCCGACAGCGAGCAGGTCGCGATCTGCGACTGGCTGCTGCGTTACGCGCAAGCCCACCTAGCGGCCGCCAGCGAGCTCAAACTCGCAGGGGTCACCCCAAGCGCAGCCATGCGCTCCACGAATGGCTGCTTCTTGGCGCCCGCCACCACCGACACCGCGCCACGGCTCCACCTGCGCTACCAGGTGCGGCTCCCTCTAGCCGGTATGTGCATCGACGCCGCTCCCCTGCGACGCTTCCTCAGCTCCTGCAGTCGCTTCGCCGCCAGCCTCAGCAAACGCTGCCCCGGACTGCTCGCACACCGTCGGGCCTGGCGCCTGCAACAAGCCCTGCGGGCGCAGCTCGATGACCACGGCCTCGTCGCCTTCGTGGCCGACGGCGCGCTCCTAGCGCGAACGCCGGACGACCAGGCCGACCCAGCAGCACGCCCACTCAAGGCCCCAGCAGCGTGGCGGGTCACCCTTGATTGCGGCGCACTGGGCCAGCATCGCGGCCTCGGTATTCCACGCGGCAGCACCGCACTGACCGGCGCCCCCTACCACGGCAAGAGCACCCTGCTGCGCGCCATTCTGGCCGGCACCGAGAACCACCCACCCGGCGATGGCCGCGAGGGCGTGGTCACGATTCACGACGCCGCGCCGATTCGCGAAGACGAAGGCCGCGCCATCAGCGCGGTCAACCTGAGCGCCTACTACCCGCGCCTGCCCAGTGGCAATGCGCGCTGCTTTTCAACCACCACGGCTTCAGGCGCCACCTCAATGGCTGCGAGCACCACCGAACAGCTGGCCGCCGGCACGCGTCTATTGCTAATCGATGAAGACAGCGCCGCCGGCAACTTTCTGCATATCGACCCCGCCCTGCGCCGCCTGATCGGCCCCAGCGCAGCGGCGGCACGCACGCTCAGTGACGGTCTCGCCGGTTTGGAGGCAGCCGGTATCAGCGTGGTGCTGGCCGTGGGGGCCACCGCGGCCTTAGTGAGTGGCTGTCGCCAGGCGCTGATTCTGAAACACTTCGCGCCGCAGCACCTGCACAAGCACCACGCGCCGCGCGGCGCTGCAAGCAGCATCCCCCAACACACGGTGCACATTGCCGCCGAACGACTCCTGCATCACGGCCACACCGTAGCGGTGGACTGTCACGAGATTGAGCGCCCGCGTGCAGCCGGCGAGCAGGTAGACCTGCGGCGCTGCGGCTGGCCACTCGATGCAGCGCGGAGTCGCGGTGCGATCATCGCTGCTGCCTGGTGCGCACGTGTGGCCAATAACGCAGACTGCGACCTATCAGAACTACGCGAACGGTATGTGCAGGGGTGCCGACACGAGGCGCGGCGGCTGGACCCCTACGACACCCAGCTCTTCAGCCTGCCGCCCTGGGGCCTGGTGGTGGCAACGCTGATGCGGGTACCAACGCAAATGCCCCGCTAAAAGCGGGGCATTGCTCGTCACAGAAAACAGAGCCTGGAACTAGTTGGCGAGCTTTTCGACCAGGTCAGTGCCACCACCGCCACTGGCACTGGCAGTAGCCACGAACCCATAGCTCAGCGTATTGTTGGTCTCGTCTGACTCACGAACGTCGTCATTAAAGTCGACATCAACCTGAATTTCCCAGGATCCGTCATATTCCGGATCAACGTCGCAGCCCGTATACCCGGTGCTGGGCGGCGTGTAATTCGGCGGCAAACTCAGCGTCATCTCAAGCCCAATCGCGTCATTCGACAGCAAGCCATCGACCGTTTCGGTGACAGCAACTGGAATTGACGTGGCGCCGCAAATCAGCGGCTGGCTGAAGTAGTAAACGCCATACGCACGAACCTTAAAAGCGCGTGACGAAGCACCGCCGCGGTTCGCAATGGTGACATTGAACTTGGCTGCGCCACCAAGCACATACTGGTCACTGGCCTCCTCGATTTTTTCCGGAATCAAGTCCGGATCGAGCGTGATCTTGTCCAAGCCCGTACTCGAGTTGGTACCACAACCGGTAGCGGCCAGTGCGGCCAGTCCTGCCAGAGCGATTATCAGCATGCGTTGCATCATCAGTCTCCTATCAGCCCTAGGATGCCGAGAAACGCAATGCCGTTGCATCGAATTCTCTGCAGTTGCGCCCACACAAATACAAGCTCTGCCGGGCGCTAGGCTTCGCGGCATTCAAGCGCACGGCTTGGCCACCACAAGCCGGGGCAAGTCGTAGCGCAATCAGTGTATCCAACACGGCCGGAGAGACCAGCTAAAGCTTTGGGTAAAAGTCACTTATGCGGCGGCCCTTCAGCCGTCAAGCAACTCGTCCAGACGCAACTCGACCTCGTCTCTAACCGTGCCGAGCGACCGCAGCTTGCAGATCCCCTCTGCCACCTCGCGGGCACCCAAGATGAACAAGCGCTCCGCACCATCGCTCTCAGCCCGTGCGATGACGTGCTTGAAGCGCCGGCCCGAGTAATCGACTGCCACTCGGCGACCCTCGCCGCGCAGTTTGGTCGCAATTCGGTTAGCGATCACAAACTCTGACTCTGACATGGGATAGACCACATCGTCGAGCCGCCCTGGCAACGCCGGCAAGCGTCCGAGCTCGGTCAGGAACTCGATGATCGGCACATCGCCGAGGCCGAAGCCCACCATCGGTGCCGACTTGCCACCCAAGGTCTCCAGCAACAGGTCGTAGCGACCGCCACCTGCGATGGCGCGCCGGAAGTTACCGGCCGCGGCAAAGATCTCCCACACCGTGCCGGTATAGTAAGACAGCCCACGCACCACCGAGGGGTCGATGGTGATAGCCGCGCCAATACCAGCGGCCGCGGCCAATTCGGTCAACTGGCGTAGGCTCGCAACGCCAGGATTGTCGGCGCCCACCGCCACCTCCAGCTGCTCGATGCCGGTGGCCGCCAGCAGATCGAGAATCTGCTCAGCAGCAGCCGCTTCGATACCCAACTCGCCGAGCTGCTCGGCGGTTTTGTCGCGACCAATCTTGTCGACCTTGTCGACCACCACGCAGGCGGCAGCGAAGGTCTCGCCAGTAATGCTGAGCCCATCCAAGAAGCCCTGCAGCACGCGCCGGTCAGACACCTTGAACACCACCTCGCCGGCCGCGAGGTCAACCCCTGCCGCCTCGAGGAAGGCATGCTGGGCCGCCATCAGCTCGACCTCGGCCGCCACGCTGTCCAAACCAACGATATCCATGTTCCACTGAAAGTGCTCGCGCTTGCGGCCGCGCTGCATGCGCTCGTAGCGGAAACACTGCGGCACCGCAAACCAGCGCAGGGGCAAGGGCAGTGAACCCTGCCGCGCCATCACCATGCGGGCCAAAGACGGCGTCATCTCAGGGCGCAACGCCACGCGCCGATCGCCCTTGTCACTGAAGTTGTAGAGCTGGCCGGTAATCTCGTCGCCAGCCTTACGAATGTAGAGGTCTTCATGCTCAAGCACGCAGGCGTCGTATTCTTCAAACCCAAAGCGCTCAGCTACGTCGCGCCACAGGCCAAACAGCCAGCTGCGCAGACGCATGTCCTCAGGATAGAAATCTCGGGTGCCACGCACCGGCTGTAATTCGATCGACGCCATCACCACCTCCTCATCAGCAGGGACCGGGATGGTGGGCTCAAAGACCGCCGAACAAGGGAGTTTCGCCGCTCAGGGCGCGTGCCCAGCAACGGTGCGCAGGCCCGAACGGCCAAACAGCTGGCCGGCGGTCAGACACAGCACCAAACCGGCCGCGTAGAGTGGCAAAAAACCGGGCGCAACGCTATCGAGCCCACTACCGATCGGCCGCGCGCTCAATCGGAGCATCTCGGCCAATATCAACCCCGTCACCCACCACAGCAAGGCCAAGCGCAAGGTCGAGCGCCCCATCGCCACCACTGCCCACCACCACAACCGCAGCCGCAAGTGCGCGGTTGGCGCCAAAATCAGCAACGCACCGGCACAGGCAACCACTGCCGGAATCAGCCCCATTGCGGGGCTATGGACCCCCGCCAGTACCGACACCACTGGCGACAAAGGCACGGTTGCGGCCAGAAACAGCGCAAAACTCCCACTCCCAATCTGGCGTTCGAGGGCCGCGCCCACCGTCGCCATTCCGAGGCCCGCGAGCAGCACCTGCCAGATGTCGTCGTGCAGCAGGCACGAGGTCCAAAGCTGCCACACGCCAAACAAATCGGTGCCGGGGTCTGGATACAAGCGCAGCCAAGGAATGAGCGCGGTCAGCGCCCTTGGCGTCCACGTCGCACTGCCAAGTTCGGCGAAGCGCAACACAAAGGCCAAGCCAACAAGGATCGTCGCCACCGGCGCATTCGGACGCGCCGGACTCCGCAGGCTCAAACCAACCGGCCACAGAATCAGCATGGCCTAGCACCAGCACGGCAGTGGTCAGGCATCAACATAGGGCGCGCGCGTAAGCCAGGGCGCGAGGGCAAAGACGTGCTGAGCAAGCTGCTCGTGCAAGGCCGGGCTGGCCGCCGCAAGGATGCTGCGCCGAGAAAGCAAACTGCCTTCCTCGCCATGAAAGTCGGTCGCTGCGCCGCCGCCACAACGCACCAGCAACTCACCAGCGGCGGTATCCCAGGGGTAAATTCCCAGCTCCCAATACGCGTCGACACGGCCCGTTGCCACCGCGGCCAAATCGAGCGCGGCGCAACCGCTGCGGCGGATGTCATCACATTCGCGCTGGATCGCACACACCACCGCAGCCACATCGTCGAGCGCATCCAAACTGCGGAACGGCAGCGAGCAGGCCACCAAGGCGCGATCGAGACTACGACAGCCCGAGCTGTAGACCCGCTGTTCATTGATCCACACCCCCGCACCCCGCTCGCCGATATAACATTCGTCGAGCAGGGCATCGTAGATGACGCCATGACGCGGTAGACCTGACTCGTCGACAAAGGCAATTGAGATCGCCCAGCCCGGCAAGCCGCGCAAGAAGTTGGTGGTGCCATCAATCGGATCGATGACCCAATACGGCGTGCCCACTGGCGGCCGTTCGCGATGGGCCTCCTCACCGAGCAACTGGTGATCTGGGAAGCGGTGCCGAATCCGCGTCGCGAGTGCATCTTCTACCCGGCGGTCGACATGCGACACGTAGTCACTGCGCCCCTTGCGGTCGGCCTGAGCCAGATCAACCGTGCGGAAGTGCTGGAGGGCAATGCTGCCGCCGAGTTTGGCCAACTGGATCAGGAAGCTGCGCATGGCGCCATGCTGCGTAGCGGAGCAGCAAACACCAGTCACGACAGGGTCTGCCAGCTGTTGGGGTCATACGCGCAACGAGCCCAGTCGTACTCACTGAGCACATAGCTGTTGGAATTCGCAAGCCCCTCCTTGACTCACCACCGCCGCCCCAGCAGCACTGGTCAGTTCGGAGCACATCTATGCATCCACGCCTACTGCCTCTCCTGCTGCTTGCGACCACCTGCATGGCCGCAGACATCGATGTCGAGCAAGTACACCAAACCCAGCGCGCACTGCGCATCGTTGCCGCGAACCAACTGCAGGCCCCAAGCACTGCTCTAGAACTGATAGAGGCCATCGGCACCGACCCCGCCACAATTCATGCCTGGGTCCACCAGCGCACAGCCTGGATTCCGTACCAGGGCAGCCTGCGCGGCGCCCAAGGCGTGTTACTTGATCGCCACGGCAACCACTGTGACCGCGCCGTACTGCTGGCCGAAGCCCTGCGCGCCGCCGGTCACACGGTTGTCCTGGTCCAAGGCGAGCCGGCCACCACCCGACCCGAGCCAACGCAGGGCAATGCCGGAGAGCAACCCGTCGCGCCCCCAGTCAGCGATGCCACCCTCACCGCCCTCGCAGCCGAACTCGAAATATCACGCGAAC
>JAQIBG010000371.1 GCA_027859175.1 Planctomycetota bacterium | reverse complement strand
TTCAACCCCCCGCAGGCTGTATTTCAACAGCCTGCTAGGAAACCACATGGACACCACCTACCCTACGATCCGGATCGGTGATCCGGATCGCGCGACCCTCCATGCCTATTACGACGTGTGCCCCGAAAGCCCCGACGGCAGCCAACTGGTGTGCTTCAGCTTTGACGACGCCGTCCCGGGCCCCGGCCGCATCGAAACGCGCCAGCGCGATGGCAGCGGCTGCCAGATCCACGGCCGCTGTCACGGCATCGGCCACGTGGGCGGCTTCACCCATTGGCACGACAACCATACCTTGGCCTGGGTTGACAGCCCCGACGCCAAGCGCAGCGATAGCGGTTCCACCATCGCCAACCTGGCCACGGGCACTCAGCACGCGCTGCCCGGGCGAATTCGCCAATTTCACCTCGCAACGAGGCGTGGCCTAGTGCTGGAACTCGGCGACGAGCCCAACCCGCACGCGCTCTGGCGCACGGTGCTGATCACCGATGACCACGGGCGGGCGCAGGCCCAGCTGGATCTGACCCGGGCTGCAGCCTGCCATCCCGACCAGGATAGGATGCCGCCGATCAGCGAACTCAATGTGATGAATGCCAAATGGTGCCCCGATGGCAGCCATTTCCTGGTGGTGTTAACTGATCAACTGTTCTGCGCCGCCACCGGCGCACGGCCACGCCGCATCAAGTGCCTGGTCATGGCCGATGCCACCGGCAACGAAGTTCAATTCCTCGGCGACTTCAGCCACCACCCAGCCTGGACGCCCGACGGGGCCGGCGTCATCGCGTATCGCACCCGCGCCGAGGGCGATCAAGACCTGCTGCGCTACCACCTCGATGGCCGCGCACCGGAGCTCCTGATCGCGCAGGCCCCAGGCACCCACGCCAGCATGGCCGCCGATCAGCGCAGCATCGTCACCGACGTCATGCGCGACGGTGGCGGACAGATTGTCCGCCTCGATCTCACCCAGAACGGCGCGCAAGAGGTCCTCGCCAACTTCACCCACGGCGCGCGCGACCACCTCCACGGCCACCACCCGCATCCGGTATTCAGCCACGACGGCAGCCGCGTGTATTTCAACGCGGCGGATGATGGCATCTGTGCGCTGTATGCTTTAGAGCTGGGTTAGTTTGAGCCTGCGTCTTTGTATGCACTGGTCCTGGGTCCTAGTACGCGCCTGGCGGCGCTTGGATCATGGGAACAGCCATGCCACCCGAACCGATTCAACTGGGCGGGGTACCGGGGCAGCCCGCCCCGCGTCCAAGCCTGCTTGCAGGCGGCCTAGGACCGAGGACCGAAAGAACCAAAAGTTTCACCGCAAAGCGAGAATCGCATCCTCTAAGCGCTGCATGAAGGCCAAACGGCCAACCAGGGCGATGGTGTCGAACAAGGGCGGCGATTCACGACGGCCGCTGGCCACGACCCGCAGCGGCATGAACAGCTGCTTGGGCTTGTACTCTTTAGCCTCACCGAAGCCGCGAATGGTGGTCTCGAGCCAGCTTGAGTCCCAACTGAGATCGCCCTTCTTGGCCGCCTTGTTGAGCACCGAGCGCAGGCCCTCGAGGGCCTTCTTGGTTTGCGCTGCGTCCCAGCCCTTGGGCACCAGGTCCGCCACGCTGTGGCTCACGTGATCGGTGTAGAAGAAGCTGGCGGCGTGGGTCAGATCGCCGCCGTACACCATGCGCTCGCGCAACAGCGGCAGCAGGTCATGGATCCGCTCATCGATACAGCGATGAATTTCACCCACCATCGCGTCGTCATCGAGTTCACGGAAATAGAGCCCCTGCAGATGCTCCAGCTTTTGCATATCGAACACCGGACCGGCCACGTTGAGGCGATCCAGATCGAAAATCCGAATCAACTCATCGAGATCAAACTTCTCAAGCTCATCTGGATGGCTGTGACCAAGCGTGGCCAAGAAATTACACAGCGCGGCGGGCACAAAACCGCGCTGCTTGTACCATAAAATATTGGTCGGGTTTTTGCGCTTGGAGATCTTGGAACCATCGGGATTGCGCAACAAGCCAACGTGAACGTATTCCGGCGCGGTGAAGCCAAGCTTCTCATTCAACCACACATGCTTGGGTAGACTGTTGAGCCACTCTTCAGCCCGGATCACGTGGCTGATGCCCATCTCGTGATCGTCGACCACAGCGGCGAGATGGTAGGTGGGCCAGCCATCAGACTTGAGCAGCACCTGATCGTCGATCTCGGCCCACTGCTTAGTGAAGGGGTTCTTGCGCAGGCGGTCTTGATACGCGAACTCGCCTTCAAGCGGAGCCTTCATCCGCACCACAAAGGTCTCACCGGCATCGGCGCGGCGCTGTGACTCGGCCGGATCCAGGTCGCGGCAATGCCGGTCATAGCCGAAGAAGGTGGCCTTAGCCGCCTTCTGCTCCTCGCGCAGGGCAGCCAAGCGCTCAGTAGTGCAGAAGCAACGATAGGCATCGCCCTGGGCAATCAGCCGGTCGACATGGCCCTGGTAGATACCTGCCGCTACCCGCTCGCTCTGCACATAGGGCCCACGATCGCCGCCCACGTCGGGGCCTTCGTCGTAACTCAGGCCCAGCCATTTGAGGCTATCGAAGATCGCCTGCTTCGAGCTTTCGCTGCAGCGGCTCTGGTCGGTATCCTCAATCCGCAGGATGAATTGGCCGCCGTGCTTGCGAGCGAAGCAATAGTTCACTAACGCAATATAGGCGGTGCCAACATGGGGATCACCGGTGGGACTAGGGGCAATGCGCACACGAACGGTCATAGTTGAGCTCCAGGCAGGGCGGGAGAGAGTGCGGCGCACGCCGTCGGTGCAACGGCCGAGTCGCCGCCGCTCGCCTTGCGCACCGGCATTGGTCGGCTAGCCTGCGGCCCTGCGACGGGCATCGCCTTCCCGTCGACACGGAGGACAGGGCTTCCATGACCGGACCCGGCACTTGTGGCTTTAAGCATATCCGCACTCGCAACGGGCTGCGAGACGTCGCATGACGCGTCGCGCTCAAGTCGTAGCAGTCGGCACCGCCCTGCCGGAACGCCGACTCACCAACGCCGACCTCGAGAAGATGGTCGATACCAACGATGAATGGATCGTCTCGCGGACTGGCATCCGCGAACGCCGCGTGGTTGAACCCGGCACCCCCCTCTCTGCCCTAGCCGCCCCCGCTGCCGAAGAATGCCTGCGCAAGGCCGGCGTCAGCGCTGCAGACATCGACGGCATCATCTGCGCCACCATCACCGGTGACCACGTGATGCCGGCCACCGCCAACCTGGTGCAAGACCGCATCGGCGCGACCAAGGCCTGGGCCTACGACATCGCCAATGCCTGCAACGGCTTCGTGGCCGCACTCGCCACCGCGAGCGCCTTCGTGTCCAGCGGCGGCGCCGATCGCATCTTGGTTATCGGCGGCGACGTCATGTCGAGCGTGGTCGACTATACCGACCGCAATACCTGCATCCTATTCGGCGATGGCGCCGGTGCCGTGCTGGTTGAAGCCGGTGAGGGCGACAACGGCATTCGCGGCTTCAAACTCGGCTCAGACGGCTCGTTTGGCAAGCTGCTGTCGATCCCATGCTCGGGCTCGGCCATGCGCCCCAGCGACGAAGCCGTGGCTGCCGGTGCCCACTTCCTCAAGCAGGAAGGCCGCGAAGTATTCCAGCATGCGGTGCGCCGCATGTCGCAGGTCGCCACCCAGCTGCTTGAGAAGCTCAACCTCAAGGCCGACGCGATTGACCTGTTGGTGCCGCATCAAGCCAACCGCCGCATCATCGAGCCCACCGCGCGCCGCCTTGGCCTGCCGATGGACAAGGTCGTGATCAACATCGCCAATGTGGCCAACACCACCGGCGGCACCATTCCGCTGGCCTTGGCCTCAGCCGAAGCCGACGGTCGCCTGACCACCGGCACCCGCGTGATGCTGGTAGCCTTCGGCGGCGGCTTTGCTTGGGGCGCGTGCTATCTGACCTGGGGTCGCGGTTAGGGTCGTTATCGCCACGGGGTCCTGGGTCCTAGGCCGCCTGCAAGCAGGCTTAGACGCGGGGCGGCTGCCCCGGTACCCCGCCCAGCTGAATCGCTTCGGGTGACACGGCTGTTCCTAGGATCCAAGCGCCGCGAGGCGCGTACTAGGACCCAGGACCAGTGCGTCTTTCCGGTCCTCGGTCCCAGGCCGCCTGCAAGCAGGCTTAGACGCGGGGCGGGCTGCCCCGGTACCCCCGCCCAGCTGAATCGCTTCGGGTGACACGGCTGTTCCTAGGATCCAAGCGCCGCGAGGCGCGTACCAGGACCCAGGACCTGCATTCAAGGCCTCACTGCCCAGTATGCGGCCGTGCGATCACCGAACCGGTGTTATTCCAATGAATGAAGAAAGCGGAGCCGCCTTCGCTGCGCTTGATCCGCTGCGGCTCGAGCTTCATACCGGCAACGCGCACCTCGACCTCGTCTTTATACCAAATCATTTCGATGCGTAAGCCGCCGCTGTGCGGCTGCGAGGCCAGCTCATTGCCAACCAGCTCGATGCGTGGCCCGCCAGCGCCGGCCCCGCCGCCACTGCGACCACGGCCTCGCAGACCATTCATCTCTGCCAAGGCTACGCGGTCTTTGGTCACGGTTATGATCCGACCCTCACGCAAACGACCAAAGCCAATGCGCCACTCGACGTCGCCAATGACTTCGAGATCAAACATCAAATGAAGCCCGGCCGGCATTTCAGGGTCTTCCAGCACACGTACGGCGCCGAGACCCATAAACCGGAAGCGACCATCTTCGAGCGCCTCCGGTTTGCTGCCACCCGGCCGCAACTGCTGGGCTTCGCGGAACCACGCGGTGGGATTGAATCGGTAGTTGTCTTGATGCCGCCGCCCCAAGCGCATTTCCATGCTGCTGATCTGGTCGAGCACCGCCGGCGCCAAAAGCGCCTCCTGACCCTTGAGTGCACGCAGGGTGCCTTCAGCGCCATCGTAATCGCCTGAGCGCATGAGATTGCGCGCCTCATCAAGTTGCCGCTGGGCGACATCGCTGATCGCACCATCCCAGGCATCGTCAACCATCTTCTGCAGCGCCAATATTTCTTCATGGCGATCGGGCGTGACCCGGCCAACACCCATCACTTGAGCACTGCCCTGCGCAAAAGCATTGCTGGCGAGCAGGGCGGTCACGTCTTCTTCAAGGGCTTGAATTGCCAAGTCTTGCTGGCCTAACACCTCTTTGCGCCGCGCACCGAGCAACTCTTCGGCGCGCGGGCTTTGTAAAGACGCATCGCGCGCGCCCAACTCGATGACCCGCGCGGCATCGCGATAATTGCCCTGACGCAAATGAATATCGACTTCATTCATCGGCAGGCGCAGCACCTCGAGGGCAAACTCATCCCAATTTTCAATCACACCTTCGCGCCGCTGTTCGGCCTCACGGTACATCGACGCGTGCGCCGCCTGGAAGGCATTGATGCGTTCCAGCGCGTCGCGGTAACGATGCTTGTCCACGTCTTTATCGAGGAACTCAACAAAGGTATTCCAGGTATTGGCGCTCGAGATCCGATCGAGCAGAACCAAGGTCCCAATCAACAGAAGCAGCACCACCACACCAATGCCAAGCCACAGCCGTAAGCCCTGGCGGCCATCGTAGCGCGCACGCATGTAGCTCGAGCGCTCGCCAAAGCGGCCGCTGGTTGAACCTGCCACCGGAGCTGCGCCGCCATGTTGCAGCCGCTCCAGCATCATCAGCGCTTCTTCAGCGTCGGCCGGCCGGTCATCGGGATCCTTGGCCATGAACCGCGCCACCAAGCGGCGCAGCTTGGGCGACCCCTTGCCCTCGGGAAAGCGCAGCGGCTTGGTGGTGGCATTCACCACCACCTCCACCGGCGTACGACCCTTGAACGGCACAGTCCCAACCACCATGTGGTACAAGGTGGCGCCAACGGCGTAGATGTCTGAGCGCGCAGTCGCGTAGCGGGCATCTTGGCCCTGCTCGGGCGGCATGTAATAGGGCGTCCCCATCATGGTGCCGGATTTGGTTTGGTCGTTCCCGGCTCGGCTGCCTTCGCCATCGTCAACCTGGCGCGCCAGCCCCAAGTCGGCCACCTTCACCATGTCACGCTCGGTCACCATGATGTTGTCTGGCTTGATATCGCGATGCACCAGGCCGTGGGCGTGCGCATATTTGAGCGCCTCCAACACCTGCCGCATGACCTCAATCGCGTCGTCTTCAGCGAAGATACCCTCGCCCTTGAGCTGATCGCCGACCGACTTGCCCTTGACCATCTCCATCGAGAAAAACAGCAGGCCAGAAATCTCACCAACATCGTGCACGGCAATCAGGTTTGGATGCTGCAGGCGCCCAGCCGAACGCGCCTCGCGCAGGAACCGCGCCCGAAACACCTCGTCGTCTGCCAATTTCTTGGCCAACACCTTGAATGCGACCTGACGCCCCATACTCAACTGCGTGGCACGATAGACATCGCCCATGCCGCCGCGGCCAAGACGCCCCTCGATGCGATAGCCGGCGATCTCAGTGCCCACCTCAAACACCCCACCCGGCAAGAGCTTGGGCAGGGGTGGCGGGTCAGCGGCCAACTGCCGCTCCACCTCGCTGGCGTCTTCCTCTGGCACGGTGGCGGCGGCGGCCACTTCCTCGGGCACCGGGGTCGCCTGCGACCCGCTGCCCGTACCAACAGCTGCCTCAGCTGAGCCGCTCGGGCTACTCGCACGCTCAGCCAGTATGTCGACCTCGGCGCCGAAGTCGGTCAAGGGACCGAGCGACGCCATCGATTCCTCGGCCGCGTCGTGCGCAGCATCGACCGCCGCCGTGGTTCCGGTGGTGCGATTGCCCACTGTGCCGGCAAAGCGGTCGCGCCCGGCGCGCTGATCGTAGCGAGCACAGCGCCGCAGCGCGCGGTCAATCAGGCTCGCCTGTGGCTGCAGCAAACGCGCCCGCACCTCGAGCAAAGCTTCGAGATCGCGCCGTTTCTCCGCATCCAAAGGTCCGATTGAGTCTGCCATTGCCGCCAGAGACCCAGTGTGGCGGTGGCGGAGGCCCGGAGCAAGTGGTGTCATCCCACACCAAACAGAGCTCGCGGCGCACAGGTCCGCCCCACAGCAGCAGTTGCGAGCCCGCGACCGGCCCGGCGTCAAGCGTCTAGCTAGCGGCTGCTCGATGCAAACCAGCCGCCAGGAAACAGCCTATCGAGCCCGCTACGCCGGCATTTAAGCTCTCGGTGCCACCCGGCATCGGTAGGGTTAAGCGCAGATCACAACGGGCCTGCAGGTCAGGCGTAATCCCATGCGCTTCACTCCCCACCACCAGCCACGTTGGCCCAGCTGGAAGTGACTCGGGGCCGAGACCCTCACTCGCCACCAAGGCCACCAAGGGCGCCCCCGCCAGCACCGGAGCGATGTCTGGCCCCCAGGCCAAGCGTAGGCTCGCCAGCGCCCCGGCCGACGACTGCACCACCTTGGGCGCAAAGGGGTCAACGCCCCCCAGCAGGTAGACTTGGCTCAAACCGAAGGCGGCGGCGCTGCGCAACAGCGTGCCAACATTGCCGGGATCGGCCAACTCGGCGCACACCACGCCACCAGCGGCCGGATCAAGCGCCGCCGGCTCGGGGATCGCAAACTCGGCAATATAGCCTGAAGCACTGTGATGACTGGAGATGCGATCAATCACATGGGCCGCCATCAACTGGATCGGCCGCTCGTGCCAGGCCGGCGGGGCTGCGAGATCGTCGCGCAAATACAGGCCCTGCGGGGCCCAGCCGGCAGCCAGGAAGCCGTCAACGGCGCGGCTCCCCTCAACTAAAAACCGCCCGCTGGCCCGGCGCTCGGAACGCTTAGCCAAACGCACCAAGCGTTTGACGGTTGGATTCCCAGTGCTGGTGATCGGCGCGTCCATGCGCGCACTGTGGCGCCGACTGGGGAGACGGCAATCAGTTGGGGGGTTGGGAGTTTCGAGTTGGGAGTTGGGAGTTGAACAGCCAAGATCCGGAGGTCTTGAGATTCCCTACGCACAAATGCTGCGAAAACCGAATTCTGAGCCGAATAGCCGATCCAAGCCGGCACCCCAAAGCCCCAACACGAAACTCGAAACTCCCAACTCAAAACTCCTCTAAGTCCCTCTCCATCAAGGATGCACAACGATCTCCCGCGTTTCTACACCGGCCCATGTTCGTTGACGACACCCGCGCCGACTCTACTGTATGCGCTTCACCCGTTCGTGACTGGCGCAAGCACAGCCAGGGACGCACGAGGCAGAGCGGAGCCGAGGCACGCATACATGAGTGACACCTACATGTCCGATGTCATTGTCGACAAGGTCTACGTGGCCCTGCCGTCTGACGCCGACAAGCGCACCGTGATCTCGAAGCTGGCTGAGGCATTAGCCAGCGCTCGCAAGATCAAGGCTGGCGATCTCGAAAACGTTGTTGAGGGGGCCATGGCCCGCGAGGCAATCGGCTCAACCGGCATCGGCCATGGCATTGCCATTCCGCACTGCCGCACCGATCTGGTCAAAAACATCGTGTGCGCCTACGGCCACTGCTCTGATGGCGTCGACTTTGACAGCCTTGACGGTGAACCGGTGCACAGCGTGTTCTTGCTGCTGACCCCGCATGACAAGAAAGACGAACACCTGGCGCTGATGAAAAACTTCGCCAGTCAGATTCGCAAAGACCATTTTTGCGATTTCCTCCAGCAGAGCACCGACCCCAAAAGCCTGGTTGCCCTGCTCTCGGAGTTTGAGGACCAATAGAAGATGGGCTTGCCGCGACCAGCCCTGGTTGATCTGGGCACCTACCTCGCGGCCGACCGCATCCTCACTCTGCCTGCCGGAACCACCAAAGACGAGGCCCTTCGTCAGCTGAGCGCCGCGTGCGCCAGCCATCCGGCCATCACCGACACCGAAGCCTTCACCAAGGCGATCTTTGAACGCGAGCGGGTGTCGTCGACCGGGATCGGCAACGGCATCGCCGTGCCGCACGCCAAATTACGCAGTATCACCGACTTCGTTATCACCGTTGGGCTGAGCGAACCCGGGGTCGAATTCGCGGCCAAGGATGGCGAACCGGTCCACATTCTGGTGATGATCGCAGCCAGCGAGCAGCAGCGCGAAGCCTACCTCCGGGTTCTCGCGACGGTGGCCTCGGTTCTCAAGCGCGATGAAGTCCGCGCCGCACTCAGGGCTGCCACCAGCCCCGCCGATGCCCTGGCTGCCTTAACCAGCTAAGCAGCGCCTCGCACGCACGCGTTCGAGGTCCGCAAACGGGGGCCAAAACCCCCTTCGCCCTCATTGCCCCTTGCCCAGCAAGCGGGAAGCCTAGATTTCTCGCCCTTCGGGCGCCGCTCACGATACCCCAGAGCGCCTTCACCGTTACTGTAACAGGTTGTCAAATGCAGATTTCCGTCGCCGACGCGGGCACCCTCCGCAAACAGATCACCGTCACCTTCGACGCCAGCGAGATCAAGTCGCGCGAAGATCAACTGCTCGAGCGCTATGCCGGCCAGATGAACATGAAGGGCTTCCGCCGCGGTAAGGTGCCAGCCAAGCTGGTGCGCCAGCGTTTTGGCAGCGCCGTGCGCAATGAAGTGCAAGACGCCCTGAGCCAAGACGGCATGTCTGAGGCGATGAAAGAGCACAAGCTCAGCCCGGTTGGCCCGGTTGAAACTGAATCCAACGAGATCAGCGACGAGGGCTTCAAGCTGGTCACCAGCTTTGACGTCTCCCCCGAAATCAGCCTGCCCGACGGCAAAGACATCGAGATCCCGATCGAAGAAACCGGCGCCAGCGCTGAGGAAATCGACGAAGAACTCAGCGGTATCGCCAAGCGCAGCGGTGAGCACACCGATATCGCCGAAGGCGAGGCCCTGCAGCGCGACGACGCCATCACCCTCACCGGCAAGCTGAGCGCTGGCGAAGAGACCGTGCGCGACATCCAAGATCTCAACCACCTGCTCGGCGCCTACCCCCTGTTCGGCAAGGACCCGGAAGAGGTCGTGGCCCAGGTTGAAAAGCTCAAGGTCGGCGACGTCCTCGAGTTTGACACCACGCTGCCCGAAACCTTTAAGCCCGAACAGTGGGCCGGCAAAGACTGCCACGTAGCCGTCACCATCCAGCGCGCCCAGCGCATGCAGGCCGCCGAGATCAATGACGAGTTCGCCAAGAAGCTCGGCGCCGAAAGCGCCGAACAGCTGCGCGAACGCGTCGAGCAAATGATCAGCTCGCGCAAGGAGCAAGAGCTCCACGGCAAGCAGATGGAACAGATGATCGCGCAGTTGATCGAGAAGACCTCGTTCGAGCTGCCGCCCAAGCTGTACGGCGATCTGGTTGAGCAGCACCTCGAACAGGAAGTCGCCAAGGCCAAGCAGGGCGACGAAGCCGAGTCCGAAGAAGACGTGCGCTCAAAGTGCGAAGGCACCCAGAAGGAATCGGTCGAAAAGGAACTGCGCCAGCACCTGCTGGTTGAAGCCATCGCCGACACCTTCGAGGTACAAGCCACCCAGCAAGACCTCAACCAGCAGATCACCATGGCTGCCTACCAGAGCGGGCGTCAGCCCCAGGAAGTAGCCAAGCAGCTGCAAGAGTCTGGCCGCATCATGCAGGTCATGGCCGACATCCGCCACCACAAGGCGCTGGAAACCATGCTGCAGAAGGTGCTCGAAGCGCACGGCGTGACCGCCAAAGAGCCCGCCGAAGCCGAGGCCTGAGACCATTGAAATGGTCGCCGCACCAGCGGCGACCATTTCCACATTTCAAAACCCTGGGGACCAACACGTGCTCAGGGTTTTTTTACGGACCCGCTGAAACACCCTCTGGCAGCCTTCGCGCTGCCACCCATTGGGCAAGGAGCCTGCCATGAGCGAATTAGTCCACGACGACAAGTTCCACGCGGATGCGATCGAAACCCTGGCCCACAGTGGCGCCAACCTGAGCGCCGGCCTCGCCTCCGACAGCGAAGCCGAACGCGCCGCGTATGCGATTACAGCCGGCTTGCGCGGCGACGCTGCGATGCAGGACGCGCTGCTCGGCCTGGCCGATGAAGAAGCCCTGGCGGCGCGCGCCGCCGGCTGGGCCCTCGGCCAACTCGACGCCGAGGCAGCCCTCCTGGCCGCCGCCGAAACCGGTGGGCTCGATCTGCGTGAACAGGCCTACCGCGCCCTCGCGGGCCTCGCTGCGCGCGGCGCGGCATCGCCGGCAGTGGCGCCCGCCATGCACACACGCATTGATGCCGAACTTGAGCGCGCCGCCAAGGGTCTGACCAGCCTGGCCGAACACGCTACCCGCGTGCTAGCCGTGCTTGGCGACGCCAAAACCGTCGCCGCTATCCAGCGCGTGGTGGAAACCGACTCGCTCGCCGACCGCTTCGAACTCGAACGCCAGCGCAAGCGCGTTGAGAGCGATGGCAAAGACAGCGACGCGATTCGCGAACTCACCGACTGGCGCATTCACTTTGCCGACGAT
>JAQIBG010000359.1 GCA_027859175.1 Planctomycetota bacterium | reverse complement strand
AGACGGCAGTCGTTGAAGAGGCGGAGGCGATCGACGAGGCTGAAGAGGTCGAAGTCGTCGCAGAGGAAACTGAAGTGGCAGAAGAAACGACAGAGACCGAGGTCGCTGAAGAAGCCGCTCCTGCCGAAGAGGACGAGGTCCCCACCGTCCCCGCGCCGAGCGTTGACGAACCGGCTCAGGTTCCGCCACTTCCTGCCAACGACATCCCCTGATCGCCAGGGATGACGGCGGCGGTCGCCATTCGGGTCACAGAGGGCATCGTCCTCGCTGCTGACGGCCAGACATCCATGCTTGGCCACGGCGCTCGCGGCATGGAGCTGAGCAATTGTTATACCGGAGCCTGCAAGGTGCTGCCGCTGCGCGAGCAGCGGCCCCTAGCGGCGCTGTGCTGGGGCGCCGGGTCTATCGGCGGCATTACCTTTCCAACCCTGCTGCAGGCAGCCGCAGAAGGCCTTGATCCCGACGCCACACCCCAGCACGCCGCCGACCACGTGGTGCGCTCATGCAATAGCCAGCTTGCTGACCCCCACCTGCCCGACCATAATGCCAAGCCAAGCTTTGGCGTCTTGGTGGCCGGCTACGGCGAAGAGAACCTTGCCCCAGCCACGTGGCTGATTCGAGGCGAGCAGGGCCGCATGCTACCAAGCCAACGCCTTGATGAGCGTTTGTTCTGGGCCGGCGACGGCTGCGAGGCCATTGTGCGCCTCGTGCTCGGCAACGGCAGCAGCACCAACACCGCTCTCGAACGCGCGGGGCTTGATGACACCAGCCGCGAACGCTGCCTGCGCCAACTCAAAGACCACGGCCTCCAGCGCTTGGTCCATCCCGAAATGCCAATCGCAGACGCCGCCAACTTGGCGCGCTTTCTGATTCAAACCTGTATTGATTACGCGCGTTTCGCGCCGAGCGCCGCCACCGTTGCCGGCCCAGTACGTCTCGCCTGCATTCAGCGCTCAGGGCTGACCATCAAAGCCTAGCATCCAGCCTCCGAACAACGCAAAACGAAGGCCAGGTGGCCTTCGTTTTGCTGTAAGCATGTAAGCACAGAACGTCACTCATGACGCGCTACATCAAGTTCAGCTTATCCTCAATCACGGCCCAACCGTCGGAGGCATTGATGTACTTCTCAACGTCACGCCCAACACCGACCACATTAAACAGCCCAGACATCATCCGCATCGCGGGGCCAATCCAGCATTCACCTGCGTTACCGACGACCCGATACTTCCAGCCAGCGACACCAAGCCGCCGCCACACTTCTTCACGCAGCGCCACCGGAAGTATTTCTTCACCACGGCCGTGCGCCGATCATTGGCCTCGGCGTGTCCATTCGCAATAGAGTGCAGATTGGCCACGGATTCGACTCATCAACCAGTTCATTGGCCGACTTGAGCGCGCTAAAGCCAGTCCTGGCAATGCTGCTATCCGTTTGACTATCGACGAAGCTCGCCGCAGCCTGAATGCCGGTCAGGGTCCTACAACTGAGTTTTTTCATAACTCGTCCGATGCTTAGGCTCGGTCTTAAGCGTACTTCTCAACATAGTGACTCGCCAAGCCCCAGGTAGGATAGCGCATGGCATAAAACTTCTGGAAGAAGTCATTAAACTTAGCGGTGCTCTTGACCAGCACCTCACCCGCGTTGGGGTCCATGAAACGCCAGTTGTGGCCATCCTTAACTGCGGCCACAGCGTGGCCACCGCCGCCGACGAAAAACAAGCCGATGCGGGCGTAGCCACCTGGCGTGCCGCTGGCATTGAGCGCCAGATTGGCAGTACTGCCGCCGCCCTCGTGTTTGCCCATGAAGCCCAGGCCAGCCTGCTTGAGCCACACCTTGTTCTTGTTGCCATAGTCATCTTTGAGCTGGCTGATCGCCGTTGGCTTATCAACAAAGCCACCCTTGTAAGCCTTATTGGCGAACAAGAGTGCCAACTTGGGGCGAACCGCCTGATCTGCCATCTGCATCGAACAGGCAGAAGCCCCCTTGGGTGACGCGAGCCAATCCCAGAAGCTGGTATCGCTTGGCCCATTCTGCTTCTTGAAGCGCAGCCAGTGCACGGCAACGCCATGGCACCACCCATTGTTGGTGATGTCCATCTGTCCCAGTCGCTTGTCCTGGCCCTGGTTATAGAAATGGATCAGTTCACCATCACCCAGGGAGCGAACGAATTTCACAAAACTAACTTTGCTAAAGGCCATAAGGCACTCCTGGTCGATGGTTCAAAAGGTTATTCGTCGCTGGCCGCCACAGCAGCGCGGCCGAAATCGAACGCAAAGCCACCCTCGGCATCGAGTTCAACGCCAATGCGCTCGGGCAGGTCACCGGTCGACAGACGAGATAAAATCTCGTTGGCGAGGTCGGGCATCAGATTGTTGGAAATGATGTGGTCGACATTGCGCGCACCGGTTTCAACCTCGGTACAACGCTCAGCGATCGCATTGATGACCTCATCGCTCACTACCAGCTCCACGCGATGCTGTTCACGCACCCGCTTCTGAAGCTTACCCATCTTAAGACGCGCAATGGTCTTGAGAGCTTCGGTAGAGATGTTGAAGAAGGGAATGATGGTCATGCGGGCCAACAGGGCGGGCTTGAAATGGGCGCTCAAAGTTGGCCGGATCGCTTCCAGTAACTCGTCCATGTCGGGCTCATCAACGGTGGTGCAGTACTGGGTGATCAAGTCTGTCGCAAGATTGGAGGTCAAGATCACGCAGGTATTGGCAAAGTCGATCTCGCGACCCTCACCGTCAGACAAGATACCCTTGTCGAACACCTGATAGAAGATGTTCATCACATCCAAGTGCGCCTTCTCGACTTCGTCGAGCAAGACCACCGAGTACGGACGCTGCCGCACCGATTCGGTGAGCACGCCACCCTCGCCAAAACCGACATAGCCAGCGCTGGTGCCCACTAAGCGCGACACAGCGTGCTTCTCTTGGAACTCCGACATGTTGACGGTGGACATGAAGCCTTCGCCGCCAAACAGTAGATCGGCAATGCCGATCGCCGTTTCGGTTTTACCAACACCCGAGGGGCCAACTAACAGGAACACACCCATCGGTTGACGCGGATCCTTAAGGCCAGCCTTGGAGGCCCGAATGCCGGTGCCGAGCAGGTCCATCGCATGGTCTTGCCCAATCAGGCGCTTCTTCATCAAGCTCTCGAACTTGAGCAGGGTAGCCGCTTCGTCACCAACCATGTTGCCAACCGGCACGCCGGTCCAATCTGCCACCACGCGCGCAATGACCTCGGCGGTCACGTCGATATGGATCTGCGCGTCATCGCCCTGGGCCTCAGCCAACGCGACCTTGGCTGCATCAAGCTCAGCGCGCAAGTCTTCCTGCCCAGTACCGTCGGCCTCAGGCTCTTCGCCAGCCTCGCGCAACGCAAGGCGAGCAGCAATAACCCGGTCGGCAGCCTTCTTCTCGGCCTGCCACTGCTCGGTCAGGGTCACCACCAAGTCTTTCTGCAGTGGGACCTCGCGCTCAAGCTCTTCGATTTCATCGTCGGCCTCAAGATCAGCAGTATCCCGATCGCGCTTGAGGCTCTCGAGCGTCCGCTGCTGTTCTTGCAGCAGGCGCTCGGCGTCTTGCAGCACGGCTGGCTTCGAAGCCAGCGCAACCTTCACCCGCGCAGCACCGGTATCGATCAGGTCGATACCCTTATCCGGATGTTGACGGCCCGAGATGTAGCGCGCACCCATTTCGGCGGCAGCAACCAGCGCATCGTCACGAATGACAACCTGGTGAGCGGCTTCGTAATGCCCACGCAAGCCACGCAGCATGGTCACCGTGGTGGCGACACCGGGCTCATCGAGCTTGACCAACTGGAAGCGGCGAGCGAGAGCCGCGTCCTTTTCGAAGTATTTCTTATACTCGGCCCAGGTTGTAGCGGCCACGGTCTTCATCTCGCCGCGCGCCAAGGCTGGCTTGAGCAGGTTAGCCGCATCGCCGGTGCCCGCGCTGCCGCCGGCACCGATCAAGGTATGCGCCTCATCGATAAACAGAATGACCGGCGTGGGTGACGATTTGACTTCATCGAGCACGCCCTGTAGGCGCTTCTCGAACTCACCCTTCACGCTGGCGCCGGCTTGAAGCAGGCCCAAGTCGAGACCGACAATGGTCACACCTTGCAGACTGTCGGGCACGTCGCCCTCGGCTACACGCAAGGCCAAGCCTTCAACCACGGCGGTTTTACCAACACCGGGCTCACCAACGCAGATCGGATTGTTTTTGCGACGACGCGCCAGGATATCAACCATCTGACGAATCTCGGCATCGCGGCCGAACACGGGGTCGATCCGGCCTTCACGAGCCTTGGCGGTGAAGTCGGTACAGAAGCGCGCAATTGCGCCATCGCCACCGCCAGCAGGGCCAGTCTGACCCGACGCGCCGCCAGCCGACGGCTTGGCAAAGCTGGTTTGCTCGTGGCTATCCACCACCAACACGTCGAGGCGCTGGTTCACCCCGTCAACGTCGATCGTCTCAAACAACTGGTCGTAATCAGCGCCGCACAGGCGACCGGCATTCTGAATCAAAGCGATCAGCAGCACGCCGGACCGAATATCGGCATGGCCGTGGTCGAGCGAGGCAATCATCCACGCCTTGGAGAACCACTCCATCAAGCGCGGCGAGAACACCGGGCGCCCGCTATTGCCGATCTTCAAGCCTTCGAGGGTAGCATCCAGGGCCTGACGCAGACGTTCGACGTCAACCCCCTGATCGCGGCAAATCAATTGGATGTCGGCACCGGCATCGTCGATCAACTCGTGGAGCAAGTGCTCAACGGTGACTTCATAGTGACCGCGGTTGACGCAACTACCGGCGGCCGCCTCCATGTTCTTACGACAGAAATCATTGAGACGATCGATGAGTGCTTTGACGTGGTCAGCCATGTAATTATCCGTGCAGCGGGAAGGTGACATGGTGAACCGCGCGCTGATCGGCGTTACGCCGGAACAAGCGAGCGTTCCACCCGAGATTGTAGTGATTGGCGCCCAGGCGCACTGGCGGCACCGTGGCCGCGCGGGTGCTCAGACGCACTTCGCAATCGAGCGCGTTTTGGTTGAGCACATCGATCAAGGTGGCCAAGCGCCGATGCAAGCCGCCGCCCGGCAACAAGGCCAAGAAGCGGTCATAATGCACTGGCCCGATGGCAATACGGAAGCTGGTGGAGCGGTTGGGCACCAAACGCCCGAGCCAGCAATCACGACCGAGGCTGCTTCCGCTCACGCCGAGGCGTGGCAACTGATCGTGTGGGATCGCGGTCCAGGTTTTGACACAGGGCTCAACAGTGGCGGTTACGCCGGGCAGCAGGCGGCAGATCGCGGCTTCCATAGCGCCGGCCGACACCGGGCGCATCGCCAGGATGTCGGCATAGCCGAGCAACCACGCTGGCATCCCACCATAGCTCTCAAGCCCGAGGAAGGTCGCCAAGCGAGCCGAAAAATAGCTCTCGGGCCTAGCCTGCGGCTCGGCTGCGGGCCGGTACTTTTTAAAGATTCGGTACAGCAGGCTGTAAATGCGATGGCCGAACAGGTCCAACACCTGACGTGGCAGCGGCTGGTCGTCATCGAGGTCAAGCAGTTGCTCGGTGAAATAGCTCGGCAAGGGCGACGAGGCGCCGTAGATGCCCAAGAACTGACAGCTAACAACCAGGCGCGGCATCTCGCCGTCACCGATTTCGCCCTCAGACTCACCCTCAACGCGGATGTCTTTGAGATCGCTGGCAGCGTACGAGTACGACAGATGCGGACGGAATCGCACCACCTCGCGCGATACCGGGCCCTGGCCGCCTACCGGTGCGGCATCGGTAAAGCTCTGCTCGATAATCCGAACAGCCTGGAAAAAGTTATAACGGTGCCCCTGATGAACCAGCCGCTGGAGCTCGTCCTCAACTTCGATTTCGTCTTCGTCGTAGATGACGTAATCGCTCAGATGACCCAAGTACGTCCAAGCCGTGCCGGCCACGTATGCTGTTCTCCATAACGGGCGCCCCGCACGCTGACGCGTACGAAGGCGTTGAGGGCAACGAACTGCGCCAATACGTCGGCAACAACGCTAGCGAAGAAGTAAAGATCGCCGGGGTTGGCGAAGGCGTCTTCGTCGAGGTCGATCTCGACATGACTACCGGAAATAAAACTGCCATCGTGCAGACGCTTCTCAGGCGTTGAACGCACCGCGCGGATGGATTCTTTGAGACGCTCCCCGGCTTGGCGTTCGTGACGATTCACGTGACCGCGGAAGTTGAATACGTTGATCAGGCTGCGCAGCGAGTCGACATTGGCGAGGCTGGCGCCGTTGCAGTTGAGCAAGCCCAGCAGGCGCCAGTGCAAGTCGCCATCAACCGGCGGCTGAATCACGCCACTCGGCTTGGTAACATTGCGCAAGCGCACGTCGGCCGGCACACCGCTCACCGGCCGCGTGACGTCTCCAATATCAAGCGCCTGCGGCAGGTTCCCATTGGTGCAACGCAGATCGATAGACAGGGTCGCACCAAGCGCGTGGTCGGTAATTCCCGGGCCATGCTGCAAGGTCAGGTAATGATCAATTCGACCGCCACGGAGCGAAGGCCGCTGGCTGATGCTGTAGAAACAAGCCAAGTCCTGATCGCGCTCATCGTAGCGGAACATGGGTAGGTAATCGCGCTTGAGGGCTTCTTGCCCCACCAAACCCACCACCGATTCCAGGTCGTAGAGCTGGTAATGATTGACGTCGGTTGCCGTTGGGCGGACTTGATACTCAACCTGCTCGCCGGAAACGTGGATCGGGTCGGCCGCATGGTCGAACAGGTTCACCGCCGGCACGCAGTTCACGAGGAAGTTGCGTTCATCCAGGTCAGGCAAGGAATCCGGCAGCGAGTCGAGATGGAACACGAGTTCAAACTGCCCGGAATCGGTCAGATTGGGCGCCTGCGAGAGGCCTTCCACATCCACAAACATGAACCGTTCGGGATAGGCGAAGTATTCGTGCAGGAGGTTGTAACCGGCAAACTCGCTGCGATTGCCCGCCAGCACCATCTCGTTGTCATTGGTGCCTGCCATCTGACATCCGCGGCCCGGCAAACGGCTGCGCCGCTCGGAACCATCTTGGCTGGCGGTAACCACCTCAACATGTCGCAGGTAAGCGCCCATGCACAGGTGCAGTTGACGCGCCACCACGGGGTCGCCAGCAAGGTAGAACCGGAGCTTGTCTTGCCCAAGGCGAGCAAAGCTGCTGCCGTGCAGCAATTGCACCTCAACGTGAATACGCGGCTCAGTGCCGCGAATCAGCCACACGTCGCCAACCTTGACCGGCACGACATCGACATCGGTGGTGGTGACAAAGCGGCACCGCGTGCCGTCGACCGGCGCGCTATCCAGGCTGGCGCCACGCGGCACGGTCGTCACCTGGGTGACCGCCTTGGGCAGCGGGCGAGCCTGCATGATGGTCAGCGAGGGCGCCGGCCGCAAAAAATGCGGGAACAAGCTCTCAAGCAGCGCTTGGCTGAACTCAGGAAGCTCGTCGTCGATCTTCTCGCGCAGGCGGCCGGTCAGGAAAGCAAAGCCCTCCAGCAAACGCTCCACCGATGGATCGGAACTGGCCTCAGCCAGATACGGCGCGGCCTCAGGGTGCTGCTCGCTCAACTCGCGACCAAGTTCGCGCAGATAGTGCAACTCGTCTTGGTAATACTTGGCGATCATCTGGCCTGACTCCGGCATTCGATGCGACCGTTCTCGGTCACTTTGGTTTCCAGCCCGATACTCTGGCCACCAAGGGCCACCATGCGCGCGGTGATCCGGAAGCGCAGCTCAAGCTTACCTTCTTCGCGCGGAAGATGAATCACGCGCACGTGACTCAAGCGCGGTTCGTAGCGCTCAACCGATTCCGCAATGGCGGCAAGGAGGCGATTGGCCGATGCAGGGTAACCAACCAGCAACTCGTGCGGTGGCGGCACACCCAAATCGGGCTGGGCCTCGGCAGTGCCGAGACGACTGTTCAGCAGATTGCGCAGATTGCGCACGATAGACCGACGATGCTGTTCAGGATCGATGACGCTCGTCTTACCGGCACCCGCACCCGCAGTGGCCAGACGCTCGAACAAAGTCATCGATTGGTGCTCCACGGCACCCCCCTACACATCACCAGATCTGAGAATAAACCTGCCGTGACCGCAAACGCAGCACGCGTCGCTAGACGCGTGCTGCGCTCCGTAATCACAGGCAGTTGATCAAGCCCGAAGGCTCAGATCACTTACCGGCGGCCCAGTCCTTGAAGGAGTGAGCAGCGGGAGTGCTGTCGAAGTTCCATTCGATCTTGCCGTAGGCAATAGCTACCGACTCAACCGGCATACCGGCGCCATCGGAACCACTGCACGACACGTTGACGATACGGCAGTCAGAGAGCGTGACCTTGTAGATCAGCTTCTTGCCGCCCTTACCACCGCCAGCAGCGATGTCGTCGGTCAGCATTTCGAACTGAATCTTCGTCACAGCGAGGCGCTGGTTCAGATGGTTCAGCAACTCAGGCGAGGACTTGTCGAGGCTCTTGGTGATCACAAACGGGCTGTGGGTCACCGAGGTACCGGCGGTCGACAGCGAACCGGGCGACACGGCATAATCGCACGAATGCGAGAAGTTCATGACCTCGACGTAATCGGTGAAGTTGGCTTGGACGGACGTGCCCTTGATGCCGTCAAAGCGGATGAACATGTATTCGGCCACGGATAGCTCCTTGTTCGGCGATGAATGATCCGGCGAGTGGCCGGGGATGATGCAGATTCAGGCGCCGGGATCGACGCGCGATTCGCAGGAAGTTGATACCAACGAGGGGCCAAGCAGACAAGCCCTTAGTTGGAGCCTTGGCCTCGCACAGCAAGTGCCAAGACCATATGGCAAAGAACAAATGGAGCGGTTGTGAATTCCAGAAGAACCCGCGCCCCGGCAGCTCCCGCCTAGGCGGGAGCCCACAGGGGCGCCAGTCACAGACCGAACACCCCTGCCGCACAGCTGGCTACTCCTTGTCGAGTTTGCCAACCAGGCTCAGCGTGAAGCTGGCGCCCATGTACTTGAAGTGCGGGCGAACCTTCATGTCGACCTTGTACCAGCCAGCCTCGCCGGGGACGTCTTCGACCTTGATCTCGGCCTGACGCAGCGGGTGGGTGTTGCGGATCGACGCCGACGGGTTGTCGGTATCGGCCACGTACTGGCTCAGCCACTGCTGGAGCTCGCGCTCGAGATCGCCACGCTCTTTCCACGAGCCGATCTGTTCGCGCTGCAGCACCTTGATGTAGTGGGCAATACGGTTGACCACGAACAAGTACGGCAACTGGGTGCCGAGGCGGTAGTTGAGCTCGGCTTCCTTGCCTTCTTTGCTTTGGCCGAAGTTCTTCGGCTTCTGGCACGAGTTGGCAGAGAAGAAGCAAGCGTTGTCGCTGCCCTTACGCATCGACAGGGCGATGAAGCCCTCTTCGGCCAGCTCGAACTCGCGACGTTCGGTGATGGTGAGCTCGGTCGGAACCTTGGTTTCGATCTGACCCATCGACTCGTACTGATGCAGGGGCAGGTCTTTGACTGCGCCGCCCGACTGAGGACCGATGATGTTCGGCGTCCAGCGGTACTTGGCGAAGCTCTCGTGCAGACGGCTGGCGAGGGCGAAAGCGGCGTTACCCCAGGCGTAGGCGCCGTGCTTGCCCTTGACGTCTTCCTGATAGTTGAACGACTTGATCGGCACCGTGTCTTTGCCGTAGGGCAGACGCAGCAGGAAGCGCGGGCAGGTGAGACCAACCGAACGCGAGTCTTCGGTTTCACGGAAGCTCTGCCACTTGGTATACTGCGGACCTTCCAGAATCGAGTTCAGATCCTTCAGGTCGCCGAGCTTTTCATAGCTGTCGATACCGAAGAATTGCGGGCCGGCGGCAGCCAGGAAGGGCGCGTGGGCCATGGTGCACACCGAGGCAACGTTTTTCAGCAGAGCCATGTCTTGGGCGCCGGGGCCGAAGTCAAAGTTGCCGATGACCGAGCCATAGGGTTCGCCACCAAAGGTGCCGTACTCTTCCGAGTAGAGGTGCTTGTAGAAGCCCGACTTGACGATCTCGGGGGCGTCTTCGAAGTCTTCGAGCAGCTCGCCTTTGCGGCAGTCGAGGATCTCGATCTTGGTGTTCTCACGGAAGTCGGTCTGGTCGACCAGGTACTTGAGTCCGCGCCACGCGCTCTCGAGCTTCTGGAACGGCTCGCAATGCATGACGGCGTCGAGCTGAGCCGACACCTTCTTGTCGAGTTCGGCGATCATCGCATCGACAGCCTTAGCGTCGATCTTGCGCGCCGGGTCGTCGGCAACAATGTTAGCGATAAAGGCTTCTACGCCCTTCTTGGCGACATCGTAGCCCTCGTCGGCGGGCTTGATCGAGGTCTCGTCCATGATGGCGTCGAGGAGGCTGCCTTCGGCGGCAGCGGCTTCTGACGCGGCCTGCTGTTCTTCGGCCATAAAATATTCTCCTAAAGGATGCTGGCTGGTGTGTGCGGTTGGGCTGGAGGCATTAGCCCTCGTCGCCACCACCCTGGATTTCGCCCATCACGGCGGCCCGTTGGGTCTCGTCCTTGATGATCGCTTGGATTTTCTTACGGAAGCTCGGCACGTTGCCCAGCGGGCCGCGCAGCGCGGCCAAAGCCTGGCGCAGTTCGAGCAGCTTGGCCAATTCGGGCACCTGCTGGGCCACGGATTCAGGGCCAAAGTCCTTCATCGACTTGATATCGAGCTCAACCGCGAGGCTCGCACCCTCTTCTTCAGACAGCACGTTGGGAACAGCGGCAGTGACCTTGATGTCCTGGCTGGCCAAAACGTCGTCGAAGTTGTCTTTGTCGACGTTGGCGAGTTTGCGCTCCTCAATCGGGCTGCTGTCAGCGCGACCAGTGAAATCGCCAACGACCAAGGACTTGAAGGGCAGTTCCTTCTCTTCCTGGACATCGCCCACGTGGGCCTTGTAAACAATGTTCACGCGCTCTTTCGGCGCGACGGATCCCTCGTAGTCAGCCATAGTATGTCCTTGTGCTCAAGTCGATGGGTTGGATCGGTGAAACCGGCTAGGGAGCCGGGTTGAGAAAACTAACGGGGCGAGAGCGGGATACAATGCTGTCCTACTCACCGCCCTGTCGGTTGGATAGACGCCGGCGGGGCGTACTCGGTCAAGAAAGCTCCGTCAAATAAGCCTGTGGGTACGCCCGAGGCGGTAAACTCGATCTCAAGCACGTATTGGGCCTGGGTGCGGGCCACGGGCGGTGGCGGCGCAACGGGCTGCAAAGACTTGGGTTCCTTCTCAACCTTGATCTGACCGCCGGTTTTGGCGTTACCGCTGTAACCGGCAATTGATCGTCGGGTTTGGGAACGACCGCTGCGCTCAGCGCGCGACGGCGAGCCAACTTCGGGTACCTGCATCTTGGCAGGATTGTCGATCTCAGGCACCGGGTCACTGCGCACCTCCGGGGCCACAGCGGTCTCAACCACAGGCCCAGTGCTTACTGGAGCAGCAGGCGGCGGCGCAGCCACGACAATGGGCTCAACTACAGGTGCGGGGGCGGCTTCCTCGGCACTGAACACCCAGCGGACACGAGTCGGCAGACCAGTCTTGACCACCTCAGCATTGACACTGTTAATCAGGCGCAGCGGGCCCCAGGCGTCTTGAGAGGCCCGGCGTTCCTTCCAGTCGTCACGATTGACGCGGATCGCAACCCGCAGGTTTTGATCGTCGCCAAAGGTCCACGGCAGCTCGGAGCGGTGATCAGGCGCGTCATAAAGCGACACAGTCGACGCACCCAGCGTCAACGTGATGTCTTCCACACCAGGATGCTGGATCAAGCGCACGCGGATCGGCAGCGCAGCCGGCTTGCCGTCGTCGCCAGCCGGGAACAGCTTGCCCATTTCAGCCAAGCGCGCCACGGCAGCCGGGTAGGCCTGACCGAGTTGGATGATCGGCCCGCCCAGGGTTTCGACAGCCCGCACCGCATCGATGCTGGCCTTAACCTCGCCCACCACACCGTCGGTGTCGTCGAAGAATGCCGTGAACTCAATCACGCTGACCGACTCCTCGGCATCAGGCGTGAACGGGAACTTGCGGCCGATGCCGTCAGCAAAACCGGCAACGATGCGCGCGTGCCACAGGCCATCGGCCTCACGCGCGAGATCGCGGCCGATGCCTTGCACCGCCATGTGCAGCACTTCATCGAAGTGCCGCTTGATCTGGGTCCGCTCGTGCTCGTCACCGATGGTCAGCACCTGCTCGGCAATCTTGGCCTGGGCCGCGGTCACGGCCTCCGCCACCACCGTCAGCTCTTCGAGCTTACGCAGGCGGTCGCCAGCGGCGGTCTGATTACGATACAGGTCGATCGCCAAGGCCAGGGTCTGCAGCTCAGCCAAGGATGTTGACAGCCATTCACCATCCGGCTGGAAGCTCGGCTGGTTGCGGTCATCAAACCCAGACACCTTGAGCACCTGTTCATCAGCAATGCGGCTCAGAATGGAACGATAGGCATCGCCAATACCGAGCAGGCGATTGTAGGCCTGATCGATACTGTTGGCTTCACGCACTTCCAAGCCCTGCAGGGCGCCGCGCCAGGCGCGGGTCCAATGGTCAGCGTAGGCATCAACAAACTGCTCAGTGAAGGCCTCAGCATCAACACTCTCATGCAGCGCACCAAAGCGGCGCTCCAGCTCCTTGGCCGTACGCACAATCGCGGGCTCAACCATATTGTTATAGGCGGTCCGCGAGAACAGCTGACGTGGTGCCGTATCAAAGCGGAATAGCGAGTTCGCCTCGGCATCGCGCGGCAGCAGCATGCCAGCCATGCTCTGGTTCAAGTTGATGTCGCCCTTGGCGCGCTCCACTTCAACCAACAGCTTCTGAAAACTCAACTCGGCCCAATATTTTGCATTGGTCAATTGACCACGCTTGGTCTCCAGCAACTTGGGATAAGCCTCGTTGAGCCAGTCGCCCTGGCTCCACTCGCCTTGCCGTGGGTACTGGGTGGTGAAGTAGTCAAGATGGGCATCGGCCATGGCGACGTCGCTTTCCTCGCGACTGACAGCGTGTTGGAACACCCCGTCGCGCCAGTAGGTTCGCTGTGCCGAATCACCAGCACCAGCCAGCACCCGCCCCATCTCATCGTCAGCCGGCAATTCGCCAGCCAGCATCGCCAGCGCCATGTAGCGCTCGAACATCGCGTCGACTTCGGTCAGCCCACGCGGGTCACCGGCTGCGATCAGATCCTTGGCCAGCAAGGACATGGTCGGCTGGATAAAGTCGGGGCCAACGCGTGCGTAATAGGCTTCGCGCAGCAAGGCATACGCGCTGCCGCCATGATAGAGGCCCCAACGCAGACGCAGCGGGGCGCCCTCGGCGTCGTAGCTCTCCAACTCAACCAAACGCTCGCGCAAGGGCTCGAGGTCTTGCAGCAACTGCGTGGTCGCGGTAGTGCCGCTATGCTCGGGCTTGAGCTGACTGGCCGGCGCGGCCAAACTCGCCAACAGATTCGCGTTACCAACAAAGCTGACGGCAAAGGCGACCAGCAACAAGGCCGCCACCGCGATTGAAGCCGCCGCGCTGTAATAAACCTGACGCCGCGCACGCCGTGCATCGGCCTCGCGGGGATACGCCAAGCCGGTGGCATTCGGCAACACGTCGCCGATCAAGCCGGCGGCGAAGTAGCTACGTTGATCACCAACGGTGATCGCATGTGCACCCGAACCCACGGCCAATTCTGGATCCCAGCTGCCCAGGGCGCGATCGCGCGTGGTGCCATCCTGCACGGTGGAGGTAAAGAAGCAGCCACGCAGCACGCCGGTTTCCATCCGCGGACGCGCCGACAGCAACTCTTGCAAGAACAGCTCGATACGCGGCTTGATGGCCAAGAACTGGACCGGGAAACGCGTGGTACGCTCACGGCCAGCGAGGTCATCACTGGCCAGGCCGGCCAAGCGACGCAGGCGAATGCCTTCATAGAGGCGATCAAAACGCTCACCGAAGCCACGCAATACCGCCGCGGCCTCGTCACCCTGATACGGCAGCAACAGGCCCAGGGCCTTGGCGCGTGCCGACTTGTCGAGGTGATCAAAGTAATCGGTAAACCCGTGCAACTGATCGCACTGGGTGAAGGTCAGGTAGACCGGGAACACCAAGCCGAGATTCTCGGCAACTTGATCGTAGCGCTCACGCAGGCCGCGGGCACGGGCGGCGACTTCATCTTCACCGCCGTCGAGCACACCGGGCAGGTCCACGGTCAACACCACGCCGGCAACCGCACAGCCACTACGAGCAATGGCCCGCAGCAGATCATCGAGGTCGTCACGGCTGGCGCCGTCAATCAATTCGCTATCGGGCGCCACGAACACGGCATGTTCGCCGCGCATGAAGCTAGCTTCTTTGATGCCGTTGTCACCAGCCTCGAAATCTTCACCGGCGTCGCGCAGATCACAGCCCGAGCCCTTGAGCAGGCTCTTGCGACCAGAGCCGCGCGGGCCGATCACCACATACCACGGCTTGGCCAGCACAGTGGCATCATCACTACGCCAAATGTTACACAAACGCGCCACGCGCGCCTCAACCGACAGGTCGACGGTCGGGCCACTCGGAGCGCTGGCTACGCCAGCGGCTTCATCGAGTTGCTTCTGAATGCGTTTGCGCCGGCGCCATTCAACCAGGGCCTTGATGCCAACAAACAGCAGCACACAGACGGCGACCGCAGCGATCAGCCAAATCCGGGTGCTCACCGGCATATTGAATTGTGCGCCGCCGAACCAAATCGCGATCGCCAGCACCAGGATGACCGCAACCGGGCCACCAAAAGCCGACAGGAAACCAAGCAGGTAACTCATGGGGCCACCCCCGCGACGCTATCTGCCAAGGCACCAATGCGCGTTGTCAGGAACACATTGAGAACAATCAGAGTGACCACCACCGCGCCGAGCGCGCACACCGGCACCAACCATGCCGGAATGGTGGGACGACGATCGGCCGGCACGGCAGCCGGCGACTTGGCATCGACTACCAGGTCGGCAGGGGCGCCGCGCCGCTGTGCGATATCGGCGCTGAGTTGACCGACGGTTTCTTCAAGCTGCTTGCGCGCAGCCTGGCTTGAACCGTAGCGCCCGGCAAAGCCGAGCTGCAGACACATCAGGAAGCATTCGAGCACATCGGCCAAACGCTGCTGGTCGCCACCATCGCGGCGCAACTGCTCCAAACGTAGGAAGAATTCTTCGCCACCAGAGTTGAGATTGAACAACTCCAGCTGGAGCGGGTTTTCAAGCCAACCGGCCTTACCTTCCCACTGCGAGGTCAGAATCCGTTCGTCGGCGTACACCACGAGCGCGAAGATAACCAAGCGCACGTGGGTGATGTCATAGCCGGCCTGTTGACCAAGCCGGTCGAGTTCGCGGAAAATTTCCTCGAACTTGAAACGCGCTTGGTCTTCCGCGACCTCGGCGCCCTCGCACAGCCACGACACATAGCCGAGGGCGCGCGCGCACAGGTCAGGAAGACGAGCCGTGGTTGGAGTCAGATAAACCACCATGGGTCAGCCCTTCACCGCCATCACGTCCATCTGGAGGCGACTAAATTCGGCGGGCAGGAAGAAGGCAACGCGGCCGGCCTCAACGACCTCCTGCCACGGATCACCAACGTTGAGAATCTGGAAGTAGATCCAGTCCGGCTTGGCCGGCAGTTCAGACGGCGGCACCGACAGGTGCTGCACGCCCACGCCGCGAAGACTTTGCGACACCAAGAACTCGATCGCACCAGGACTGGCAATCTTCATCTTGGCCGGGATCTCGCGGATGACCTTGTCGGCCGCAACCGCGCCGTGCAGGCCCAGGTAGAACGCCACGTCGCCGCGCATCAACTCGGCCGGCAACTCGCCCTCGCGGGTGTTGACGTTGACCTGCTGCAGGGCCAGGGCGCTGCACTTGGTTGGGATCAGGATGTCGAGCAAGCCCTGGAGCTCACGCTCGAGATCGTTGAAGCTGGTCGACAGATCGTCGTGGATGTACAGCGGCAGGTTCTTGGGTTCGGTATCGTGCGCAAAGGCACACAGCGAACCAGCCAGACGCGACAGCTCGACGAAGGCCTTCTCCGGATGCGTGGCCGGCTGATTGTGCAGGTGGCGAATCGCCGGCACCGAGCCGTTAATCAGCTGCAGCAGAGCGAAGTTGGCCAACTGGGTACCAGCTAGGTCGATCAAACCGGTGCCGGTGCGGCGTTGCTGGCTCGACAGTTCACTCGAACGCGCATTGAGCACTTCCAGAATGTGGCGAACCACCGTCTGCAAGCGGTTGGACGCACCCACGGCCAAACACGGCGGCACGTACTCGGGGTCGAGAATCACGCGGTTGCCAGTGGCATCACGCATCAACTGGGCGATCGGCAGGCTGACGAAGTTCTCGAGAGGCTCACCCGACAGCACCACGCGGATGTTCTTGCGCGCGGCAACCACTTCCTTCTCGTTGCCCGAGGCGTTCTCGTCGCGCACCACCACACTGGAGGTGCGGAACCGCGTCGGTTGGCCGTCGTGGGCGCCTTCATCAGCGCACGACATGACGCCGGGCCGATTCATCGGCACCGCCAGGTGAACCGTCACCGGGCCCTGCGCGGCGTCAAAGGCCGCGCCCTTACGGTCGAACACGCTGTCAAGACTGCGAGTAGACGGCAACTCGTCGACGTCGGGCATGTTGAATGCCAAGCCATCGGGGAACACGCCAACAGCCTTGGAAATCACCAACTCGCCAAGCGCGAGCGCTTCTTCGTCGATCCGCAACTCACTGATGCCGTAGCCCAGGGGCTGTACGGTCCGCATGTGATGGAGAAATTGACTCTCCCAATGCCGATCCTGCTGCTGGAAATGATGGGGCGAGAGGAACATTCCCTCAGTCCACACCACCTTCTGAAGCGTATCCATTGCGCGTTTCCCGTCAGTGCTTGCGGAAGTGAAGTTCGTTGTCGTTGAGCTCGATCACGTAGTCATCGGCATGCCAAGCCGACACCACCACGCGGCGACGGTCTTTGTCGCCACTGATGGTCGAGAACTGCGCCATCACACCTAGGCTCTGGGCGTCTTTGTCCCAGGGGCCTAGGATGATCTCACGCGGCTTGGTCTGACCGTCGCCCGGATGAATCGTCACCACCTGGGCCTCACCGAGCAAATCACCGCCGAGCACAGCGGCAGCATCGGCCCAGAGAGCATCAAACTCCGCTGTCTTAAAGGTGTTGATGTTCTTGAGCTGGTAGAAGCGGATATCGACTGGCGTTGCCTGATTGGCATCGTTCAAGTTGATACTGTCGGTGGCGCGAACGTAAACGCTCGACGCACGACCGCAGCCGCTCAGACCCAGAACAAGGATGGTTACGAGGATGGCCCAGAGGCCTTTACCTACCCACATGCGATGACTCCAACCTTGTCGCTATGAAGAGGGTAGGTGGTGATAGAAACCGGCCCGGATGGCGCAAGACCAAACGCCGACGCATCCTGTGACATTTACCCGAATCACGGTATCTGGGCCTTGAATGGGGCGTTCCATACGTTGCATTGGTTGCAAACGCACCGAGTCGGGTCACAGCCGCTCAATAGACGACGAGGCGGAGACCCACCGTGGCATGGCCACGATCAAAGGGCAGCGCATGCCGACTGGCACTGCGCGCAGCCACCAAGTTATCACTCCAGGACCCACCCCGAATGACCGCATTTCCATCACTGTCAGCGGCCTGGACCATCTCCCACACATTGCCATGACAGTCGGACAGCCCAAAGGCGTTCGCGCGACGGCCGCCCACTACTTCAGGTCCGTTGCCAGTGCGCGTCTCGCGCGCAATCACCCACTCGGGGCCAGCATCACGGCGATCGCCAAACACAAAGGCTCCCGTCGTACCCGCCCGACTGGCGTATTCCCACTCGGCCTCGGTCGGTAAGCGCAGGTTCTTGCGACGCCCACTTTGCATATTGAACGAGGCCAAGCGCCCCATGGCCACTGCGGGCGTCATGCCTACCGCCGGCGATGCGGCATCGTCTGGCCCCACCAGCCCGCCGGGCACCACGTCCGCCCACGGCGTTGTTCCGGCGAGGGCCTGCCACTGGGCACGAGTCACCTCATGGACGCCGATATAGAAGCCCGCCATTGAGGCCATGTACTGACTCTCGTCACTCATATGCCCCACTTCCTCAAGCGGCGAGCCAAGTAGCACATCGGTCGCGGGCACCCACACGGCTGCCATCTCGCTTGGCTTGAGCGCAGCGGGGTCAATCGGCGTGGCCTGGGCCCGCGTTCCACCGCTGACGAGATCAATCACGAGGTACCTCTCCGCATCGCGGTCACTGCGCAGTTCAAGCGGCCCAACATCGCCGCCGCTACAGCCAAATAGCAGCATCCCGATCGCAGCGAACACAGCGAGGCGGTTAATCACTGACGATGGGTACATCGCTCACCTCGGTCATCATTTCGTGTCGGTCGGCGTCGGTGTACTGCCAACAGCTGCAGCCAGCCTGCAGAGGGATGTGCAGCAGGGTGATGCATGAACTATCCGCAAATAAACCACGCCGAGTCTGTGTGCTCTAATTCAAGTTGAGTGTAACGCCCATAGAAGCATTTGCCACACCTCTTCGGGCCGAATCGGCGCAGCGTGCCCCCACACCATGCCGCAACGACACGATGGCCCGGGAAACACCCGAAGCGTCGTAACACCAACTACTTAGGGCTAAGCGCTAATGGAAGTGAGCGTAATCGCCAACGCCAACCACGAAGGTGCGGCCACCCGCCACAAAGCTGTCGCCGATATCCAAAGGCCCCCACGCACCCGGCGTGTGGCCCCCACGGCGGCGAATCCAACGGCCACCGAACAGACCGATTTCGGCCACCTCGTCGCCACGCGGGTCATGGACCAGGAACTCGGTCCCGCCGCCACCGATGCCGACCCGACGCAACACGCAGGCGTAGGCAAACTCGGGGGTGTTCTCGGGCCGCGTCATCACCACCGCATCGTAGGGGTGGTTGACATCGAGCCCGCAGATACCGGGCTGCACCTCGGGCGCCCCCGGCAGTCGGTACTGCGGTTCACCAGCCCGGTGGACCACGCGAATCCGCAACTTCACCACATCGGCCGCCACGAACAAATGCTCTGGCCCCGGTGCAATCGCCATCGGCTTATGCGCCATCAGCCCAAAACCGTCATACAACGAGCCATTGGCGCTACCGAGGTCTTCCATCACCAACTGACGGTCAACCAAGGCAAGGCGCGCGTGCTGACGGCTAATGCGCTGGCACGCCTCCTTGTGCACCGGCACGGGGAAATTGCGCAGGCACAGATCAACCGGGGTCTGACGCATCTTGCCCAGCACCAGGCTGGTGCGGGCCCACAGCAGAATCCGCTGTTCGCCGCCCACCTCCTGCAGGGTCAACCAGTCACCACCATAGGCCTGGCCGAGGTCGCCAACGAAATGATCGCCAACCACGGTTGCCTCAGTTGACGCCACAGCCGGCTCGGTGCTGGTGGGCCCCATCGCACCATCCAGCGAGTCTTCCACCCGCGGCGTACCGCTACCACCCGTTGGGGTGGTCTGATTGGCCCGAATATCGTGATCCGTGCCGCCGCGGCTCACGCCTGATTCTTCATCGGGATCGCGCCCGGTTGCCTCTTTGTATTCAGCCTGGAAGTCAGCGAACATCGTGACCTGGCTGTGACGGCTGCCCTCATACACGGGCTGCTCAGGAGCCAAGGGCTCGCTGGCCCGTGGCTCTAGGGCTGCCGAGGGCTCGCCAGCCGGGCCGGGTTCCGGCTCGGGCTCCACCTCACCAGCGGGCGCCGACCGTGGCGTTGGATGCGCACTCGTCACCGGATCGAGCACTGGGCCCGCCGGCGTGGCGCCGGTAGCCATGGGCGTTCCCATGTCGGCAACTGGCGTCATGACCTCTGCTCCCGGCGTTGGCGTCGGGTGATCAGACACCGCAATGCGATCGGTCGCTGGCTTGATGTCGGTAACATCAGGCATCGGCATAGCCGGCCCGGGTTCACTCACCGGTGCTGGCTCAGGATCGGCTTCAGCCGCCGGCTGGACATCTGACTGCGGCTCAAGCGCACCGGCGTCATCATCGGTCTCATCGGCAACCGCTGCAGGCGGCTGCGCAGCAGCACGCGCCGCCAACTGTTCAACAACAACTTCTTCAATGGTTGCGGGGTCTTCACCGATTCCACGCAGGGCCTCGGCC
The DNA here is from genome assembly GCA_027859175.1 of Planctomycetota bacterium. Lineage (GTDB taxonomy): Bacteria > Planctomycetota > UBA11346 > UBA11346 > UBA11346 > GH22. The sequence goes on along the minus strand of JAQIBG010000359.1, from coordinate 14,796 downwards.
ACGGCAGCACGCATCTCGGCGGCAGTCGCGTAACGGTCGCCGCTGTTCTTCTGCATCGCCTTAACAATCACCGACTCGGTCGCCTGGCTCACCGCATCGTTAACTCGCCGTACCTCGGGCACCGCCGCCGAGCAATGTGCATGCATCACCTCGTAGCGAGCGCCGCTATACGGATCACGCCCAGTCAGCGCGAAATACAACACCGCACCCAAGGCGTACAGGTCGGTGCGAGCGTCAACCGGCTCATCCGGACGGATCTGCTCAGGCGCCATATAATGCGGCGTGCCGACCAAAGAGCCGGCCATGGTCAAACTGGTGGCATCATCGGCGGTGGAGCGAGCGAGGCCGAAATCGGCCAGAACCGCGCGCTCCTCATCAACGAAGATGTTGGAAGGCTTGATGTCGCGGTGCACCAACTGGTGACCTGCCACGTAATCCAAGGCATCAAGGATCTGATAGATCATCGCCAGGGCCTGACGTTCGGGCATGCCGCGCCGCGCCGCAACCTGCTTCAGGGTGCCACCCGGCACAAACTCTAACACCAAAAAGGAACTACCATCGTCGGCCAATCCGGCGTCCAAACAGTGCACCAAGCTGTGGTGATCGAGCTGCCGCATGACCTCGATCTCGCGCTCGAAGCGCTTGATGTACTCCGGCACGCTAGCCAGCTTCTGGCGCATGGTTTTGACCACCACAATACGCCCAGCGGCGTCGGCGGCCAAAGACACGCTACCCATCCCGCCTTCATCAAGCAGGGCCAGCGGGTGATAAGCACCCAGGCGCGGTGTATCAGGACGCAGCAGACAGCGGCTGAGTTGGCGGCCCAAGGCGGCATCCAGGCCCTGGCCAGCGTCAAGCCACTCGCGCACCTGGGTCACGGTCGCTAAACCGGCGCCGTCAAACACCGCCATAAGCCGATCGCGTTGGCCTTCCTCAAGAATACCCCGCTTAAACGCCGCGTGGAGCACTGCCCGCCCTGCAACCGCTTGTACCATCCCGCCTCCAGCTGCACTCGTAAGCACAGTCGCGGCAGCCTAGTTGGGCCGCGCCGAAAGCCAAGGGCCCGGGCACCGACTCTCCCATTGTCTCCCAGGACCCTCGCACCAGGATCTCTGCCCGCCATGCTACGCACTCCAACCCTTCCCAGCCTGCTCCTCGTCTGCACCCTGGCCCTCGGCGTGCTCGGTTGCGGCAGCGACGGCGGTAGCAGTTCCGGCAATCTCGAAGACGCGCTCTCGCTTGAAGACGCTACCTGGATCATCGTCGACCTCGACGCTGGTCGCGTCTACGGCCGCGACACCCCCGGCGACCTCAGCGACGACAGCCTGCGCAGCAGCAAGATCGCGTTTAAGCGAATCAACGGCGGCAGCCTGACGATCAACGCTGACGCCAGTGGACCAGATGGCTTCACCAGCACCTCGCTGCAGCCCTACGAACTCAGCGGCACCGTCACGGTAGGCCCCTACTACCTGGCGGTGTTTGAGCTCACCCAAGCCCAATGGCAGCGCTTGGCCAGTTCGAGCCCCTGGAGTATCCTTGGCAGTGACGTCAGCAATGTCTCGGCCGACGCCGCGGCCCACAACCTGAGTCTCGCTTCGGTGCAATCGGTTCTCGCCAACGCCGCGCTGTCAAATGTCAGCCTGCGCCTGCCGAGCAAGCAGGAGTGGGAGTACGCGGCCCGTCTCAGCAACAACAAGCATTACGCGTTTGGGGACAATGCCGGCACCACTCCGCCACAAGCCGATCTCATAAGACCCCACGCCTGGACCTTTGAAACCGCCGCCGGCGACACCGGCCCGTTCCGCGTTGGCGCCAAACAAGCCAATGGCGCCGGCTGTTTCGACATGCACGGCAACGTTTGGGAGTGGACGGCCGACGGCAAGATCCGCGGCGGTTCATGGCGCGACGTGGTCCAGCAAGCGCGTTCCAGCAACGTCAACGATCTCGACGCCGACATCCCCCATCCCCTGGTCGGGGTACGCCCGGCCCTGAGCCTACGATGATCCGAACCCTGGCCTGCTGTGGCCTCGCCCTGTGCGCCCTGGGCGCCGCCGAATCTACCATTCGCGACCTGACCTTCGACATCGAAGTGTTGCCCGCCAAGTTCGACTACGAACTCAGCTCAGAAGAAGTCAACGCCAGCGCGAGCGACTCGTTCGACCAAGCCATCGGCCTGGCTCTCGGTGGCCGCTTTGGCTGGAACTTCCCCGGCAGCCCACACTCACTCGTCACCGGCGCCCAGCTCACCTACGGTGCGTACACCTACGACCCGTCCTCAAGCGACTACACCACCTACGGCCTGCGCGGCACCGCCGGCTACGGCTACGCCATCGCCGACCAGTGGACCCTGCTGGCCGAGTTCCTGCTCGAATACGGCATGGCTGAATTCAACTTCGGCTCGAGCGATGCCATAGACGGCTTCAGCGTTGACGGTGATTACTACCGCGTCGGTGCCGAAGTACGTGGCGTCTATGAAATTTCAGACAGCTGGCTCGCCAACGCGCACCTCGGCTATCTCATGGGCACCAGCGACCTTACCGGGTCTGGCCGTGACCTCACGATCGACCACACGGGCCCGCTCTTCGGCATCGGCATTAGCTACCGGTGGTCGGCCGCGCCGACCCGCCTGGAGTAAGCGGCGTGGACCTCGACTGGCTCGGCACCGACAAGAAAGACCCGGCGCTGCCCGCGCTGCGCAATCCCTTTGGCTCCGACCAAAGCGACCAGGGAGACCAGGAGCGTAGTCTGGCCGACGGCCCCTTCGCCCTGCCGCCCCTGGCACGTGATGCTGCCGACACCGAACAGGTCGCTGCTGACGCCACGCCTGAGGTTTCCGAAGGCGAAGCTCACGCCGATACGAGCAAGGACGCCGAAACAGCCTTCAGTCTGGAGCAGAGTGCAGGCCAGGCCGAAGCCGGCGGCAGCTTGTTTGCGCTGCCTTCGCGCACCGCCGGCGCCAGCACCGACAGCGGCCTAATTCCCAACTGGCATCATAAGCCCAAGGCCCCACAAGCGCCCACCGAGCCCAGCGCACTTACGCCCCTGCATTTCACCATCGGCGAGTCTGAGGCCGATGAGGCCAAGCAGGGCTTCAGCCTCGACCCCCATTCAGACAATCCGCTCAGCAACCCAGCCTTCCTCAGCCGCAGCGAGCAGGGCCTGCGTCACGGCGGATTTGCTCCCAAGGGCCAAGGAGGCTCCGGCCGCTTCAAGCCAGCCAAGCCCAGTAGCCCCAGCAAGCCGACCACCGGCAGCCCGGATTCCCAGCGTGCGGGCATCAGCGAAAGCCCGACCGACCGCGTCGAGCGCGATGACCTTGCCGCCAGCGGCATCAGCGAAGCCCCCACCGATCGCATCACCCGCGACCCCAACAGCAGCGGAATCAGCGAGGCCCCCACCACGCGGCACGGCCGCGATGATGAATGGGATGCCAGCAAAACTGCCATCACCCCAGCACCTGGAGCCAGCGACGACAACTGGGATGCCAGCAAAACTGCCATCACCCCAGCCGCGGCCCACGCCACGAGCAGCGACGACGACTGGGACATCGACAAAACCGCGATCGCGCCGAGCAAGAAGCCGATGGCCGACGACTGGGACGTCGAGAAGACCGCGCTCGGCCCCAACCCAAGTGTCACGCGCTTTATCCCCGAAGGCGCCAAGCCCCGCTCTTCTAGCGACAGCCACCCAGCACCAAAGGTTAGCGGCAACGACGACAGCGTCACGCGCGCCACCTTGGTACCAGGCCGCCACACGCCCCCCACTCTCTTCACCACCAATAAGCCAACCCGCTCCAGCAACGTCACCGACGGCACAGGGCCAGGCAGCGGCGGCACCAGCACCCAGCTCGACGCCGCCTGGCACCTCGAAGGCCGCAAAGGCCCATCCACCGGCATGGTGTGGGGTGACTACGAGATCGGCGGCATCGTTGGCGAAGGCGGCATGGGTCTGGTCTACCGCGCCCGTCAAAAATCACTCGGCCGGCGCTGTGCGGTTAAAGTCCTCAGCGCCCACTTGGCCAACAACCCCCAGCTTCTCGAGCGCTTCGAACTCGAAGCCCGTGCCGCCGGCACCATGCGCAGCCACAACGTGGTTGCGGTGTACGCCGCCGGTAACGTTGAGGGCCAGCCTTATTACGTGATGGAATACGTTGAGGGCACCGACCTCGACCATGTCCTCAAAGCGAAGAAGGCCGCCGACGAAGGCTTCACTATCGACGAAGCCATCGACATTACCCTACAGTCCGCGCGCGGTTTGGTAGAGGCCAACAGCCACAATATCGTGCATCGCGACATCAAGCCGCCGAACTTGATGGTCACGAAAAAGCGCGAGATAAAAATTACTGACTTTGGTATCGTTAAGATCCAAGGCGAGGCTGGCCTCACCCTAACCGGCCAGGCCATGGGCACCCCGGCCTACATCTCGCCCGAGCAGGGCCGTGGCGGCGAAGTAGACGCCCGCAGTGACCTCTACTCGCTCGGCGTGGTGTTCTATCAACTGCTGACTATGCAGCGCCCCTTCGATGGTAATTCGGCCGACGCGTTGATCTATCAACACAGCTACGCCGAACCAAAGCTGCCGCGCGAATTGCGCGAAGACATCCCCGAAGACGTGCAAGCGGTCTGCATCAAGCTGCTGTCGAAAAAGCCAGAGAATCGCTACCAGAGCGCCAAAGACCTGGTGCGCGACCTCGAAGACTTCGCCGATGGCAAACGTCTCGAAGCCCTGCTGCAGCAAAAGCTCTCCACCGGCGGCGCCGAAGCCCTGCGCGAGAATCAAAGCTGGATACAACGCAACGCGGTACGGCTTGGCGCCGCGGCCGTTCTCGTGACCTTCCTGATTGCCGGCAGCGTGGTGGTGTGGCAGAGCCACGAAAACCGAATAATCGAGCAACAGCGCAAAGCCATCGCCGATCGCGAACTCGCAGCCAATAACGCGCGCGAACGGGCCACACCGCTTTACACTGAACTACTGAAGCTCAACGACGCCGCACCGCTAGTTCGCAACGCCCGCAACCGCATTACCGAACTGCGAACCATTTACACCGACTACCCTGAGCTGGTTACCGGTGATGAAATCGAACAGCTACAACTGTGGGACGCAAAACTCGATCACGTCGCTGAGCTTCGTGCCGAATTGAGCCCGACCGAGTCGTTCGAGCAAGACAACTGGACTTTTGCCACGCTGACCGCTGCCGACGCCGCGCTCAAAGAACTGGCGCGAAACGTTGGAACCAACCCTGACGACTACAACACTTGGCGCGGCCTCGTTAACACCGAGTTTGCACGCAAGGATCGCCTCCGCACCACGCTCGATCAGGCCACCGCCAATTCCGATGCCTGGTACGAGATCAGCGTCAAAACGCTTGAAGACAAGCTCAAGCCGGCAATGGCCGAACTCGGCCTGTTACTGCAAGACCCCGAGGCCGAACTCGCGGCTTACCAAGAATTCTTCAAGCTGCACGCTGAAGAACTTGCCAAACTTACCAAGAACCTTGATGACTCGGTGGATCGCAACAAAGCCAGCGACACCGCAGCCATGCTCGACGCCCGCGACGAAGACTTACGTCGCGCTGCCAAGCTGTTTGACGTCACCAGCGTGCGCTACGTTGCCTGGCGCGGCGCCCTGCTAGCGGACATCCAAGCCCTCAACGACAACCGTGAAACCGGCAAGGAACTGGCAAACCGCGACCTCTACCGCCACGTCAGCATCAAACGCCTCGCCGCCCTGCATCAGATCATGGATCGCCTCCGCGACCTCGAGGCTCTCAACCCGAAGCAAACGGCCCTTTACCAAGCGACCCTCAACCGTGCCGACCAGCACTGGGAGAACGTCACCGAACTCGACCAACGCTACCGCGCCCAGTTAGAAGATATTTTCGAACATCCGAAACCGATTACCGGAACCGCGCTCGACCAGCTTGCAGAAATTGAACGGGCTTACGGCGCCGACAACATTCCGCCGCATATCGATGAATGGCGCAAGAAGGCCGACCGCGTGGCGGCGCAAGAACAGGAACTCAACGAGGTCATCGGCCAGCGTTTCTTCATTGCCAACCTCGACGAAGCTTTCCTCAAACTGAAATTGCTCCAGGCCGAAGTCGGCCCCACGGCACCCAAGGTCATGGCCTGGGCGCGCCAGCTCGACCTGCTGTACGGCCCCGGCACGCCCGATTGGGCCGATGAGTACGGCCGCGACCAACTTGGCATCCACGCCACCCTGCGCATGCCCGGTGACACCGCCCAGCGCTTCCGCTTCGTGCCCGCTGGTCGTTTCGTCATGGGTTCGCCCATCGGTGAAGACGGCCGCGGCAAAGACGAAACCCAAACCGACGTGGTGGTCCCCAAGGCCTTCTGGCTGGCCGAAACCGAGCTGACCCAAGAAATTTGGATCGCAACCATGGGCGACAACCCGAGCCGCCATAGCAGCCGCACCAAGTCGCTGCAGCGCCCGGTCAACCGCGTCAACATGGGCGACATCGAGGCCTTCCTCAGCACAACCAAAGACTTGGCACCTCTGCGTCTGCCCGGGGAACACGAATGGGAATACGCCTGCCGCGCTGGCATCGACCCTGGCCATGCATTTACCTACAACGGCATGGTCGAAGACTTGACCGATGCCCGCAGCCTACGCTCGGTCAGTGACCTCGCCTGGTTCGAAGACAACAGCAGTAATTATGACCACCCCGTAGCCGGCAAGCTGGCCAACCCGATTGGCCTCTACGATATGCACGGCAACGTTTGGGAGTGGTGCGGCACGCCTTACGGCAGCTATCAGATCTTGCTGGCCGATAATTTCCGCCTGCGCAGCACCGATAGCCACGCCGCGCGCGGCGGCGGTTGGGGCGACCCAGCCGAAAGCCTGCGCGCCGGCAACCGTCTCGCGGCCGACCGCGACCTGCGCTCGGCCTACCTCGGCCTGCGCTTGGCGGCCGATGTCGACTGGCAGCTTGACCCCGACGGCAGCCGCATCCTCGATGCCGCAACGCCGCCCACGAGCCGCAGCGATGCCACCCTCGTCAACGACGAAGACAACCAGGCACTCATGGAAAGCCTGCAGGCAATTGTCGACGATGCCGCCCAAACGACCAGCCCCGAGGGCGCCGCCAACACCAGCGCCCCTGCTGCCATCGAACCGGGCCTCATGCCCAACGAGAACAGCGCTGAACCCGCTGAAACCACTGAACCGGCAATCCCGGCACCAATTGACGACCCCAATCAACACGACGCAGACACTGAGCCCGAGGCAATCGAAACCGATCAGCCTGTTGCGCCAGCGCCCCACATCGAAGACCGCGGCGAGCCCGAGCCCGCCGCAGCAACGCCCGCTGGCGAGGAGACTCCTGATGGACCTCAATAAGCTGATCAATGAGATCGCCGACAACTCGCGGAGCGACGAGCCCAAGCCAGCCCCGCGTCAGGAAGTGCTGGCGCCCAAGCAAGCGCCCCCGCCACCCGAACCCGAGCATATCCGTTTCGCCGATCTTGCGGCGGTGACCAAGCTCAACGAACGCGCAGGCGCCATTGTCCTCGACCGCGCCGCGCCCGACGACGTGGTGGTAACCATCGCGGCCGACCCTGATGAACACCTGCGGCGCTGGCTGCTCGCGCCCCTCGATCAACAAAGCCGGCATTGGGTGGTCGACAATGCGATGCAGCTGGGCACCCCCACCGGTGCATTGCGCGCCGACGCCGCCAAACGGCTGGTAGCACTCGCCAATGCCCTAGCCGCCGAGGGCGTGATCAGCGAAGCCGACCTCGAACCGCAAGATGCCCCCGAGCCCGACCTTGCCGACGGCGCCGAGCAGTGCCCCACGCCCGCCAAGGGCAATCCGATTGTCGGCGCCCAGCCGCAATTGCATCTGAGCCCGAGCGTGTCGTTTGGTGTGGGCGGCGGCCACACCAGTGCCACGGTGATCAGCGACGAGAGCGCCCCCGCGCCTGAACAAGCCGCGGCGGCAGATGAAGACATCGCGGCCCTCCGGATGCACTTGGCCCAAATCATCGGCCTCGCCAGCCGTCACGGCCAGGAAGCGGTCGCTCAGGTGGCCGAGGATGCACCGCACCCCCTGCTACAAGCCGGCCTCGCCCTGCTCGGCCGCCCGATCCCCCGCAACGAGCTTGACCAGATCCTGCTCGACCTCCAGCAGGCCATTGAAGCTGCCGAACGGCAACGCTGTGATTTGATCCGCAATGCCATCACTGCGATTCACGCGGGTGAACCCGCCGAAGAATTCCTGGCACGTAATTAGCAGTCCCCACCTGCGCTTAGACAGCCCGTGAGGGCACATCGTCTGATACACCCGCCTAAGGTGGGCACAAAGCAGGTCAGGTTAAGGGTCCGTCCGGTAACGGCTTCCGGAGGACCCTTCCCATGCACATCCTGCTTCTACTCACACTCTGCCTCGCGTGCGGCCTGTTCGCCGCCGAACCCGGCGCCACGCCCGGCACCATAGTCGACATCCGCGGCGCCGACATCTACCTCGACAACCAAGCCGTCAAACTCAAGGGCCTACGGCTCTCAAACGCCCTGTTCAGCGATGCTGAGACCGACGAACTGATCGCCAACCTGCCGGTATTCAAAAGCTACGGCATCAATGCCTTCAGCGTGTTCGTGATGGGCTCGCGCTTCGGTGACATCAAAGGCTATCTGCCCGACGCCAGCCTGAATCCCACCTACTCGGCGCGTCTGGCGCGCGTCCTTGAGGCCGCTGATCGCGAGCGCATGGTGCTCTTGATCGGCTGCCTGTACTGGTCGACCTCCGAGGCCAAACAAGACCTCGGCGCCTGGGGCCAAGCCGACGCCGAACGCGCCGTGGCCAACACCGTTCGCTTCGTCACCGAACGCGGCTATCGCAACGTGATCTTCGACCCCGACAACGAAGGCATGGCGGAGCGCGCCACAAGTTGGGACATCAAGAAGGTCATCGATGCCGGCCACGCCGTGAACACCGACGCGATTATCGGCTACAACGGCAGCTGGGCCGTACCCAGCAATGCCGATCTGACCTTCCACTTTGGTACCAAGGTGAGCGGCAAGCCCTGGTTTGAATCTGAAGGAACGCCCACCAACGCGCCGGGCGGCTACTGGGGCAGCTACTCGAAAACCAGCGGCCTGTATAATTATATCAATATCGGCATCTATAACGCCGACATGAAAGCCAACCAGATCAACAACTCCAACCGCGACATCGATGATTACGATGGCTATTTCTGCGCCTCTACCTGGCTGCAATGCGTGCCGCCCTATGGCCCCAACAACGAACCCGGCGGCGATGGCAGCAGCGCTGCACCCGGCGTGCGCTGGTGGCTCGAGCACCTGCACAATCGCTACGGTGCCTACGAGCCCGGCACGCCCCCGATTGATCCGCCCACGACCGATGACCCCGAAATCCAAAGCCTGCGCCTTATCAACCCAGACACCGGTGCCGATCTCGGATCCTTGTCTGACGGCGACACGGTGGCCTTGAGCTTGCTCGGGTCGGAACTCAGCATTGTCGCCACCACCAGCAATACTGACAGCGTGGTGTTTGACCTCAACCAAGGTGAACACATTCAGCAGGAAAATAACGCGCCCTATGCGCTGTTCGGTGACAGCAACGGCACCTACACGCCGTGGACTCCCAGTCTCGGTGACCATCACTTAGTTGTGACCCCCTACGCCGGCGATAACGCCAGCGGCACCAAGGGGACCAGTCACGACATCCATTTTACCGTTGTGGCCACGGCCCCGAGCGGCCCTGCGGTCACCGGCGTCTACCTCGTTAACGCCAGCACCAACAGTCGCATCACCAGCCTCAGCGACGGCAGCACTGTGCAGCGCGCGCAACTCAGCGATCAACTCGCAATCGAGGTCACTCTCAACGCGCAGTCGGAGAGCGTGCTCATGAACCTTGATGACGGCGCGCATATCCAGATCGAAAACAACGCGCCCTACGCTTTGTTTGGCGATACCGGAGGCAACTTTTCCGCCGGCACCTTAGCCGACGGCGAACACCAACTCACGCTGACTGCCTATAGCGCCAATAGCGCGGGCGGCGCCGCCGGCCCCACCACCACCCTCCACTTCAGCATCGAAGCGGAGACCGTGATGGTGAACTTTCAGCCGAGTGGCGCGAGCGTGCCGGCAGGCTATGTGACCGACAGCGGCGCCGTGTTTGGCGACCGCACTGGCGGCCTGCGTTACGGATGGACCAGCGCCAACGACAGCACGCGCGAGCGTCAGGCCGATGATGATCAGGTCCGCGATACCCTGATCCACCTCAATAAGAACGGTATTGCCACCTGGAACCTGGAGCTCACCAATGGCGTCTACGACGTGAGCGTGCTGTGCGGCGATCCATCCTACACCGATCAGATCAACAGCCTTTCGATCGAAGGGACCACGCTCAGCGACACCGACGGCATGGACCACTTCGACCAGTTCGACGTGGTGGTAGAAGTCAGCGATGGCATGCTGACCATCACCCAGGCAGCGGACGGCAGCAACGCCAAACTCAACGCGATCAGCGTAACCGCGCTGCCCGCCCCGAGTAACTGACGCGGACGGCATGATGGATAAAGACCACGACGAGTACCTGCGACAGTTGCTGCGGATCCGCGATGACCTACAGGCCTATTGCCTGAGCCTGGTGCGCAGCTGGGCTGATGCCGACGAGCTGTTTCAGCGTACCGCCGTGGTTTTATGGGAGCGCTTCGGGGACTTTGACCCGGAGCGCGCCTTCGCGCCCTGGGCCCGCGGCATCGCCCGCAACTTGGCACTCAAACATTTCCGTGAACGACGGCGCTTGGTACAGATGGACCAAAGCGCGCTCGACGCCATCGACTGTGCCTTCGAAGCCGACGACGACCAAGGCGCCGACGAGCTCGCGGCCCTCGAAGCCTGCTTGAGTCAACTGCCCGCACCCTCGCGCCGGCTGCTGGCGTGGCGCTACGGTGAATCACGGCCGATCGGTCGCATTGCGCAAGCCCTCAACCGCAGCGTTGCCGCCGTCACCAAACAGCTGTCACGCCTGCGCGGCGCCTTGCAGGAGTGCATCGTCCAGCGCCTGCGTGCGGACGGTGCGCCATGAATGCCCTCGCCGAACGTGCCGCGCGCTTCCTTGAGGGCGCGATGCCAGCCGAGGAGGCCGCCGCCTTCGAGCAGGAACTCGCCACCAATCCCGCACTGGCGCAGGCGCTAGCGCGGCAAGCACGCCTGGAGGCGCGCCTGCGTCGCATCCTTGGCGCTGAGCGCGAACAGAATCTCGCGGCCGACGCTACCCCGCACACGGTCACCGTTCCAGGGATCCCGATGCCGGGGGCAGCCATGCGCCCCAGCGGCGAACGCAGCCAGACCAAGGGGCCACGACGCCCCGGACAGTCTGGTCGTCGCCGCAGCGCCCGTCGCTCGCGGCCACGCACCACGGCCATGCTCCCATTAGGGCTCGCTGCGCTGTTCCTGGCTGCCCTCGCCCTTGGCGCCTTGGTGCTCAATCACGCCGGCACGCCACGGCCAAGCGGCAACGAACCCGCAGCGCCACGCCAGCTGGCGACGCCAGACCCGGCTCCGTCCACCAACCCCGAGCCAAGCCCCGCCCACAGCTTCATCGTCATCAAAGCCGGCGACGCCACCACCAACGCAGCCGCCGCCCTCACTGCCGGCGCTGCTCTCCAGCCCGGCGACACGCTGGTAACCGGGCAGCAGCCAAGCGTCTGTCAAAGCGCAGACGGGAGCACAGTAACCTTAGCCCCTGGCACCACGCTCACCCTCAGCGCGCTACACCCCGCCACAGCCCTGAAACTCGAGCGTGGTCTGGCCAGCTACGTGGTCAGCCCGCAAAAGGCTGCGCCCTTCACGGTCGCCATGCCCCTGGCCGATATCAGCGTCATCGGTACCCGCTTTGTACTCGAAGCCGGACCCTACCACAGCTGGGCCAGGGTTGAGGAAGGCCGCGTGCGCTTTGCCAGCAACACGGAAACCCGCGTGCTTGGAGCCGGCGACGAAGGCCTCGCCACGGCCGACGCGCAACCGCGCATCTTTGGTTTCAGTCTGGTTGATGCCATTTCGGGCACGCCGCTGCCTGGTCGCCACGCGCTTCGCGATGGCGACAGCATCGATCAAACCCAGCAAGTCGCCATCGTCGCCCGCACCAGCCCCAGCGTGAGCGCGATGCGGGTCAGTCTCGACCAGCAAGATGACAGCTGGGAGCGCAATCCCCCCTTCGCCCTGCTCGGCAATCCTGCAACCACACAAGCCGACACGGCCAGCTTCTATCCCGTCAAGCTCAGCCCAGGCTCGCATCGCTTTGTGGTGACACCCTATGACAACGACGGCGCCGCTGGGCCAGAGCGAACGCTTCGGGTCACGATTCAGTAGCGGGTGTGGCGCAAGACTGAGGCGCCGTTTGCCGCCACAGCCGCAGGGTCAACCAAGCATCGCGCAAACTGGTGCCAAGGCTACCGCGCGCGAAGCGCCGCGCCGATGAGCGCACCGGCGGACCAAGCAAACGCATCTGCCCCAGAGCCCGTAGGCGGCGGGCCAAATCCATGTCTTCGGCGCGGTCGAGATCGCGAAAGCCACCACTGGCCAGGTACGCACTGCGGCGCACAAACTGCGCTTGGTCACCAAAACTGATCCCAGTGAAGGCAACGCGTAGGTCGCCCAAACGTGTGGTCAGCGCCAGCCACCAATCGCTCGGCACGAAGCGCCGGCGAAACGCGCCACCCGCGCACCGGGGATCGGCCAAGGCAGCGGCAATGCGCCGCGCGGCATCGTGCGGCAGAACGGTGTCGGCATGCACAAACAAAACCGCTGGCGCCCGCGCTGCCCGCGCCCCCAGATCGAGCTGCACGCCGCGCCCAGCGCGCGGCGCCAATACCACCCGGGCGCCCAAGGCCTGCGCCACCGCACAACTGTCGTCGTCGCTGCCGCCATCCACCACGATGAGTTCAGTTATGCCCGGACAAGCCTGCAGATGTCTCAGCAGGGCCGGCAAGCGCCGCGCCTCGTTGCGCACCGGCACCACCACGGCAACAGCCTTGTAGGGGATCCCAACACAACGAACCACCTGGTTCAGACGTGAAACCTGTGACCCGAAACCGGAGGACCTTACCATGTCTCGAATCGTCACTGCACTCCTCGCAGGCATTCTCGCAGCACCATTAACCGCGGCCAGTAACGATACGGACGACCGGGTCACTAAGTTGGTCGGCGCCGTCGCCGAGGGCTTGCGCTTGGAGGGCTATCGCACCTGGGGCGACAAGGGCCTCGCGGTACGACAACAACGCATCATCGCAATCCGGCTTGATGCTCAGCAACTCCAAGGGGCGGTCCTTGAAGTCGTTGGCCATGATGAACGCGATCGCAATCTCGCCCGCCGCCTGTCAAAACCCGTTTCAGGCCTGATCGAGCTCAATCAACTCCTCGCCAACGGCTGGAGCGTGAGCATGATCAATTCACTCGACAGCGGCGGCGAGCAACAAGTGCAAACCGCTATCGTGGTGCTGGAACGCTGGAAACTTTTCATCACCAACAACAAGGACGACGACAAATAAGCGCAATCAGCGCGTCAGTTCAACCCAGCACACCTTGGCCTGTGCTGGGATGGTCAGTCCATCCGCGCCAACCACGCCGTCGGTAAGCGCACGCCCCTGAAAGTCCCGCATCACATAGCGCATGCCCTCGATGGCTGCCGCCACTACGCGCACGCCAACCCGCGCCAGCACCGCCGGGCCGGTGCCGGCATTCGCCATCCACGCGCCCCAGTGCTCCATCGGCGGACAGGGCTTCGGCCCATCGGTCTGACGACCCTGGTTGCTCTGGGTGACATCCAGCTCAAAACCGCGATTAAAGCCCGTGCTGACCGCGCTCAGCAACAAGGCACGCGAGTCTGCCAGGGCGGCACCATCACGAGCGGCGAGGGTGATCGCCACATAGCGTTCGTCTAGCGTCACCGGATAGGCAATGCCGTCTTCATTGTGAACCGTAATCTGGTCGAAGCGCACGCCGTTAGCAAAGTCGATGACCTCACTGCCATACTCGCCGAAGAAGCCGGTGAAACTGGCCACGCCGGGTGCGTCCATCACCAGATTACCGCGCGACCAATCGTAGCGGATGTGCTGATGGGGGCAGGTTGGGCAACTCTCAAACACATTCGGCCGCACCGTATGCCGCTCGGGCGCGGTGAGCGGATCAGCGCCAATACTGGTGGCGCTATCGCCGGGCGCGGCCGGGTCGATGTGAACGCGGGTTCCGTAACGATAGGAGGTGCCGATGAAACGGTCTTCAAAACGACCGTAGCCCTTTCCGTAATCCATGCCCACCGGATCGTACAAGCTCTCGGCACCAAAGGTAAATAGCACCGGATCGGCCGCGGGGGGCACCAAGCCTTGCCGGAAGATCTCACTCGCGCCGCGCAGGGCCGAGATCATCACCTCGTCACCCTTGATCGTGAAATAGTCGAATCCGTACACGATCTCGTCGGGCCAATCGGCCTCGGGATCATCGGCCCACACATCACGCCCCGGGTAGGTATGCCAACACACGATATCCCAGCCCTGAATCGCCGCCAAGGCAGCCACGCGATAGGGATACTCGGCGCGGTACTTGGTGGTGTTGGCAATCATCGTTTCATAAACGAAGTGCGGCTTATTCAACGCGGTTGACTGCTCAAACCACGGCACGCCCCAACTACTGCGCGGGCTGTCATCGAGTTGCGAGAAAAACGGGAAGCGTTTGTCGGCCGGATCGTGGCCCATGCCGCGGGTATACGAGCACGTGCTCACCGCATCGGCGTGCTGATGCATCCACGCGCTC
>JAQIBG010000327.1 GCA_027859175.1 Planctomycetota bacterium | reverse complement strand
TTTCAGCTTCTGGGCAAGGGTCACCTCGTAGACCGTTTCGAGTAATCCGGGCCCAAGATCCTGATGGAGCTTGACTGCGCAATCCACGATCACGGTACCAATATCGTTCTCATCCATCTCCGTGTCTCCGTGCCTCCGTGAGAGACCTTTTCGGTGATCGAACAGAGCGGTGACGGTCACCGGTGATCAGAATCACGCCGTTGATGCGTCGCGCCGCAATGAGACCGAAGATTCGGTCGCGCTCGGTGGCGAAGCGCTGCCAGCTGTCCAGACGGCGGCTGCGTAGAGCACCGAGCAGGATGGCGAGGCCAAGCACCAGGTCCCAGCTCGCAATCAGCTGCAGTATGACGGCAAAGTGGCCATGATCTGGCTGCAGGCCGAGGAACATCCAGACACCACACAGGTAACCGAGAAAGTTCGGCTCGAGCAGGTGGGCCTCAAGCCCATGAAAACAACGCGCAGCGCTGGGCCGATATCGAAGCCTGGCTGGCGGCGCACTTGCCCGTCGTTCCTTCGCGCAGCGCCACCGCCGCAGAGTTCGGCCTGCACCCGAGCAGCGTCACCCGGCTGTGCCAGCACTACACCGGCACGAGTTTCAAGGCCTGGTGTCAATCCCTGCGCTGCGCGCACGCCCGGCGGCTACTGCGGCGCTATCCAGATCTGACCATTGCCGAGTGCGCTCGCGAGTGGGGTTTCGCCGATCCGCGACATTTCCGCCGCGTCTACCGCAAAGAATTCGGCCTGACCCCAGCGCGAGATCGCATCACCTGAGGACCTGCCCCAGCAGTAGGCCGACTGCTCCGACCAGTCTGGCCCTCGCTCCGGGATAGGCGCCGCGCACCCGAACCCTCAAGGCATCACCCCGGTGGCGAGACGCTCCTGCATCAGTTCGTGGTCGCCGACGGGGGCGGCGGCGATGAGGGCGGCGCGGATTGCGGCGGGATCCGCAGCACAGGGCTCAAGCCCAGCGGCCAGGCTCTGGGCGACGGCAATGCCGGCTGCGGTGCCTTCCATGCAGCAGGTCGCCATGACCCGCGCCGAGGCCATGGCGAGACGATCGGCGGAGATGCAACGCCCAGCCAGGAGCAGGTTGTCGAGCCCGGACGCGATCAGACTGCGCAGCGGAATCTGATAGGGCGGGACGCGCTCGTTGACCGCGGCCGAATCGATGGTGAAGGCACCGAAGGCGACGGCGTCCTCGAAGCGGGCCCCGGCGCGGACCTCGTCAACCGTGAGCACGTGTTCGCCGCGGATGCGCCGACCCTCGCGCAGCCCGAGGATCGGGGCGACGTGGTCGAGGATCCAGTTGTCGCCGTGCTGCTGCTGATAGGCGCGGACCACCGCCGGCACCAGTCGCCGGGTGGTGGTCTCGGCTTGGGTCAGGCCGGGGCCGCTGCCGCAGTCGAAGTGCCATTCCTCCCACTTGGTCTTGAGGCCGATGCGATCGTGGGGTTCGGGCCACACCGAGTAGCGCGGGCAAGGCCGTGGATCCGTCGTCGCAGCGTCTGCCAGCAGCTGCTGCGGCGCTCCGGCGGCGACCCGGCGCAGGTAGACCATCAGCGAAGGCGCCAACAGGTCGGGGTGGGAGCGATCGGCCACATCGAGGACTCCACAGCCCGCGCGCTGGGCGACCAGACCATCGCCGCTGGCGTCGACCACTGCGCGACAACGCAGGGCGGCGAGGCCGCTGCGATCGTGGATGACCACCGCAGTGATGCGGCGGCCGTCGCGCACCACGTCGACCAGGTCGGTATGCAGGCACAAGGTGACGCCGTCACGTTCGCAGAGATGCTGGAGCACCAAGGGGAGAACGTGGGTATCGAAGAGGTGGTTCTCGCGGCCAAGCTCCTGATTGATGCGCATCGGCCAGCCATGCTCGGGATCGATGCTGCCGAGCTGCCGCTGCAGGGCGAGCACGTCAGCGAAGACCGCGCCCTGACCGGCCAGAGGACCGCAGTAGCACCAGTTGCCGACCCCGCCCAGGGTCGCATTGCCGCCGAGCAGCGCCGCGCGTTCAACCAGGACGACCCTGAGTCCAGCTCGGGCCGCCGCGCAGGCAGCGCCGATCCCACCCATGCCGGCCCCGACTACGACCAGATCGACCTGATCGCGTACCGGCAGGGTGCGGGTGATGGGGATGGAGGTGTGGCTCATCGAAGAATCTCCTCGCCGCGTGCGGCGCATGTTGGGCGGATCGCGTTGGGCGCGTCAGGCAAACGGACGGCTTGCCACCGCCTCGCGGTAGCCGGTGGGGAACAAGGCGGTCACCGGCTCGGCCGCAGCCCGTCGCCACGGTCGCTCGCGCCAGGCGCGTCCAGCGAGCAGGTCACGACTGCCCTGCATCGCCTCCAGCATCTGATCGTGCAGCGCGTCGCGCTCGGCGGCGATGGCGGGATCGTCGATGCGGTTGTCGGCCTCGTCGGGATCGCTTACGCGGTCGTAGTACTCGTCGCGATCGAACAGGTTCACCACCAGCTTGCGCCGACCATCGGTGATGCAGCGGATCGGATGATAGCCAGCGCAAGCGGCGACGCCGATGCCGAAACGCTCGTAGCTGATCAGGGCAGTGCTGCGTTCGGGCTCCTCGCCGCGTAACTGCGGGAGCAGCGAGCGGCACGCATCGCCGGGCCGAGCCGGCCTGGCGTCGGCATCCCAGGCAGAAGCGCAATCGAGCAGGGTTGCGAAGATGTCGACGCCCTGGACCGGTGCCGCATAGCGCTGGCCCGGAGTGGTAACGCCGGGCACATCGAGGATCAGCGGAACGCCGATGCAAGACTCGTACATCGTCGGGCCCTTGGGGCCGAGGCCAAAGGCGCCGAGATGGTCGCCGTGGTCGGCGGTGACCACGATCGCGGTTTCGGCCGGCGCGTAGCGCCGCACCGCCGCAGCCACGCGCGCGATGCAGTGGTCGGCGTAGGCGAGGCAGTCGTAATAATGCTGATAATAACGCGCCAGATCTGCGCCCGCATTGTCGCGACCGGCGCGTAAAAATGCTGCCATATCGCGGTGCAAGGCCGGCTTGCCGGCGAGCGTATCGCGCAGGGTGGCGGGGCGCGGCAGCTCCGCCCAGGCGTGGCGCCCACGCCACGGCGGTGGGCAGATGTAGGGCCCGTGCGGTTCGTCGAACTCCACCGCCAGGAACAACGGCTGCGCGTAGTCGTGGCTGCGCAGCAGGTCTTCGCTGCGCGTGACCAGCCGCTCACCGAAACAAAAATTGGCGTCCTCCAGACCACGATTCCAATTGCCGAAGCGCGCTGGCGGCGGGCCATCGCGGCCGACCTCGTCCATGAAGGTGCTCTGATCGTACCATGCGCCGACGAAGCCACCCTGGCAATGACCGCCACCCTCGTGTCCGCAGCCATCGAGGTGCCACTTGCCGAGGTGGCGACAGTGATACCCGGCGGCGCCGAGGAGCTCGGCCAGGAGCGGCGTGTCGCGGCGCGGGCGCAGGTTGTTGCACGGCGCGCCGGCGACCGTGGGGTGCAGGCCGGTGTACCACGCCGCCCGCGCCGGCGTGCACAGCGGGGTCGCGCAATAGGCGCGTTCGCACCAGGCGCCGCGCGCCGCGAGCGCGGCGAGGCCGGGGGTCTCGATACCGGGCAGCCCCCCGTCGGGGCTGCACACCTGGCGCGGAATGCTATCGGCGGTGATGAAGACGACTGAGCGCGGCATGCGACCTCCTTCCGCTCAGGCCGTGACCGCACGCAGAGCGGCGGCGCGGATTTGATTTGCGGGGAGGCACGCTGTGCCGCCTGCGTGACCGCCTTCCAATGCACGGCTGGGGCTGGCCGGGTAGCGGGCGAGATGGCCAAGCAGGACCTCGGCGAGGCGGGCACGCTCCAGGAGACAATCATGATCCTGGTAACGGTTGTGCAGCTCGCCGGGATCGTCGACCAGATTGTAGAGCTCGCCGGCAAGGCCCGCGTCAACCTGGTAGCTGCACAGCTTCCAACGCCGATCGCGCACCATCCAACCGCGCTGCAGGCCAGCGAAGAGGTACTCGTGGCCACCGGGCGCAAGGATCGAGCGCCCGGGCAATTCTGACGGCAGCGGTAGATCGACGGCCTCGAGCAGGCTCGGCACCAGATCAATCAGGCTGACCAGTTCGGAGCGGACCACGCCAGCGTCGCCGCCGTCACCGCGCCGCAGCAGGAAGGGCACCGCCAGCGAACCCTGGTAGCCGTTGCCGAGCTTGCCGAACATGCCGTGCTCACCCAGCTGCTCGCCGTGATCGCTGATGATCGCAACCGTGGTACTTGCGCGCAGACCTGCCGCATCAAGGGCCGCCAAAACGCGGCCGATACTGTGATCGACGAAGGCGACCATGTCGCAGTAGGCGGCGATGGCGCGGCGTTGTTCGTCGGCACCGCGCCATGACCAGGTGTGGTCTCGGGCGGCAGCTTGGTGCTGTGGGCGCTCTTCGTCGCTCTGTGTTGGCACGACCACCGCGCCAGGATCGTGACGCCCGGCGAAGGGCAGCGGCGGCCACAGCGGCGGATGCGGCGCCATGAAACCGACCATGGTGCAAAAGGGCTGAGCCATATCGCGCTCGCCCAGCCAGCGGGTGAATTGGCTCACGGCGACGCTGTCGTGGTGTTCGTCGATGGCGCCAGGGAAGACCCCCAGCGCGCCGTTGCTGCCGAGCTGGGTGGTGCCGTAGGCGGCCGCGCCGTGCGCTTCGGCGGCCTTCATGAAGCCGCGGTGCTGGCGGTGGGTGCGACCGAAGGCGCGGCACTCGTAGCCCAGCGGGGTCAGGCGCTCGGCGATGGTCGGCACTTCCTCGGGGATGCTGCAGCCGGTGTCGAGGACGCGCAACTGCTGAGGATGCAAGCCGGTCAGGAAGCTGGCCCGGCTGGGTACGCACCAGGGATAGCTGCAACTGGCATTGACGCAGCTGAGAGCTTCACCTCGAAAGCGATCCAGGGCCGGTGTCGCCACACTTGGCAGAACGCCAGCGTAACGTCCACCGTTGCTGCCATCGGAGAGGTCAACGCGCAACTGGTCGCAGTGAATCAGAAGAATGTTGCTTTTCATAGCACTACTCTAGCACCATCGATGCCCGGAAGCTATCTCGGCCTTGGAACCCGCTACGCCAAACGTAACATGTTAACATGCAAGCCGAGCGCCTACCACTTCTCCTCGCAGAAGCCCGATGTCCGCGCTTGGTCCATCGCGTGTACACCCGCGGCGGCGTAAGCGACGAGCGCTTCATGTCGATCTGCGATGGCCACCGCCTGCTGCTTGGGGTACGCGGCGCACGGCACTGTTCGGTCCGCGAAGGCACCCAGCTACGCCGCGTGGTGCTGGTGCCAGGGACGGTGCTGGTAGTGCCGCCGGGCTGTGCAGTCGGCACCACGCCGCAGGCGGCCTTCCTCACGGTCGGCTTCAACAGCGACGGTGTGGTTGCCCGCTGCACCGCCGGGCGGGCGCCGATTCACCGCAATCGCAAGGCCCACGGCCAGCCAACCTTGAGTGCCTGCTCGCAGGCCCTCGATGCCAGCACTGCGGCCGACCTGGCAGATCTGATGCGCGTGATCCTGCGGCGCCCACCCGACACGCCAGACGACGACGAGCAGTTATGCCGCCTCAGCGGTCTCGCCATCGACGCGGCGATCAGCGGGCTCACCCGCGGCCACGCGGCTGAGGATCCCAGCGGCGAGCTGCGTTTCCGCCACGCCGCCGAGTACGTGCGCGGCCACTGCGACGAAGACCTCGACCGACCCGCAGTGGCGGCCTACCTCGGCTGTCATCCCAACCACCTGCCGCGTCTGTTCGCGCGCCACGCCGGCTGCAGTTTCCAGGCCTTTCTGACCCGGGCCCGGATGGAGCGCGCCGCCGAACTGCTGGCTGATCCCGGCCTCGGTCTCGACCGGGTCGCCGGCTTGTGCGGCTACGCCACCACCTCGGGTCTGATCGCCCGCTTCAAGGCCCACCATGGCCTGACCCCGGCGCGCTGGCGATCACGCCAGCGGAGCCGCGGCGCCACTGCCGACTGAACACCAGAGTTGGCGCGGCGCGTCACGGGCGCCCCTGCAAGAGCGGCTACTCGGCCGACCCCGCGCCCTCCACAATCAACATTCCGGCCCCTGGCACCGTCACCACCGAGCCGTCCAACGGTGCGCGCGGACCGAAACGCGGAGCCAAGTCTTCGGCATCGCTGCCGGACCAGGTCTGGGCACTAAGCGCACCGGCCGCGGCCAGGGGCGCGCCTTCGAGACGCACCGCCTTGGGCTCGGAACTACGGTTGAGCAGGAACACCGTCAGCGCGCCGCTGGCGGGATCGTGGGTCGCCACCACCACCACGCCCGGGATCGCGGCGGGTTCGAGCCAGTGGCTGCGCGCGCGTGCCCACAGGGCCAGGGCCTGACCGATGGTGCTCGGCCGGTTGTCTGCCGCCAGGGCGTCCCACAGTTCCGTGCGGTCGCGGTGGTTGATCCAGCGGGTGTTCCACACCTGAACCGTGACCAGGTCGTCACAGGCCAGATACTGGGCCAACATGTCAAACAGCACCAGGGCGTGCCCGATGTCGCCGACGTTGGGCCAGCCGCCATCGTCCTGCCAGTCGGCGGCGTTGGCCTCGGTGACCAGCAGCTTGATCCGTGCGCGGTCTTCGCCCGCGGCATAGCTATCGATGGCACGCCGGGCGGCGCGCAGTTGTTTCAGTACCGCCGGACGTTTGCTCGCGTAGGCCGCGAAGCTGCGCCACTCCCAGCACGGATACTGGTGCAGGCTGAGGTAGTCGATGTGGGCCGAGGCGGCGGCCAGCACGGTTGGCCACCAGCGGTCCTCGCGGCCGAGGCGCTCGTCTGCCTTGCCCCGGCTGTTGGGCATGTCAGGGCCGTTGGCGCCAATACGGATGTTCGGGTCGGCCGCCTTCATCGCGGTCGCAAAGCGGATCAGATCGGCGGCGTAGCGTTCGGCGGTGATCGAATCGTGAAAATAGGTTTCATTACCGATCTCCCAATAGCGCACTGGGTGTCCGCTGTCGCGGCAGTAGCGGACCCAGGCCACCGCCGTGGCGATCAGCTCGTCGCGACTGGGGCCGGCGGCGAATCGCCCCGCCTCTTCCTCCACATTCGGATAGATCTCGTCATACGGCACCACCATCACCAGCTCGGCCTCAAGCTCCTCGGCCAGCGCCAAGGCCTCGTCGGTGTCGAGCACATCGCGGGCAAAGCGGCCCGCCGCGCGATCCCACAGCCGCGGTTCCATCGCCGGCCAGTCCCAGTCACCGGTGACCGCCAAGCGCGGCGCCGGGCGCTCGAAGGGCGGGACACTCCACAGGTGGCTGTCGCTCTTGTTGCCGCCAGGATAGCGCAGCGAGCGCACACCGAGGCCGCGCAAGCCCTGCACCAGGCTCAACCCATCCTCGGGTGCCAGCAGCACGCCGTCCTCGAGGTAGTTGAGGTTGATCCCAAGACGCTCGCGCTGGACCGGCCGCGGCTGGGCAGGCACCACCAGTTCGCAGGCCACCGCTTCGGCCCCCGAGGCTAGGTTTCCCATGCCCAGGGCGAGGAGGATGCACGCGGATACAAGGCAGCAGGCGAGGGAAGTCATGGTGTAGCTACGATCAGCGGCGCAGGCGCGTTGAGCGCCGGTCGTTTGCCTGGGTGAGGGAAAAACGCGCAGATTCAGCCGGCCCAGGCCCCAGGGCAGCTTCGGGCTTGTGGTGAAAATCAGCCAACTATAGTCCGTCCATGACAAGCGCCGCGATGGAATCCAACGAACGCGCGACGAGCCGCATGGCGATCGGTGTCCTCCTGACTGCGGGGGCCGTTTTCCTGTGCATGGCCCTGATCAGCTATGAGCCGGCCCAGATTACCGGTACCGGCGCGGTCAGCCCCAACTGGTGCGGCACAGCCGGCGCCTGGGTCGCCGCCAAGATGATCGAAGCCTGGGGCGTGGCCGCCTACTATCCCGCCCTGGTAATCCTCGGTTACGCCGTCTTGCTGCTGCGCGGTGGCACCCTAAGCATGCTGCCGATGCGCCTCACCGGCGCCGTCTTGTTGCTGCCGGCGCTGTGCGGCCTGCTGCACCTGCTGCCGGCAAGCAGTTTTGAGCGCACCGTGCTGCAGCGCTGGGACCAGGTCCAATACCACGGTCTCGGCGGCACCCTCGGCTTCTTGCTGGCCGGCCCAGCCGGCGTGGCCGAGATGGCCTCGGTTGTTGACGGCATGGAGACCGCCCACCCCGGCGGCATCCTGCGCCGTCATCTCGATGCCGGCGGCACCGCGCTGATCCTGATGGGTCTGACCGTGGCCTGCCTGTTCCTGATGCGGATCAACCTGCTGGCGATTGGCGCCAGGGTTGTGCGCGCGGTGCGCAAACACCGCGGCACCTCGATGACGCGCAACGAGCGCAAAGCGACCATGGTGCCCGACCGCACCGAAGCCGAAGAGCATAAGGTGACGCCCACGCCCGGCGTCCAGGTCTCGGTCCAAGAACGCAGCAAGCCGATCACGCGAACCATGAGCTCGGTCGACGAAGTCGCCCGCAAGATCAAAGAGCGCGACAGCACCACCTCGCTCGATGCCAAGGATCTGGTCGAACGGATTCGGGCTCGTCGTCGCGCGCTCGAAGAGAGCGGGCAGTTTGAGGTCCGCGATAACGTGCTGGTCGAAACCAAGGGCGGCAGCGAATCATCCAGCAGTAGGAATGCGGCGGTGGCCAGCCCGGAGGCGCCAGCCACCAGCGATACCGCGCCGAGCGTCCCGGCCCAAACCGAGCGCTCAGCCGCTCCACCCAGCACGCCACGCGACAACTCGCCCACACCTGCCGTCAAACCCGCTGCGAAGCCGGCTGCAAAGTCAGCCAGCAAGCCCAGGCCCCTGATTCAATCACATGGCGCCAACGGCGAATACGAACTGCCACCGGTCGACATTCTCGGCGCCGCACCCGAACGCCGTGACAGTGAGCACGATGCCGAAATTGCCTCGACCACCGAGCTGATCGAAACCGTGTTCGCAGAGTTCAACATCAACGTCAAAGTGGTGAACTCCAATCGCGGCCCGGTGATCACCCAGTACGAACTCGAACTGCTCGATACCGGCATGCGCGTCAACCGCGTGGTTGGCTTTGAGAAAGACCTGAGCCTGCGCTTGGGCACCGAGGGCATCCGCATCGTCGCGCCCCTGCCCAACCGTAAGACCATCGGCATCGAAGTTCCGAATACGATCAAAGAAGCGGTGGTGATGAAGGACCTGGTCGAAGAAATCGACCCCAACACCTTCACCCTACCGCTAATCATCGGCCGCGACGTGCTCGGCGCACCGATGGTTGGCGACCTCGCCCGCATGCCGCACCTGCTGATCGCAGGCGCCACCGGCATGGGTAAATCGGTGTGTCTCAACGCGATCATCACCTCGGTGCTGCTGTTCCGCGGCCCAGATGAAGTCAAGTTCATCATGGTTGACCCGAAGATGGTTGAACTGGCTGGCTATGAAGGCATCCCGCACCTGATGACGCCGCCGATCACCGACATGTCCAAGGCCCACGCTGCGCTGGAATGGTGCTGCAAGGTCATGGACGAGCGCTTTTTCGCGCTGCGCATGGTCGGCGTGCGCGACATCATCAGCTACAACAAGCTCGGCCGCGAGGAAATCGAACAACGCCTCAAGCGCAAAGGCAAGTCGATGGAGGATCTCTCGATCGACGCGATTATGCCGTGGATCATCGTGGTCGTCGACGAGTTCGCCGACCTGATGATGGTCAACAAGGAGGTCGAGAAATCGATCATCCGCCTCTGCGCCAAGTCGCGCGCCTGCGGCATCCACGTGATCCTCGCCACTCAGCGCCCGTCGGCTGACGTGGTCACCGGCCTAATCAAATCCAACCTCCCAACCCGCATCTGCTTCCGCGTGGCTGATAAAAACAACTCGCGCGTGGTGCTCGATGCCGGCGGCGCCGAAAACATGCTCGGCCGCGGTGATATGCTCTACATGCCGCCTGGCTCATCGAGCCTGGTCCGTGGCCAGGGCGTATGGGTTAAAGACGAAGAGATCGACGGCATCATCGAACACGCGCGCTCGCAGGGCGAGCCGGAATACGACGAATCGATCTTCCAAGTTGGCGCCGCGGCTTTGGCCGCCGAGGGCAACGGTGGTACCGGCGGCGACGCCGGCAACTGGCTGGCCGACCGACAATTCCACGAAGCGGTGTGGACCATGTACCGCTCGAACAAAACCGGCGCCGACTTCTTGCGTCGCCGACTCAACGTCGGCTACAACAAGGCCACCAAATACGTGGAGTGGATGGAAGACCTTGGCTTCCTGTCACCCGCCAAGGGCTCCAAGCCGCGTGACTTCTTGCGTAGCTGGGACGA
Source organism: Planctomycetota bacterium (assembly GCA_027859175.1). Lineage (GTDB taxonomy): Bacteria > Planctomycetota > UBA11346 > UBA11346 > UBA11346 > GH22. Next base: position 9,174 of record JAQIBG010000327.1, on the reverse strand, counting down.
CTGGATCGACGAGTTGAAAATTGCCGGCATGAGCTGGGAAGAAGACGACGAGATCTACATCAATCCGCTGAACCTGTAGCATCGCCTCGGGTGTCGTAACGGAGAGTGACCAGTGGCAGATGACGCTCCCAGCGCAGCGCACGCGCCCAGCCCAGGCCCATGGCGACGCGCAGCCCACACCGCGGCGCGCACCACCTGTGTTGGCGCTATGGTCACTGCGATCCTGGTACTGCTGTCGCCCTGGTGGTGGCCTGGCGAATGCGCCATTCACTGGCATTGGCACGTGGCCGTAGCGGCCGCACCAGGCGCGATCATACTGCGCCGCTGGTGGCTGGCGGCATTGATCAGCGCCGTGATTATTGTGGCAATTCCGGGCCTGCTGCCGGAAGCCACCCAACGCGCACCCATCACCAACAGCGGCCTGCGCGTCACCAGCGCCAACCCTGGCTGGTTTAACCATCAGACGGCAGCAACAGCCGACCTGCTCCTGGCCCAAGAGGCCGACGTTCTTGGCGTGGTTGAACTCACCATCGAACTCCAGCGTGAACTCCAAGACGCCTACCCGTATCGCGTCACCGAAACCGTGGGCCGCCTCGCTTTTGGCATCGGCTTGTTCAGCCGCTACCCGATCCGCGATGCCGTTTGTCTGGAAGTCGACTGGAGTGTGCTGATCAACGCCGTCATCGATACGCCCGATGGCCCGCTGCGCGTGCTGGTGCTGCACCCGGCCCCGCCGGTGGGCAGCAGCGGCTTCGCTAATCGCAACGCCGTGCTCAAACAAGCCAGCCAGATCGCCAGCTTCGCTACCGAACCGGTACTGCTGATGGGCGACCTCAACTGCAGCCCCGCCAGCCCGGCTTGGCGCCGCCTGCTGCGCGACGCGGCCCTGCACCCAAGCCAAAGCATCGCCCGCAGCTGGCCAGCACCGATCGCGGCAACTGGCATTGCCATCGACCACATCCTGACCAGCGAGGGCCTAGCCCTGTCAGCGATCACCCCGCTGCGCCTGCCCGGCAGCGACCACATGGCGATCAGCGCACTGGTTGCTCCAACAGCCTCGCCTTAGCCCAGCTGCAGCTCGGCCAGCGACGATGCTGCCGCCACTTGCGTGAGCTGCGCATCGTCCAAGGCGCCAATGGCCACCAACTGCACCAGGGCATTGCCGAGGGCCGTGGCTTCGGCGCTGCCGGCCAGCACCGGACACCCGCAGGCTTCCTCGGTGAATTGCCGCAACAGCCCATTGCGGACCCCGCCCCCCAGCACCACCAACTGCAACGGGCGGCAGCCGGTCACGGCAGCGAGGTCATCGAAGCAGCGCCCGTAGGCCGCGGCCAAGCCGCGCAGAATCGCACGCGCAATCGCGCCGTCGCTATTCGGCACACGCAGGCCTTGCTCGCGATACCAGCCGACAATGCGTTCCAGGTAGTCTTCACCAGGAGTAAAGAAACGCTCGTCGTCAACGGCCAGTGGCGCCGCCGGCTCATCAGCAGCCGCAGCCAGTTCAGTGAGTTCGGCGTAATCGTACTCGCGGCCAGCCGCGGCAAATCCACGCCGCGCCTGCTGCAAGACCCACAAGCCCATGATATTTTTGAGCAAGCGGGTACGCCCATCGTGGGCGAGTTCGTTAGACAGCTCAGCGCGCCGGGCAGACTCGCTCAGCACGGGCTGGCTGCACAACACGCCCATGAGTGACCAAGTCCCGCATGACAGGAACGCGCCATCGCCACACGGCATGGCGGCCACCGCGGCTGCCGTGTCATGGGCCGGCGCCAGCACCACCTGCGGCGGGGCGGCGAAACCCAAGGTGGTCACGAGTTCGGCACACAAGCCGCCGAGCACCGTGCCGCTGCGTTGAGTCGGCGCAAACAAACGGGTGGGCAAACCCAGTTGGGTCAGCAGGCCGTGATCCCAATTGCCAGTACCGGCAGCGCACAGCTGCGTGGTCGAGGCGTTGGTCCACTCGTTCGCCATCACCCCCGACAAACGCCAGGCCAGATAATCAGGCATGGTCAGCAGATGCTCGGCGCGCGCGAGCACGCCCGCGTCTTCCACCAAGAGTTGATACGCCGTGTTGAACGGCATGGAGCGGATCCCGCTGCGTTGCCACCACTGTGCGTCGTCAATCAGCGCGCGCGCGCGCTCGGGTGCGCCATGGGTGCGCAAATCGCGATAGCACACTGGCTCGGCCAACGGCTCACCGCCGGCATCGAGCAGAACATAATCCACACCCCAGGTGTCGACCGCGATCGAGCGCACCGCCGCGCCATGACGCTCGGCGCCAAGCGCAAGCCCGGTGCAGATCCCGGCCCATAGGGCCTCCACATCCCAGCGCAGATGCCCCCGATGCTGGCGCGCAGCATTGGTGAAACGATGCAGGGTCGACAAGCGCACGGCGCCGTCAGCCAGTTCGGCAGCAATCACGCGGCCGCTTTCTGCGCCGAGATCAATCGCCAGCACCACGGGGTTCATGACGCCGCCAACTGCTGGATGCGGTAATGCTCGTCGCTGCGGCCCAAAAGATGTGCGACCACGGCCTCAGGCAGCGGATTGATACCGCCGGCCTGAAGGCAGCCCAGCCGCATCCGCGCTGCCTTCACCGCCATCACAGTAATATTGAAAGCCTCGGTGGCACTGCCGCCAAGCGCTATGAGGCCGTGATTCTGTAGATACACCACTTTGGGGCTGCTGCCCCAACGCACGCGGTAGGCATCGATCTCATCGCGGATGCAGCGCGCCAGCGTAATGCCGGGGTCCACATAGGGCACGAATACCGAGTCGGGCCCCAGGACCACGGCCTCGTCTGGACACAGTCGCCCAGCCAAGAGCGCACGCCATTCGGGCGCGCAGGTCAGGGCATTCACCGCCGTGGGATGGGTATGCGCGACATAGCTGACGTCGGGTAGTGACAGCGCCATGGCATGAAACACGGTCTCCACCGATGGCCGCCGCAGCTGGTGCCGATCAACTAGAGCCGCGCGGTAGTGCTCCTGCAACGCGTCGAGCGGAATATCCTGCTCGAGCAGGGCCACAATCGGCTCCCGATACAGACGCACGAAATGCTCCGGGCCCATGGTGCCCAGACAACAGCCCGAGCCCTTGACCGCAAAGGTGCCATCGCCGAGATCGGCCGAACTGTTGCCCTCACCGAGAATCGCACAGTCCATGTCGGCGGCGCCGATCTTATGCGACAGGCCGACCAGGTCATCAAGGCTGGTATCGCTCAGGGTAATCATTGGTAGCCACTCCCAACCACGGCTTCGCCGTGCCGTGCCACGCGCTCGCGTGCGGCTTGCTCCTTCAGGCCCGAGGCGCGGTAAGCCGCAATCGGGTCGGCCTCGGCCCCCAACTCAGAGCGCACCTCGGCGCACAGAGCGCGCACGTCAGCGTTGAACGCGGCGCGCAAAATTTCTTCGGCCTGCAACAGATCGCAGCTGTCTTGGGCCACACGCAGTGCCTTATAGTCAACCAGCAAGGCCTTGGCATAGGTCTGCTGCACAAACAAGGCCGACTGCAGCGTAGCCTCAATCTTGTGCTTGAGGTTATGGCTCTGATCGAACATGTAGGCGACGCGCCCGGTAGCGGTTCGCAGCTCTTCGTCGGGGTCGAGACCGGCCTTCACCAATTCGGTGAAGATCAGGAAGGTTTCGTAGGGATCGATCGAGCCCACGGTGAGATCGTCGTCGGCGTACTTGCGGGCATTGAAGTGAAACCCACCGAGACGCTTCTCATCAAGTAGGGTCGCCACGATGTGCTCGATGTTGCAGCCCTGCGGGTGGTGCCCGGTATCAACCAGCACCTGGGCGCGCTCACCAAGCTTGCTGCACATCAGCAAAGACGTGCCCCAATCGGGCAGGTCGGTGTGATAGAAGGCCGGCTCAAAGAATTTATATTCAAGCAGCATCCGCGCACCGGCTGGCAGCGCCGCATAGACCTCAGCCAAACAGGCCTCGAAGCGGTGCTTCCGCGCACGGAAATCATCTTGCCCGGGGTAGTTGGTGCCGTCGGCATACCACAGACTGATGGTGTCAGAGCCGGTTGCCTCGGCGATTGCGCAGCAATCCAGATGCGCCTGTACCGCGCGTTGCCGCACACTGGCATCAGGGTTCCCGAAGCTGCCAAACTTATAGCACTGGTCTTGGAACACGTTGGGGTTGATCGAGCCAATCGCCACGCCGCGCTCAGCGGCATAGCGCGCAACGCCGTCCCAATCAGAATCGGGACTGCCGTCCCAGGGGATATGCAACGCCACCGTGGGCGTGATGCCGGTCAGCCGGTGCACCGTGGCGGCGTCGTCTAACTTCTCTTCCAAGGTCCGGGCAGCGCCGTCTTGGGCAAAGGTGCCGAAGCGGGTGCCGGAATTTGCGAAGCCCCAACTGGGCACTTCGATGCGCTGGCGTAGCAGCAGGGTTTTGGCGGCTTTGAGATCCATGGTGATGACTCCTGATTGCTCCAAGATACCCACAGCGGCACCACCACGCGAGACGAGGAAGCCGAATCACTTCTAGCACGATCTTGACATTATGGCATAGTTGCAGCGAGGACTCCCCATGCGCTGCCTGCTCGCACTCCTACTCCTGGCCAGCCTGAATGCGGCCGAACCGGCCACGCCACTGCCGGAACAGGCCGCCAAACGCCTCGCGGCCTACCAGGAGGAATTAGCCGTTCTCCAAGGCAAGCTGGTGGCTGCCATCGAACGCGATCGCAGCAAGCTGATAGCGGCCCTGGAACGCGATGCCGAGCGTGCCCGCAGTAAAGACGACGCCGCCGGAGCCGCTGCCATCGACGAAGTGATCGCACAGCTGGCGCCCGCCACCGACCAGGCCGTTGACCTCCTCGCCGCGGCCGGCGTTGACGCCAGCGATCTCCAGATCGGTGATGATGCGCTGCGGAGCATGCTCATTGCCAACTCGCCGTGGCGTTACAGCTGGGCCGGCACCGATAGAGTCGGCACCATTACCTTCCAAGACAACGACACCACCACATTGGACGCGCCGCCCGATCGCTGGTCGGTCAAGTGGTCGGTTACTGACGGCGCACTTCAGATACCAAGCTGGTTCAAACAGGGCATGGCCTACGGCCCTGCCACCCGCAGTCTCGAAGGGCGCCACCACGACGGCCGCCTGCGCCGCATCGAACCACTCGCACCCTAAACGCCATGAGCGACGCAAACGTCACCGTTGACATGACCTTGGCCACCGAGGCGCTGTTTCCGCGTCACGGCGCCGCGATCCACGTCAACTTTCCGCGTCACGTCAACGATACCCCGCTACACGATCACGATTTCTGGGAGGCCGCCTTCGTTCTCGATGGTCATGCGGTGCACCGCAGCCTGCACGGGGTTGAGCAGATGCAGCGCGGCGACGCCGTGGTGCTGCAGCCCGGTCAGTGGCATGCCTGGGAAGGCTGCCGCGGCCTGCAGCTGGCCAATTGCTGCATTGGCATCGCCCTACTGACCGGCGAGCTGACCTGGGTCAACCACGATCACCAGCTCGCGCGGCTGTTCACCGCCAGCACCGCGCAAGGCCAAGGCGTGCGCCGCGCGCGGCTCGACAGCAGTGCCCTCGCCACCGCCGAGACCCAGCTGCAAGCGGTTGCGGCGGTCCAGGCTAGCAAAGACCTGCCAACCCGGCGCGGCGAACACCTTGGCCACACCCTCCTCTTTCTCAGCACCTTGGCCGCCGCCTTCACCGATACACCGCACACCACCCGGCACAGCCTGCACCCAGCGGTGGAGACCAGCCTCACCGCAATGCGCGGTGATATGGCGCACGATTGGGGCCTGCGTGAACTAGCAGCCCTGGCCGAATGCAGCGAGGCCTATCTGGTTCGGCTGTTTCGGGCCCATTGTGGCGACAGCCCGCTGGCCTGGCTGGCCCGGCAACGTGCCGAGCGCGCCGCGGTGCTGCTGCTCACCACCGACACCCCGATTCAAGACATCGCCCACAGCGTGGGCTATCCTGACGCCAATTACTTCGCACGTCGTTTCCGGGCCGTGTTCGCCCTGAGCCCCTCAGCCTACCGACAGCAGCTGCCATGCCCGGCGCTCGGAGCCCGCGGCGAAGATTGGATCCAGTGGTGACAAGGACTTACGGCCAAATTAGCAGCCGGAAGCAAATCACCCACCGCAATAGCCGACACGAACGTCGTCTTTACCTGGGAAAACCGTGTAAATACTCAGTCTCCCGTAGCGAGAGGATCTATGATCGCACGGGATACCAAACAATTGGTGTATTGGGTTCTGTCCTGGGCTGATGGCCAGGTCGCTACGCTTGCAGGTCGTAAGAAAATGCGCTGTGGCGCCGGCGACGTCGAAGGCGTGGCGATCCGCGTCAATGGCCGCTATGACGTGGGCACGATTCTGATCGGTGACGACCACCTCGCAGTGATCGACCTCAAGCCCAAGCGTCGTGGTGACAGCAGCGCCTATCGCCGCAAGCTGATGCGCTTCAGTGATCTCCACGACGGCATGTTCCAGCTCGAAGAGGTCAAGCTGTACATGCGGGTGTGAGGACCTGGCCCTGGCCATCTTGTCTCAATCAACCAAGAGCCACTTTGCTCATCTTTCATGATGAGCTGGATTGCATGGAGAGTTTTACGCCAGGGCGCCAGGGCGCCAGGGCGCCAGGTTGGGAAGGTTTTAGAACAGAGCGCTCTGGGGTTAATGCCGCAGTCCTGACGATGCCAAGACGGAATCAGAATGTGGGGAGACCAGAAAGCTTACCCTTCTGGTGCCCTGGCGCCCTGGCGTAAACCCGCCCCGATCGCCGACTAGCCTGGCTGCTCAGCCCCGACCGAAAGTCTTCACCAAGGCCCGCATCGCCTTGCTATCAAAACGACCAATGGCGGCACGCACCTGCGTCCGCCGGCTCCGCAATTGTTGATGCACCGAGCCAATCAAGGCACCCAGGGCTAAGTTGACGGTGGCGCCATCATCGACCACAACGCAGGCGTCGTTCAGCAGGTTGCTGCGCTGAACCGCCAGGTCGTTGGCCCGCCCAAGGCAGTCCTGCAGGCGCTTGAGGGCCTGGATTAAAGACTTGGCCCGCGCCCCATCAACCGCCGGCCCAAACAGATCGAGCAGATAGCGCAACTGCTTGCCGTTGATCCGCACCTGGTGGATCGCGCTGTCTTCGGGCGCGTCGCCCAGCACACGCCCCGACTTGATCAAACGCCGGTGAGCACGCCGCATCCGCTCTGGCATCCACGCCGCCAAGCGTTCGCTCCCCTGTGGGCCGGGCGCTGCCGCCGCGATCGCCTCATCAATGCACTGCCAACTGGTTGCGGCCTCCTCGCTTTGCAGCCAATCGGCCACCGCCACCTGCTCCTGGGCGCGTGCGCGCCGCGCCTCGGCAAACACAATCTGCAAGCCCTCGTGGAGCTCGACCGGCACCATAGCCTGGAGGCCCGCCTGGTCAGCCAATTGGACATCCAGGTCTCGCAGGCGGTTGCTGCTGCGCGCTAAAACACCGAGCTCACGACGCAGTACCGTGCGCGTCTCCGGGTCGACCACATCTTTGGCCAAGCGCATCAGCGAGCGAACGCGCCGCAAGCCCACGCGATGGTCATGGCAGTGCTCAACGCCATCGTCGGCACAGATGCCCCACTCCTGAGCACGCACGATCTCAAGGGTTTCAGCAGCGATGCCATACACCGCGCTCGCCGCGTCACTGGTGGCATCAGTCCATGCCGGAAATTTCACTCGCGCCATACCATGCAAGCCTGTGGCGGCGCGGGCCGATGTCACCCCAGAAGCAGGCTGCCCTATTCACCATAATGGGTGCGATGCCACACCGATGGCGCCACGCCATGCTGCTGCTTGAATCGACGCGAGAACACAAATTGATCGGCGTAGCCCAACTGACTCGCGAGCTCCGCCAGCCGCACTGGCCGGTGCGCCAACACCAACGCAGCGTGGGCCAGACGTTGTTGATTGCGGTAGGAGCCTGGCGCTTGGCCAAAACGCTCGCGGAAGCGCCGACGAAAATTCGGATAGCTCATGCCGCACTCAGCCGCCAAGGCTTCAAGGGCCAAAGCCGCACCGAGATCGGCCGCCAAACGCGAGCGCGCCAGCTCCAAGTCTTCATCACCGTGCGCGCGCAGCCGGGCACTACTGGCTAATTCTTGAATCCGCAGCAACAGGTCGGCGCTCGCAACCAACTGGCGCCGCCACGCCGCCTCATCGGTGCTGGCCAAGGCCGCTCCAATCGCCGCGAAGGCCGCTGGCAGGCCACGCGTGCCAGCCAGAGCCTGCACCGGATGCGCCGCATCAATCAGACCCAAGGCCTCAAACTGGCGACACAGCCCTGCATCCAACAGCAGGCCGCACTCGTGCCACCCACCCGCACTGCGCTCGATGTGGTGGAAGCGGTCTGGCAGGTGATGGACAAAACAGCCCGCTGATACCGGATGCACGCGTCCGTCCCAATCGCGATAGGTGCCGCCACCAGCCAGCACTAGGCATCCCGCATAGCGCATCCACACCTTCTCGCCGTTGGTCAAATTGGGGTTCACGTGCTCATTGACCCCCAACTCATGCACACTGCCAGCCAGCACCACGCGACGTTCATAACTGTAGGCCGATCTGATCATTTTGGTCATGCTACTTGACATGCACACCATGGTCATCTGCTTTTCTAGGATATACTCATGGCAACCCGGTCATGGAGACGCGCATGTCACGACCCAATATCGTATTCGCCTTCGCCGACGACTGGGGCCGCTACGCGAACTGCTACGGCGCCCTTCAGGGCGACCAGTCACTCAGCGCCTTGATCGACACCCCCCATATCGATCGCATCGCCAAGCAGGGCGCGCTGTTCAGCAACGCCTTGGTGCCAGCACCAACCTGCACCCCGTGTCGCAGCTCACTGCTGTCGGGGCGCTACTTCTGGCAGACCAGGCTCGGTGCCATTTTACAAGGCGCGGTGTGGGATCGCTCGATTCCATCTTACCCACGCGAACTCGAAGCCCACGGCTACCACATTGGCTTCAGCAACAAGGTATGGGGGCCGGGCACACCAGCCGATGATCCCTACGGCGGCACGGGCCGGCGATACCAAGTTGCCGGCAGCAGTTACAATCAATTTTCACAGACTGCCTGCCGCGCACTCGATGCGGGCGCCAGCGTCGAAGCCGCCACCGCCCCCCTCTACGCCGAGACTCGCGATAATTTCC
>JAQIBG010000318.1 GCA_027859175.1 Planctomycetota bacterium | reverse complement strand
ACGCGCGTCGTGACCCAGTTGATCGCCAATCTCGGTGGCAGCTTTACCCTCGATGCGGCGCTTCCGGCTTTGCGCTCGGCTCGTGATCGGGTGCCGCTAGCTGGACAATGGCAGGCGCGGGCTTTTGACTTGGTTGAGGGGACGCGTGACATTGCCAACAAACCAGCGATTACGCCGATTTCATCAGCTGCCCTGGCCGCCGTTACCGAAGCACTGGATGGCGACGCCTGGAGTGCGGCGAGCGTGCCCGGCATGTGGTCTGGTTTTGGTGAATCGCGCTATGGCGAGGCGGTGTTCCGGCGCGAGGTGATGATTCCCGAGGCCTGGGCTGGTCAGGATCTGGTGATCGAAATGGGTGCGGTTGACGATGCCGACATCACGTTCTGGAACGGTATTGAGATAGGCTCTGGCGAGGGGTGGAACGTGGCGCGTCGCTATCGCATCCCTGGCGAGCAGGTACGGGCCGGGGCTAATCAACTCGCGGTGCGGGTGTTCAACAATTTCCTGGCTGGTGGCTTCAATGCCAAGCCTGGCGAGATGGTGGTGTATCCAGCATCACGCGCTGAATCGGGTGGTGGTGGCTATTATCATGCCGATTACCGCAGTGATTTCGCCAATGGCGATGATCCCTACCGGTATATCAGGTGGTGATGATGACGCCGATACCGCGTTGCTATTGGGGTCAATCGGCGGTGGAAATGTACTATGCGGTTGCTGGCTTATGGGCTGATAGTCGCGGTTTGTGGTGCACACATCTTGCAGCAATGCGAGTGGTGTACGACTGAGGGTTAGCGACAAGCGTACTGTATCGTGCAAATGCGGTGCTCGTTGCGTTAGGACCGACCGGATAACAGGAGTCGACATGGAAACAGGGACGCGAAAGGGGATTGGCATTGCCGTGATGGCCCTCATCGCCCTTGCGCTGGTCATCCTTCGTTGGCCGAGCGTTCCGGATGAGGTGGCGCGGCACCGCTTAAGCTCCAGCCAGGTGCGGGATTTGCGACTCGATGAATCATCCGATGCTCTATTGCATCTCCATCTGGGGAGCCTGGTAACAGTCGAAGGCGGTTGGCGTAGCCTCGCCGAACCATGTCGTTCTTTGGCGGCGGTGCTCACATTTGAGCGCATGGTACGTGCGCAGTCATTGGCTTCGTATGTGCAGTTCCAGGCTTTGATGGCTGATGTCCCCACTTTTGCTGAGGCGGCTGATTCCTACCGCAGATTGGGCGCTGTAGGCGCAGCAGAGGTGCTGGAGCGGGCTGCGATGCAGTTGGCTACAGATCAGTCGGTGACTGCCGCCGCCGAATTGGATCAAGAGTGGCTCAAGGCCTTTCCAGTCGCACAGCGGGTGCGCAGTGCATGGGTGGCCGAGCATGCAGATGAAGTGGCAACCGGTGAGTAGATTCTTTTATTACCAACCGAAGTTCGACGCGTTTGCGACGGCGTGGTATTGAGGAGGTCAATTATGATGCGACGTGGATTTACCCTGATCGAACTGTTGGTGGTGATTTCGATCATCGCTATGCTGGCAGCCTTATTACTGCCCGCTATCGGCATGGCTCGAGAGCAGGCCCGCTCGATGCAGTGCAAAAACAATTTGCGACAAATTGGCATGGCCACCTTGGTGTATATCGATGACAACGAGGGTGTTGTTATGAATGACGTTTTCCCGTGGGGTGCTCCGTGGCATTGGATGAATGCAGTTGCACAGGTATTGCCACCTGGAAATCTCCCGGGAGTTGGTGAACGTGCATCCAATGGCGTTCTCGGGGTGTGGGGCTGCCCATCGGCTTCACCCAGCGGACCCACTGCGAGTCAATATTACCGAAGGGCGAACGGTGAGTGGTCAGACTATGGCTACAATCATTGGCAACATGTATGGACCAATTGGCGCGGTATCCCGATCGGTAGCATTGGTCCAGCGACGGGAATCGTGATGTTGGCTGATAATTCTGGACGCGGCATTGTGTACTCTCCGACACGGACGCGCTTTTATGCTGGTACCATGCTGGCGCGGCATGCTGGGCGTATAAATGCCTGCTTCTTCGATGGTCACGTAGAGGGCCTTGCTCCTCTCGATGTGACTTTGGCGCCGCATGCGCCACCGTGGAAAAAGGAACAGTAGCAGGTGCTCGATATTTGCGTTCGATTCGTGAGCGGGTGCCGCTGGCTGGACCATGGCAGGAGCGGGTTACCGCAGTGATTTCGCCAATGGCGATGATCGCTACCGGTATATCAGGTGGTGATGATGACGCCGATATCGCGTTGGTATTGGGGTCAATCGGCGGTGGAAATTCACTATGCGGTTGCTAGCCTATGTGCTGATCGCCGCGGTTTGTGGTGCACACATGCTTGCAGCAATGCGAGTGCTGTACGACAGGGGGGGGGTGAGAGGCATGACTCAGGACACTGCGAGGTACATGACGCGGCCTCAGCGCAGCGGCGGCTTTACCCTCATCGAACTACTCGTAGTGATCTCGATCATTGCGATCCTGGCGAGCCTGTTGCTGCCGGCGATCAATATGGCCCGAGAGTCGGCGCGCGGGATGGTGTGCCTGAATAATCTACGCCAGGTGGGTATGGGCGTGTTGGCCTACGCCGATGAGGGGGGGGTGTATCCCAGGGCAAGCTTCGGGGGCAAGGCACCCTACATTTGGAGTCTGGCCGCTGGTCAATATCTCGACTGCGCACCCAGTGAAGCGCAGCGGCGCGATTGGTACAATGCACTCGCGCGGCCGCCATCTGGTGTGCTCGGGCCCTTTGCTTGTCCGGCGGCGATGCCTTCTGGGCCCACGGCCAGCATGTTCAATTTCAATAATGGTACCTGGGGTGACTATGGCCTGAACGCAACCATCGACGGCCAAGGGCAGGGCACGCGCCACCATGCGACCGAAGTGTGGTTGGCAGGCGATGCCTATGCACGCGAGATTCAACCGAATCCAGCGGTGACACGCTATTCAGTTGGCAACAAGGCCTTGGCACGGCATCGCGGCCGCGTCAACATGGTGTACTGTGATGGCCACGCCGGAAGCATTCGCCCGCTTGATGTGCCGATGGCCCTTAATGAGCCGCCCTGGAATGCCAGATGAAGGGCGCAGATGAGGCACGGCGGCCATGGCTTGTGGGCACGGCAGTGCTTGTGCTCGTGTTTGCTGTGGGCGCGATGATCGCCTGGACGCGGGTGCCGGCCGAACTCGCCCGGCATCGGCTTGACGTGGCGGCCCTGCAGGCGCTGCCAAATACGCGCGATGGCGACATCCTCCTGCAACGTCATCTCGGGTCGATGATCGAGGGGGGCGATGGTTCGTGGCGGACCCTGTCGGGGCCCAAGCGCAGTGTTGCTGCAATCCTGGCCTTTGATTTGCAGTGGCGGCATATGGGCGTGTATCGCTATGCGATGTCCGAAGACGCCCTGGCGCTGCAGTTGCCGACCCTCGATGAGGTGGCTGAAGCGTATCGCGTTTGCGGCGCCGAGTCTCTCGCGCAACGCCTTGATCAGGTCGCCGAGATGCAGCGCTCTGGCCAACTCCAGGCCGGCAACACAGCTCTTGATCAGCAGTTGGCCGAAGATGTGAACGCCGCCTGTACAACTGTGCACGAATACATCGCGAGCAACGCTAGTGCGATAGCTGACTGAGGTTAATCAATCGGCTTGGGCAGCATTCAGTGCTCAAGTATCTTGCCACCAAGTGCCGGTGGTTTGCCGTCAAGCGGCGTGATGCAGATGGCGGCGACGGCGACGGCGCCTTCGGTGGCTTTGAGCGTGAAGTGGTAGGTGTCGTTGCGGTCAAGGCTGAGTGAGAGCGGTGGCGACTGCGATTTCAGTTGGTGGTATTTGTCGCTGCCCGGCTCCTGGAGCAGGTGATCGTGGTCGCCGTTGAGCCAAACCCATTCATCGAAGGCGGCGAGACCATTATAGTTTCGGCTGCTGTTGTCGGGAATATCGGGGGTCGTGCGCTGCTGACTGAAGGTGCCGCCCGGGCAGCTGACTTGGATCGTGTCTTTGAAGGTACGGGCCGATCCGGCAGGAGCAGACTCTTGGCTGCGGGCAAGAAGCCAGATGCGATAGGACCCAGCAGCAAGGGGAACCGATAGGCTCAGTTGGTTGGCCTTGCGTTCATCCGGTGTTGGGTTGATCTGCCAGGTGCGAGCCCAGGGGCCCACGGCTGGGCCGTTGAGGCGCCAAGGGCCGGTTTCAGGCTTGAAATCTTCGGGCCCCACGAGTTGGGTATCGGTGCCAATCAATACCAGCTCATCGGCGGTGGCGATTGCTTGATCGCCTGGGCTGAGGCTGCGCTGCCCAGTGCTGGTGCTCACGCGGACGATGCCGTCGAAGACCTGCGTGATGCTCGCTTCGGGATGGCAACGAACGGTAAACTCGGTGCCAAGGGCTTCGCTGAGGCTGTGGGGGCTTTGGACGGCAACCTGGGCACCGTGGGTGACGCTGACCTGGAGGGCGCCGCTGTGCAGGTTCATCACACGTCCCTTGTTGTGGGTGCTGACGGTGACGTGGCTGGCTTCCAGCGCGATGGCGTGGCCGAAGTCAGCGCCGAGTTGGATCTGGTCACCCTTGTGCAGCTGCAGTTGTTGCTTGGCCTGCACGGTAACTGGGGCGGCTTGTGATCGTATGAGCGTGGCGATACCGGCGTTGGTACGATTGACGATGAATACGATCAGCCCGATGCAGATCAGGATGCCGGCAGCGAGTGCGAAAATCTGAAAGCGGACGGTGCTGCGGCGCTTGTGGCGAATGCGCCCTCGGATGCGCCGCGCGGCGGTTGCGCTGTGCTGATCGGCCTTGGCAATGTCGTGAAACAATGCGAGCACGCGCTGGTCGGTGCGCTGACTGTGCAGGGCGACCAATGCGCGGTGGATGTGGACCTGCTCACGAAAGTAGTGTTGATGCTCGTTGTTGTCTTTGAGCATGGCGGCCAGTTGCGCGATGCTGTCGCCGCTCGCGTCGCCGCGGCAATAGGCCTGGATTAGGGTGTCGAGCTCGGTGGTCATCAGCGTGTCTGCTGTTGTTCGATGCAGCTGCGAAGGCCCGAACGAATGCGGCAGATCGCTTGGGCCACATTGTTGGCCTTGCGCTTGAAGCGGCGTGCCATGTCTTTGAGTGACTGGCCGTCATGGTACATCGCGTCGAGAAGTTGGCGACTTTTGCTCGGCAGCTTGTCGAGACAGGTTTGGAGGTGGGCGGCCAGGGCGGCGCTGGTGTCGCTCTCAGGGGGTTCATCGTGGGCCAAGTCGTCGAGGAAGGCCTGATCGGCGCTCACGAGACGGCTGCCGCGGTAGCGTTCGCGCAGTTTGTTCTTAGCGATGCCTTTGAGCCAGCCGATGAAACTATTATCGGGGTTATAGCTGGTGATCTTTTCGTAGCAGGTCACGTAGACGTCTTGCACGATTTCGTCTGCATCTGCTAGCGACCGAATGCGAATGCTCACGAAGCAACGCAGCTCACGGTGGGTTGCCACCACCAGGTCGTCAAAGGCCTGGTGATTGCCGAGGCGCGCCTGCGCGACGAGTGTCGCTAATGTCGTCATGTGGCTCCCCCGACAAGCGAGTGCGCTGACATGCTAAAACATGACAGATTGGATCGCAAAGGGCAATTGGATCAGGACTTATGGCGAGACAGCGGGCGTGACCGATGAGCGTTTGCCATCTGCGCCGAGTGGCATCCGCAGGCGCTGTTTAACTCGTGCGCTCGGCTTGGTTTAGGACGCAAGTTGTCATGCAGCGCGTGATTAGCGCACTTCTGGGCAGGAGACTCTATGATGTGTATTTCGAACCTAGCGCTGGTGCCGATTGCCCTGCTCATGGGCTGGTGCTGTTGGGCCACGGCTGCCGAACCAGCGCAGCTGATTTTCGATACCGACCTCGGCGATGATATCGACGACCTCGGCGCCATGGTGGTGTTGCATGCCTTGGCCGACGCTGGTGAGTGCGAAATTCTGGCGATGGGCACCTATGCCGCCACCACCGGGAGTGTGGGCGCGATGGACGTGGTGAATACTTACTTCCAGCGTCCGCATATTCCTATTGGTCACCCGGGTGGCGCATTGACGACGCCGAATACTTATGATGTGGCGATCAGCAATGCCTTTGCGCATGACCAGGACACGGTGAATGCGCCCTTGGTGTGCGATCTGTATCGTCAAACCTTGGCCGCAAGCGCTGACGGCAGCGTGACCTTCGTGACCGTTGGCAAGCTGTATAATATCCGCAGCTTGCTGCAGTCTGGCCCCGACCAATACAGCGCTCTCACCGGTATTGAACTGGTTCGCCGCAAGGTGCAGCGTTTTGTGATACTGGGTGGGCGTTATCCCTCTGCGGTTTCGATGGGTGGCGAAAGCAACTTTAAGGGTGATCCTGGCTTGGCGCAGTATGTGGTTAATAACATGCCCGTTCCGGTGACCTTTAGTGGCTTTGAAATCGGCTTTAATCTCAAGGCTGGCCAGCGCGTGGCTGAGTTGCCGGATACGAGCCCGGTCAAGGCAGGCTATGCGTTCTTCTTTCAGAATCCGCCGTCGTGGGCTAATCGCACGCCGAGCCCAATAGAAGATTGGCCAACCTATGACCAAACTGCCGTGATGTATGCGGTGCGCGGCTTGGGGCCCTATTGGAATGAGCGATCGACTGGGCACAACGAGGTGGCGTTAAGCGGCGTCAACATCTGGCGCTCGAGCCCCGATGCCGATCAGCGCTATCTGACCGAGCGCATGGATCGCGACAGCCTGAAAGACATCATTGAAAACATGATGCTGCATCAGCCGAGCCTAACGACACCGGATCCGGACCCGACTCCAGAGCCAGACCAAGCCGGACTGGAGCACCTGTGGCTGTACGACACCGATGCCAAAGACCACGTTGGCGGAAACGATGCCTATCTCAAAAATGGGGCCCGACTCTCGGCTGGATCCTTGCTGCTTGATGGCGTCAATGACTACGCTGGCATGGGCGTGTTGCGCTTGCCGGAAGTCGCAACGATTGAAGTTCGTTTGCGGGTTGATCCTGGCCACAACAATATTCAAACAGTGCTCGCAAACTGTGCCGGTGGCGCGTCGCAGAATGGCTACAAGTTGATGATCAACCACTGGAAGACCGTTGATGGATCGGTCATCTTCGAGACCGGTAACGGCACGGCCAATGCCAGCGCCATGACCGGTCCTGGCGTGATTGTGCCGGGGCAGTGGCATCAGATTCAGTTGCTGCTTGATCGTGCTCAGGGCGAGGCGCGGATCCTGGTTGATGGTCACGATGAAACGATCACGAGTGTGATTCGTAACGATTATCGCAGTGAGGCCGTTACTGACACCGGCCGTATGACCAGTGGCAGCTATTATTTCAGCGGGCAAATCGATCAGTTGTCGATCGTGGCCGGTAAAGTGGATCCAGAGCCGGCAGACAGTCTGGTGCACTACTGGCCAGGTGACACCAACGCCAAGGACCTGGCTGGCGTCAATGACGGCACGCTCATGAATGGGGCTGGGTTCACCACTGATGCGATTGAGGGCGCCGGCGCCTTTGCGCTCGACGGCGTTAACGATGCCGTTGCCCTCGGCGCCATGGATCTGGGTGATCGCGCTACGATAAGCGCCTGGGTCAAGATGGATCCTTCGGCCCGCAACATGCAAACGGTTGTGGCCAATGGCCGCGGCGGGCATCGCGAAGATGGCTACAAGTTGTTTATCAACGGCTGGAGAACTGAAGACGGACGCGTTATTTTTGAGACCGGCAACGGTAGCGAAGGTGATTCGGCACTAAGCGATGCGGGCGCCATTGTGCCAGGGCAGTGGCATCTGATCGAGGTCAGCTTCGATCGCGTAGCTGGCATCGCCCAGATTGTGGTTGATGGCGTGGATCGCACGGTGGACCCGAGCATCCGCACCGACTTCAAGACCGGTGGGGCTAGCTACCTGGGGCGGATCGCCAATGGCGGTTTGTATTTCCGCGGCAGCCTCGACGAGGTCATGGTGCGGCAACCAACGCCAGGGGCGGCGCCGCTTGGCGATGGCTGAGTCACAAAGCATGTGATCCTCAGCACTGACCGCGCTGCAGTCTTCCGGCAGCGCGGTCATTTTTATTTATTCCCCTGCGCCGCCGTGCGATCGAGATCGCAATGGTACTTGATGCGCGAATCAATGAACTTGGCGGTCCACCGCGTTGATGTGGGAGGCACTGGCGGCGGTCATGCACGGGACAGGGTGGACCCATCGTGAGCTGTCAATGAGCGGCTTGCGAATTGAGTTTTCTCCTAGTGGAGCGTACAAGCCTTACCGTTGCCAGGAAAAGTCGGTATGGTTCTGGTCTCTCGCGTCATGTAGTATTATGGCGATGACAAGTTCTGATGATGTGATTCAGCAGGTGCTGGCCCAGCGGGGGGATCTGCTCGGATATCTGGGCAGTTTGACGCGGCGTAAAGACTTGGCTGAAGAGGCTTTCCAGGAAACCATGATGCGCCTAGTTGCCCAGCGGGGCACGTTTATGCCTGGGCTCAATGCCATCGCTTGGGCGCGGGGGATTGGACGCAACGTGGTACGCGAGCTCCAGCGAAGGCAACATCAGGGACCATTGGTGAACAGTGAGTTATTGGCGCTGGTGGAAGGTGCTTGGGAGGACGAAGAGCCAGAGGAGTCCTTTGCTGACGACTTGCCTCATTTGCAGGATTGTCTCGGCAAGTTGCCCGCACGGCAGCGGCAGTTAGTTCAGCTGCGCTATCACGATGGCCTGAGCATGCGTGAGATAGCTAGTCAAACCCAAGGAAATGAGGGATCCATTCAGACGGCTTTGTCGCGCTTGCGTCAGGTTTTGGAATCCTGCATCCGTCGCCTGCGCGCCCAGGGAGAGATGCAGTGATGGATCCAGTGGAAACGCTTCATGCCCAGTGGATGGATGGGGCCTTGGATGAAGGGGGGCGTGAGGCCCTGCGGAAAGCCTTGTCTGATCCAGCTGGACGGAAGGTATGGCGACGCTGTTGTCGGTGGCAGGGCGCGTTGGAGGAGACCTTCGGCGGGGTTGTTTCCCACCGGGCATCACAGCCAACCTGCCGTCGTGTAGGTCGTCGGCCAAGGCGGCCAAGCGGGCGCAACCAACAGCGTCCGCTTTTATGGGGCGCAGTGGCTACGGTTGCGGTCTTACTGGTGCTGTGGTCAATGGGACAAGATGTCGCCCAGCCGGCCTCACTGGTACCCAGTACTGCAGCGCAGTTCATCACCTTCGGCACCATAAGTGAAGCTGATAGGTGCAACGTACAGGTTGGGGACCTGGTGAGCGCTGACAGCCCCATCATCGTGCAGCCACAAGGGCAGGTGGTCATTGCCGTGAACGATGGCTCCACGCTTTACGTAAACGGGGCATCTGAACTGCGAGCAGAAGCCCTAGGAAGCTGGCGGCTCAGTGCCGGCGGTCTTGATGTTCACGCTGCCAAGCAAGAGTCAGGTCAGCGCTTGGTCGTCAACACCCCCCATGGTTCTGCCACGGTGCAAGGCACGCGCTTTACCACGCGGGTGTTTGATGATCACAGCATTGTTGCCGTTCGTGAGGGCCAGGTTTTAGTCCGAAAACAACAAGAGCCATCAGGCGCACTGATTGGACCGGGGGAACAGGCGCGGGTCGACGCTTTCAGTGCAGTGCAAGTCAGCCATACGAGGCCTATTCTTGCCGCGCCCTTACGAGGGCAGAACCTTCTGCCGTCAGATGGCCCCGTCATCACCCAACATGGTGGCAGCTTCGGTCCAAACGGCCTCACCTTTGATGGCACAAACCGCTTAGAAATTTCACCGACGGGAGATCTGGCCCATGCAGAGCAGGGCTCCTACAGTGTGGTTATCAGTTATCGTCCTGAGCGACTCCCCAGTGGCTCGGTTTTCACCGACAACGATGGGAAATTCTTTCTGATTGGTCGCCGTGGTTTGCACACTGGCTTGGTGTACGAACACAGCGGAAGCTTCGGCATGATCAGCTTTATTGATGAGGAGCCCGGTCATCACGTTGGCACGTCCACGGATGCCAGCTATCCCCCTGGCCACTGGTACCATCTCATTGGGGTGGTGGATAGAGATCGAGGGCTCACCCAAATCTACCTTGATGGCACTCAGGTTGCGGAAGAAAGTTGGCAGCCTCGCTCCCCCAGTGCCCTTTATAAGGCTGAAAAACCTTGGCTGGTGGGCATGGGTGGGCCACCAGATACCACGCAATATAGATGGGGCGCTGTGGGCACGCTCCGGGATATGGCCGTTTACGACCGAGCTCTGAGCGCCAGTGAGGCGCAGGAATTGGCTGCCCAGGCGGAACTCTCGAAATGAGCGTTCCGTTCTGTGTGAGTCAGCTGAAGAAACGCACGAACTAGCAACGCATGGTTTCTCGCTTTGGACTCACTCATTAGGAGTGAAACCAGGAGTTCCATCATGCCCGTACGCACGCTGCTTATCCTAGCCGTCATTGTTCTGCCTATGCGTATGTGGAGCAGCGAGGTGCAGTGGCAGGCCTTCCGCGAACCGTCCGTAGGCGGCCAGATGGATTCCATCGTGGTGAGCCCCCACGACAGCAAGCGTTGGCTTGTGGGTGGGGACATGCTGGGCATTGGTCTCAGCACAGACCGTGGGTTCAGTTGGCGCTCAGTGGGAGGGGAGCTCCCTTGTTTTGAGGTCGGCAATATCACCTTCCATCCCACCCAGGCACACACCGTGTGGGCTGGTACCATGGCCGGTCCTGCGGTGTCCCATGATGGCGGGGAACACTGGACCATCGTGCGCGGCGGCATGCCCGACATGCAGTCCTGGGCTTACACCGTGCCCATCGAAGTGGTACTGGTGGATCCACAAGACCCCTGGCATGTGTTAGCATTTTCAGGCAGTAAACGTGCGTGGCACGAGACGAAGACAGCTCCTGACTGGGGCTCAGTTTGGGAAGCACGGGTTCCCGCTAATGCCTCCGCCAACGACTGGCAGAACCTCGCATGGCAACGCATTGGTGTGGTGCAAAACCAAGGGCCTGGCGTGCGTTCTGCCGCTTGGCAAGCAAACGGAAATTTATTGGCGGCAAGCAGCCAAGGAGGGGTCCATCGCTCCACCGACGGCGGAATAAGCTGGACGACTCACAACGCCGGCTTGCCCCACCCCACCGCCATCATGGTGGTGGCTCATCCCACGGATGCCCAAATTGCCTGGGTTTCTCTGAGCTCAGAGTCATCGGGGGACGGCATCGGCGGGGTATGGAAATCCACCGATGCTGGACTGAGCTGGCAAGATGCTAATACCGGCTTAGGCCGCGTTGCTAACAGCAATCCCAGTAGTCGCAGCCGTTACCACGCGTTAAATATAGTTCCCACCCAGCCGAACGTGCTCTACACCTCTGATGTGGGCTGGAGTGGCTCCGCAGTTTATCGTTCTAACAATAGTGGCGCATCGTGGACGAAAATACTTTCTGGCAGCAATAAACCTGAGGTCCCATACAGCGCTGGCGCAGGCAGCAAGGTGTTGGGTGTTGATCCCAATAACGCAGACACCGTGCTCTTCGCCAACGAAAGCTGGATCGCCGCCAGCTTCAATGCGGGAGCCACTTGGCAAGACATGGCTAACGATGTGCACGGTGGCGGCTTCTTCACCGGCCGTGGTTATAGCGGTTTGGTATGCAAAGATATTCAAGCAAATCCATTTACAGAAGACACTTGGTTGGCCATGGCCATGGATGGGGGTAGCTTGCTCGTTACCACCAACGGCGGCGATACCTGGCGCAAGGGGGGTAATGCCCCGAGTTTCGGCGGCAGTTATGCGGGTTGTTGGGTGGACGCCGACACGGCCATGGTGCTCCTCGGGCAATCTGGAAACTTTAACGGCGTCGCCATCACCGACGATGCGGGCAGCACCTGGCGCATCGTTACGGGTTCAGGTCTCCCTAGCTCAGGAAGTGGTACCGCCATGGCTGCGGCTAGCGGACGGGTTCTTGCCGCCATCGATGGGAAACTTTACCGCAGCACCACGAGCCAGAACTGGTCAGTCTCGAATGCACTGAACAAGGTTTCTGATGTGGTTGTTCATCCCACTGATTCCCAGTTGGTGTACGCAGCCACGGAAACCGGCGTGTTCCGCTCCAGCAACGCAGGCGACACCTGGCAGGCCGTGGGTACCGCATCCCCCACTGGCAGCGTTGGTGCCCAACGCATTGCTCTGCACCCAAGTGAGACTGACGTTCTCTTCGTTACCTCCTGGCGCACGGATACCGACCAACGGGGATTATGGCGCTACAACGGCAGCACGTGGACGCGCCTCATGAGCAGCGAATTTGTCTGCGATATTGCTTTCGATCCTCGGCAGCCGAACAGGCTCGTGATGGTATCCAATGATCATCCCTTCCGGGATATCAGCCAAGCCACTGGTGTGCACCTCAGTAACGACGGCGGAGCAACCTGGGAAGCCATCAATGAGGGAATAGGCGTGCGGCGCTGCAGCAACGTCAGCTTCGATCCCTTTCGTGCAGGGAAAATTGTGGTTGGCACCGGAGGCGGTGGATTTTTCAACACGACCCTCCCTGGATCACATCAAAATCCGACCATTGCAGCGATCGCGAATCAGAGCACCAATGAAGACACCGCCAAGACCATAAGCTTCACTATTGGTGATGCGGAAACCGCAGTGAATGCTTTGGTGTTAAGCAAGGCAAGTTCGAACACGAATGTGTTGCCGACCTCCAATATTATCTTTGGTTGGTCTAGCGCCAATCGCACGGTGACCTTAAGTCCTGCGGCGAATAAAATCGGTTCCGCAACGGTAACGATTACGGTGACCGATGCCGATGGCTTAACCGCCAATCGAAGTTTTGTTCTGACTGTCAATGCCGTTAATGATCAGCCCACTATAAGTTCCATTGCCAATCAAAGCGTGGTGATGAATGGCAATACGGGAGATCTTGCCGTCACCATAGGCGATGTAGAAACCGCAGCCGCCAGTTTAACCCTGACGAGATCCTCCTCCAATACCACCTTGGTGCCCCTTGCTCAGGTGGTGCTTGGTGGCAGCGGGGCAAATCGCAGCGTGCGCGTAAGCCCAGCAACTGGAAAAGTAGGTACGGCAACCATAACGCTTGCCGTGTCTGACGGTTCTAAGAGCAGCAAGCGGACCTTTGTGGTAACCGTAACGTCTGGTTTGCCTGCAGGGATAACGGCTCAAGATATTGGCAGCCCTGGTGCAACGGGTTCGGCAACGGGAGATGGTTCATCCTATACCATTCAGGGAGCAGGTGCTGATGTTTGGAATAAGGCAGATGCTTTCCAGTACATGAGCGAATCGATTACGGGCAATGTGGATGTAGTGGTACGGGTCGATACCCAAGGCAACACCAACGCCTGGGCTAAGGCGGGCATCATGTTGCGCGAAAGCACGGCAGTGGGCTCGCGCCATGTCTCGGTATTTGTGACGCCGAGTAATGGCATCGCATTTCAATACCGCGATACCACGGATGGTTCAAGTTCGCACATCGCGGGTCGCAAACTGAAAGCGCCAGCCTGGCTGAAGCTAACGCGACGGGGTAACGTGTTTACCGCCTACAGTTCAGGCAATGGCACCAGCTGGACCAAGGTCGCGGCCCGCACGATTGACTTGGCCACAACAAGCCAAGCCGGTCTCGCAGTAACCAGTCATAAATCAGGCACCTTATCCACGGCGACCTTTTCGCAGTACCTTATCACGCCTGTTGCCGGTAACTAATGGAGACCGTCATGTCTAATCAATCGCTGCGTAGGCAAGTCCTTGCCGTGGCCTGCAGCCTGAGTTTTCTTTTTACAAGCGCCTGTGGTTCTGGTGACAACAATACGTCAACGGGATTAATCGATGGCACAGACGGCGGCTCCACGCCACCCGCTGCCAGCATCGGCAGCCGCGCGGTTCCTGGCTATCTCATCAGCGTGGATGAAGTCAGCGCCATCGTTGCCGGGCAAGGTTTCACCTTCCAGGCCACTATCACTGGTGATGCCGGGGCCGCAGCTGTCACGACCGTCGAAGCCGCTATAGAAATCAACGAACCTGACGTTTGGGTATCCGGAACCCCGGTCCCTGGTCGTGCTGATACATGGCGCTGGACCACAGCCTTGCCTGCAGATCTCACCGATCAACGTGCGTGGCTGCGGATTACCGATGCTGACGGTAACATGTGCCAAAGCGGTTTCTCGGATTTTGATTTGATGCCGTAGGGTTCCTCCTCTGGAGACTGCGGCCGTGCTCTAGGGATTCTCTATGGGCGTCATCGGGGTTTCAAAGCTGGTGTGCTCGCCATGGCAGACCTGGAGTTCCCATTCGGCGCGGCGTGGGTCGTCGAGTATTCGTTCGCTGTTGTTGAGGAAGGCGATCGAGGCGCCGCTGGCAACAAGGGCCTGCTGCAAGGTGCTGACGGCGAGGGTGCCTGGCGTGCAACGCTCGCGCTTGGCCAGAGCGGCGGCATAGCCGGCCACTTCGCCGAGGTGGATCCAGCACGGCTCGAGGCGCACCGAGCCCCAGGCGACGTGGGTGGTGCTGATGCACACCGAAACGATAAGATTGTCGAGTTCTTGCGGGAGTAGGCTGTCGTAAGGGATCATCGCCGGGCGGAAACGATCAGTGAGGATAAGCTTGCCGTCGAAGGGGTAGCGGTCGATGCAGTTGTGGTCGGCGCCGTAGGTGCCGTCGTGGGTGCAACTGTGGCTGTCCATGTACCAGTCGGTGAAGCAAATGCTGTCGGCGAAGGCTGGTGGCCGCAGCGCATCGTGGGGCACCGTGAAATCATGCTCGGTGAGGATGCGTCGACCGCGTAGCCGTCGTGCTTCGCGCACATACATCTCATGGGGGAGGTGGCCGTTGTCTTGCCATTCGTTGCTGGCGAGGCCCCAGTGACGATGTCGCTCGCGCTGATCATCGGGCACGCTGGGATCGTTTTGCAGGAAGTACATAAGCCCGAGGGCAAACTCGGCGTGCATCGTGGTGATCGTGTCGCGGGTTGCCCAGTCGGCTTCCGGGTAGGCATGGTTGGCGCCGGGTAGGATCGGCGAATTGTAGCTGGCAGTGCCTTCACAGCGGTTGTTTATGACCAGGTACTTGCGGATATAATTGACGTAGCGTTCGCGTTCGTAGCCGGTGGGTGGGCTGTCGAGGTGTTGGCGCGTGGCGGGGTTGCTGCTGAGGCATGGGCGCAGATTGTAGGCCTGGATCGCGCCGTCGCCGCTGCGGGGGCTGGCGTCGTGGAACTGCGTCATGGCGTGGCCATAGGGTTTGACCCGTGCGCCGCCGCTGGCATCGGCCGCTGGCGCGGGCTCGGTGGCGCCGGTGAACAGGCGGCCGGCGTGGGGCTCGCCGTACTCGTCGAAGCCTTCGCGGCCAACATGGTAGGCGGCGCCGGCGAGTGCGAGGAGGTCGCCCTCGTAGGTCGCGTCGATGAAGCTGTCGGCGACCACCTCGCTGAGCTGATCACCGGCCTTGGTGCCGAGTGTCAGGGCCACGATGCGCCGCCCTTCGCGCTGTACCGCCAGGGGGATCACGCTGCGCTCAAGGGTGATTGTCGGTTCGGCGGCGACCATTCGTTCAAACAGGGCTTCGATGGTGCCGGAGGCGAAGCTGCCAACTGGGTAATTGGCGACATTGTAGGTGACGTGGCCGGCATCATCGGTGTTTTGGTAATGCTGTTCGAGCTGGTGCAGAATTTCGCGAAACAGACCGCAGCGGCGATGGTCGGACTGAGCGTCCCACTGGCCGAGACCGTTGCTGCACATGCCGCCGATGTGGTCGTTGTGCTGGGTCAGCAGCACGCTCAGGCCACAGCGCGCGGCGCGGATCGCGGCGGCTATGCCGGAGGGGGTGGCACCAACGACCACAAGGTCAAAGCGCGGGGTGTATGGGTGCGAGGCGTGGCTGGTAGTCATGCGTTGATTATGCCCAGCGGGCCTTGAGCCGGCAATGGACCTTCTGTGGCCATAATGTATAAAAAGAAACATGAGTTCGGTGTCGGATCAATTGAAGTGGCTTCGTAGAGATGGTTTGATGTCTGGAAAGGCATGTCATCGTGTTTATGGCTGTGATGCTAGTGCGCCTGCTCCAGCAGGTGCGGCGCTCGCGCTCGGTCCGCGTTTGGTGCTGGTGTTGGGCGGCACCCGGGTGTTAGCCATGGCGCGTGGTGGATGTTATCAGGAGCAGTCGCTCGCGGCCGGTGACATGCTGGTGGCGCCGGCCGGTGCGTGGCTGCTCAGCGTGGGCCAGTGGCGCTATCAACTGGTTACGCTGTGCATGTATCCCAGCTATATGCGTGCCTTTCATCGGCCGTTGCGGCGGTATCAATCGCCGGCCGCTGCTCCTGATATCTGGTACCATACCGGGCGTGCGCCCTCGAGTGTCGTGCTGGATCAGGTCCGGTGTCTGTCCGAGTTGGTGCAGTCTGACCCTGACCATCCAGCGCTCCCGCAGGTTGCCCGCGGCGCCCTCGGCTTGGCCTGTACTGAGATGGTGCGCGACTCGACTCGTCCACCCAATCTGGCCAATCGGGCCGAGCGAACCTGGGATATGCTGTGCTGCTATATCAGCGAGAACCTAGGCCGGGATATCGGTCGCGGCGAGGTGGCCGCTGCGCTTGGGATTACGCCCGGGCATGTGACGCGACTGTTTAAGCAGTTCGGCAGCGATGGCTTTCACCACTACCTGACCGAGTTGCGCTTGGAGCGCGCGCGTGCCCTCTTGCGTGACACCGAGATACCGGTGCAGGAGGTAGCGGCCTGTTGCGGCCTGATTCCGCATCGCTTGATTCGACTCTTCAAGCGCAGCCATGGCACGACCCCAGGGCGTTATCGTGCCGCCGCGCGCTGAGTAGGCGGCGGCGTGCCCTGCGGGAGGGCCCGGTAGCGCCCTGGCGTGAGGCCATAGGCCTGTTTGAAAACCCGGATGAAGTAATTGGCGCCGCTGCCAAAACCACTGCGCGCGGCAATGGTTTCCAGGCTCAGTGCATGATCTCGCAGGAGTAGGAGGCTGTGCTCAAGACGCAGCCGCGTTAGTCGTTGCTGAAACCCTTCGGCATCGTGTTTGGCGAACAGGCGCGAGAGTGAGTTGGGATGCAGGCCCATCGCGTCGGCGACATCGCGCCTATCGATTGGCTCTTGCGCGTGATCGTGCAGGTAGGCCACGGCGCGGTGCCACAGGGCATGCGAGGGGTCAGGACTCGCTTCTTGGTGTTCAATTTGTTCGAGCAGCACGTCGATCAGGCTGCGCAGCACTAAGTGCGCGGTGGTGGCGCGCGCGCTGGTGCCGCGGGCCAGGGCGTCGAGCGCAGCAAGGAGGTGGCGGCCGGCAATCGAGAGCGGTGCGGGGCTGTGGTAAACGTAGTCGGGCGCGCGCGGGTGACGATTGCGGTCAAAGCTGCCGTCGTGATCAAACAAGAGGTAGCGCACGAAGCCGTGGTGAACGGTGATGGCAAAGGTGCGCTCAACCGACGACCAGTCGTACTCGGTCCACCCGTAGGGGGTGGTGTAGAGCCAGGTGCCGGGTGTTAGGGCTAGCTTGTGGGCGGCGCCGTGTTGGGCGGTGCGCAGCCGCTTGCAGCCGCCGAGCACCGTGTGCAGGCGCGGCGTTCCTTGGCAGACCGCCTGTGGTGGCGGGGGCAGACTGTCGTCACTGAGCACGAGGTCGAAGTCTGCAACCTGGTCGCGCAGTTCTAGCAAGCAGGAGGCTAACAAATCGCGCTCTGGCTGGCTCATCTCAATCAGGTTACGAAAATGCTATCATGGTGTCAATAAGCTCATATTCGACTGAGTTTTCTGTGCTAGAATGTGGCTACTTGGGTGGGCTACTCGGCGCTGTGGCGCTTGTGGTCACGGCTCGGAGCGCTGAAGGAGCAGGGGTCCATGAACGGAACGCAATTACGGGCTGCCCTCAGCGAGTGCACCCCGGTGTTTGGAATCTTGGTTGTCAGCCCGTCGTCGCGCTGGGTGGCGACCAGCGGCGGCCTGGGCCGAGGCTTCGTGTCTATTGCCGCCTTGCGTATCTTGGTGGGTTTGCGTGATGAGCAGACCACGGCGATGGAGGCGATCTGATGACCACCCTTGGTGACGGGCTTGAGTTAATGGCGGTGGCGCCGCATGGCCCCGGGAATCCACGCAACGATACCGCCACGGTGCTGGAGCTGGATTCGGGTGCTTCGGGTGCATTGCTGTGCGCCTATCATGCTTATCAGGTCAGCGAGCAACACAGCAGCGACTATGGCTACTCCGAGGGCATGCTACGTCGTTCGTCCGACGGCGGCCGCAGCTGGAGTGCCCCCGCGGTGGTGGTGCGGCCCGATGCTGGCGACCAAAACGTTCACGGCTGTGCCGTGGCGCGCGCCGCGGATGGCGCCTTACTCTTGCTCGCCTTGGTATGCCATTCGCCCGCGAGTGGCACCATGCGCTGCTATCGCAGCAGCGATGCTGGCGGCAGTTGGCAGCGGGGTGCTGATGTGTGGCAGGGCTCTGCTGGTCAGTGGCTGCAAGGTGGGGCTGCTAGCCTGGTGGTGCTCGACGATGGCCGTTTGCTGGTGCCGTTTCACGGTGGCGACGGCGATCAGGGCACCCAGCACAACCGCGTCGGCGTGGCCTGGAGCGATGACCATGGCCTGAGCTGGCAACGTCGAGATGGCGTGCTTGATCTGCCGTTACGCGGCGCGATGGAGCCGAGCGTGGCCTGCTGCGCTGACGGCAGCCTGTTGATGAGCATCCGTAGTCAGCTGGGTTCGGTGTTGCTGGCGCGCTCCTGCGACCGCGGCCTGAGTTGGGGGGCGGTATGGACCAGCGGTCTACAGGCCTCTGAGAGTTGTACCTGCCTGCGGCGCATGCCGGGTTCGCACGGTCTGCTGTTGTTGTGGAATGACTGCGCCTATCAACCTGATCATCACCATTTCGGTGAACGCAATGCGCTGAGTGCGGCGCTGAGTTGGGATCACGGCGCCAGCTGGATTCGCTGCGGCGACCTGCTGCGCGAGGTGGACCACGAGTACACCAACCTTGGCTGCACCATGCTTGCCGACGGCACCGCGTATATCACCTGGATGCAGACGGCGCCGGCCTTCAACCGGAGCTGGACCGATCTCAATGCGGCTCGACTCGAACTTACGACGCTCAAGGAGGTGTTGTGATGACGACACGTGCTCTCGACCCAGAACAACTCGCGGCCCTGAGCCGCTGGAATACCCCCAGCGTCTACAATGGCTGGGAACAGATCACCACGGCAGACTTCGCCCGTGATGCGGTCAACCGCGAGCCGCTGGTCGACTTCATGCCCGATCATCTGCCCATGGTTGGCTGGGCGGTGACGGTCACCATCGAGCCATCCAATCCTGCCCATGTGCAGCAGCAGCCCGATGCTTGGAGTCGGTACCGGCGTTACATTGCCTCGCAGCCAGGCCCGAAAGTGGTGGTGGTGCAAGATCTCGACGGCGCGGCCACCCACGGTGCCTTTTGGGGCGAGGTCAATACCGGCATTCACCGGGCTTTGGGCTGCGTTGGCACCATTACCGATGGTGCGATTCGCGATGTGGCCGAGGTGCGCTCGGGTGGGTTTCGCTGCTTGGCGCGGCGCTTGTGCGTGGGGCATGCCTATAGTTGCCCGGTGCGCTGGGGCGAAGCGGTTGAGGTGTTTGGGACGCGGATTGAACCAGGCCAACTGATTCATGCCGACCAGCATGGCTTTCTGGCGGTGCCGCACGGTGACGAGGCGGGTCTCCTGGAGGCCACGCGTTTCATGGACGATAACGAATGTCGCAGCCTTATTCCTGCCAGCCGCGATGTCATCGGGCTCAACGCACTGCAGATCTGTGACCGCATCGATGCGGCGGGCCGTGCCTTTGTGGCCGCCAGCGCTGAACGTTTTGGCCGCACTGGCGAGTGGTGAGTCGCGTCTAGCGGGCTCATTCAACCATCTTCAATCCATCTCATGTTCCAGGGGAACAGTCATGTCTGCAACGACCTCTTCATCCTATACCGGCGACATCGTCGACCTCAGTTTGATCGACGAACTCGGACCGAACAGTCCCTACGATTGTATATGGCAGCCTTTCGTGGTGCGCTCGGCCAACGGTAAGCGCTTGATCGCGACCTACGGTGGCCGCCTTCGTGGCAAGGCCGACATGGGTGATGTGCTGTGCCGGGTGAGCGACGACGACGGCCAAACCTGGTGGCAAACGCAGATGGTATTTGATCACCACCATCGCCTTGGTGACCAGAGTGTGGCCTATGCCAACTCGGTTTTGTATCGGCCGCCTGGTCAGAGCACCTTGTGGTGCTTTGCGATGCGCTGCCCGATGCACCGTCGTGACAGTGAAGACAGTCAATTATGTGCTGCCTACTCGGCTGATGACGGGGGCTCGTGGGTGCCGGTTGAAATTACCAATCATCACGCCTCGCCGCTGATCACTTGTGCCGGCATCGTGCAGCATGGTGATCGCTACCTGCTGCCGGTGCATCGCAATACCTTGCGGCGTGACCCGTGCGGTGACCGGCGCCAGTTTGTGTTGGAGAGTCGCAATCTGTTGGAGTGGTCGCTGGCGGGTTACGTCCCATTTCCCGAGGCTGGCCCATGCTTCGTGCACGAGGGAGGCCTAGCAGCGGCGGCCGATGGCAGCCTCAGCATGGTCATGCGCAGTGCCGCCTACAGCGGTGACGCCCGTGCCATGGAACCGCCGGTGGCGTATCGCAGCGAGAGCCAGGATGGCGGCCGCACCTGGACGCCGGCCGAAGCCCAGGGCGCGCTGCATAACACGGTGGCCAAGGGCGCGTTTGCCATCCTCGGTGACGGGCGTGAGATCTACGTGTATAGCGATGGCGTGGCCTGGGAGCGCCCCGGTTTGAGTTACGTGGTGCGCCCGGTTGGTGGCGTGTGGTCAGAGCCGCGTCCGTTCTACGATGGCGGCAATCGCAATAGCTACGCCACGCTGATCGAAGACCCGGCCACGCCGGGATTGATCGAAGCCGTGTGGGATAGCTCACACAACGCCGACTGCCGGCGGACGCAGATCCGCTTCGGGCGCCTGCGGCTTGGATAAAGCGCCGGACGGGTGGTGACGCGAATGGTGTGAGGGAGCTTTGTCTCAACGCAAGAATGGGTTAAACGTACAATGTGCACCGGTGCACTAATCGATGTACACCGGCCGCGTTGGTGCTAAAACAGGGCTCGTCAGCCTTGGACTTGGCTCGCGTGGTGTCCATACTTGCCCTGGAGTTTCCCATGCCCCATTTGCTTACCATCATCCTCGTGCTCCTTGTGGTCACGACACCCAGCGCAGCCGAACCCGTGCTTGCGACGGACTTTTCAACGGCATCCAGCCTGTCGGATACACGGTGGGCAGCCAGTACCTGGAAGCGGCCCGATGGCAGTTTGAGCCTGGAACAGGCCAGCGATGGCAGCGGTCAGGTGCTGGCGATCAACGTCCAAGCCAAGGCCGAGGCCGTGTCTTTGCCACGTCTGAAGGTGGCGGCCAACACGGTGTATGGCATCAGTTTCGAGGGGCGCAGCGTTGGACAGATCGAAGGTCTTGGACTGACCTTGCGGCGGGCCAGCGATCCATTCACGCACCATGGTAGTGACGGTTTTCCGGTTAGTCGCGAGTGGCAGCGCTACGCGACTCAGATCACCGTGGAGCACAGTGATGCCGATACCGTGCTGATCCTAAGATTCCGTGGCATCGGGCGCTATGAACTACGTTCGGTGTCGATTACGCCGCAGGAACAGCTTATCGTGCCGGAGAGTGATGGTTTTGCGCGTGGTGAACTGTTATTTGACCCCGGGTTTGCACTGGGCGGCATCGGTTGGCATTACACCACGCCTGACTGGGGTGACCACAAGGCCAATTATTTTGCGTCAGACAACCCGCCGGCATGGACGCAGCATGCCGATGGCAGCAGCAGCTTTGTGTCGGAGGCGGGAATTTTCGGGTTCTTGACCCACGCCGAAGACTTGACTTTACGCTATGGAAAGACTTATCGCGTTCGTGTTCGCGGCTCAGGCAGCGACGGTGATGCCTTCGTGTGGATTGCTCGGCCAGGTTCCAATGTCAAAATAATCAAAAAAGTCCCACTCACCTTTACCGACGGCGTGGCAGTCGGCAGCTATGAGCATCAGGTTCCGCGTTATGGCACCTTCTCGGGCCGCGCTGAAAAGGTGTACCTGCGGGTTGAACACTTCGGCAAACATGATTTGCGCATTGATGGCGTCAGCTTGGTGGAAGTGGGTTCTGAGTCAGTTGAGGTGGCTGATAGCGCGCGGCCGCAGGCGGGTTTACGGGTCGTTGCCGGTGCCGATGCGCTGGGCGGCACTGTGCGCGGATCGACCTTACGTCTCAGTTTACGTACGGTGGACATTCCGCTTGGCACCACGGTTCAGATTCGTGCGTTCGATGCCGAAGGGCTGGTTGTTCAAGAACATGCGGCTCAGGTCGTGGCTTTGCCAGAGGGCGGCGAAGGGGCCTCGGTCACAATCGAAAACTTGCCGTTGGGTTGGTTCCGATTGGCGCCGGTGTTGGCTGGGCAGGACGGGCTCATCACGCGTGATGCGGTGGTGGTGTGCGTGCCGCATGTGCGTAGCGATGCCGCGCCCGGTTTTCTTGGGAGCCATATCACGGCAGGAGACCCGCGGCAGCTGCCACACGCCAAAAGCATCGGGATTCAGTCCGCGCGCTGTTTTGAGTTTTCGTGGGCCTCGATCGAAGCCAAGCAGGGTGCCTTCAATTTCCCTGATGACCAGTTGAACGCCTACCTGGAGGCCGGTGTTGAGCCGATGGTGATCCTTAACGGGACGCCGCGCTGGGCCTCGAGCGCACCCGCCAACATCCGTGAAAAGACCTCACCCTGGGCTGGTTGGAATAAATATCCGCCGACCGATATCGCCACTTGGCGTTCTTTTGTTCGCACAACGGTTGAGCATCTCAAGGGGCGGGTTCAGGTGTACCAGATTTGGAATGAGCCCAATGACTACTTCTTGAAGGTCAACAAAGATACCGGCGTCAGTCTCGAGCAGGCCTATGTGGACTTAGCGCGCGAAGCCTATGCCGTGATTAAAGAGGTGGACCCAGATGCCACGGTGGTGGTTGGGGCGACTGCAGGATCGGCACCGCATTTTTTCCGCCGTTGTTTTGAAAAGGGCCTGCTGAAGCACGCTGATGTGGTCAGCTACCATGCTTACGGTGAGTGTCAGTACGGCCTGCGTGGGGCCCCGGCCTTTGCGAAAGAAGTCGGCGCTCTGCAGGCGATGATGGCGAAGCATGGTCGGGTGCTGCCGATTTGGGACTGCGAGAGCGGTTTCAATGCCAATGGCCTTGACGATGCCATGGTGTTGCTGGCTGGTTTGATCAGTCGCCAGGCAGCCGGTATCGAGCGGCACTACATTTACAGTTCGGGCCCGCGCGATTTTCCGGGGCAATCCAACTTTCATATGTTGCGTGGCGTTGCCGATCAGCCCTTGATTGGCGAGGCCCTTGTTGCGGTGCATGACCGTCTGCTCGGAGGGGCTGATTTCACCGAAAACATCGGTGATGATGCGGCTGGTAAGCATTGCTACGCCTTTACCCGCACGGATGGCACGCGCGTGTTGGTAGGCTGGTCAAGCGGCGCGGAGGCATCCGCCAAGCTGGCGCTCGATGGCGCTGAAAACCTGGTCGCGGTGACAGCCTTTGGTCACCCTTGTGCGGGTATAGCCGATGAAGGCTTGCTGCTCGACCACGAACCACGGTACTTCATCGTTGGTGCCGACCTTGAGCGCTTGAAGTAAGCGGTAGCGATTAGCGAATGCAGTGCGCCGTTAGGGAGTGGGCGGGCTGCAGCTAGCGCCTTGAGCCAGGTCCATCGTTATGGCCTGGCTCACTTGCTTGGTGGTGCCGGTTGCGATCTGATCGCGGAGCATCGCAACGGCGGCGTGACCGATAGCGCGGTCGGGGATGAGCACGGTGTCGATCGGGACCTGGAGATCATCGACGAGTCCGGCTGCAAAAGTCATCAGCGAGCAGTCCTGCGGGATTTTGATGTCCAGTTGACTGGCCGCCATCAGGAGGTTGCGGGCAATCCGCGGGCTATAGCACAAGATTGCGCTGGGCCGGGTTGGGTTCGCGAACCACTCGCGGCATAGGTCTAGCCACTCATGCGGCGGCTGACGGTGTTTGGGGCGCCACACCTGCGCGGGTAGCCCGGCCGCGGTCATGGCGGCGCGGTAACCGGCTTCGCGATCATGCATGCTGTAATGCCAAAAGACTTGGTCGTCATCGCTGCCGATTTCTGGATCACAGTAAGCGATGCGGGTGTGCCCCAGCTTAAGCAGCCGTTCAGTGGCCGTCTGGGCACCGCCGTGGTCGTTGGCATACACCGCATTGTCGGCGTATTTGGCGTTGATCCACACCGTTGGTAGCCCGAGCTGGCTGAGCAACTCGTTCAGGCCAGGGGGTTGGTGGAACGCATAATTGAGGAGGATGCCATCAACCGACAGGTCGCTAAGTAGGCTGGGAAGCCGTTCGCGGTCGGTGAGGTGCTCGTCGTCGAGGGCGGCGACGGTAAGGAGGAGGCCGGCTTGTTGGAGGCTGGCGTCGATGCCGGTGAGTAGGTGGGGGCTGAAAATACTGCGCAGAAAACCGGTGCTGTTGATGAGGGCAACCGCGCCGAAGCGACCTTTCGACATGGCGCGGGCAGCAACGTTAGAGCGGTAGCCGAGTTGACGCGCGGTGCGCAGCACCAGTTCGCATGACTCCTCGGTGAAGCGTTTGCGATCGCCGCGCAAAATATAGCCAACGGTACTTTTCCCGAGGCCGGTGGCGTCGGCGATCTGCTGCAGGGTAACGCGTTGCATGGCAGTTAGTTACCCTGCTGGGCCGGGCCCATGAGCAAGGCGCAATGCGCTCTGAGGCATGCGGCCCGAGCCCTGCGCAATGCGCCCTGATGAATCGCAACAGTCTGCTAGGGCAGGGGCAGGGCTGGAAAGGCGATGTCGTCGAGCCACACCGTGCCGTGGCCTTCAACCACGGTGATTTGCAGGGCGATCTGCCGCAGCCCGGCTGGGACTTCGACCTGCCCGCTAATGTCTTGCCAAGCGTCACTGCCGGGGTTTTTGATCGCCGTGATATCGGCGCTGAACGACCGCTTCCAGTTGTCGTCGAAGCCACTGACCGACACCACCGCAATGAGTTTGGCGCTGCCGCTGAGTTTGGCGACGCCGGTTAGGCTGAGGGTGCCGGCGGCGGGCCAAGTGCCGCCAGGGAATAACCCAATGCGGGTGTTGGCGGGGCCGGCGCCCTCGGGAACCACAAGCTTGAGGCTATTCGGCGCGCTATGCCAGGTGGTGGTATCGTGGGCCCAGCTTGCGGCGGCTCCTTTGTCGGCGCCTGCCTGCCAGATCGGTTCCCATTGGCGCGTGGTCAGGCCTGTTGCGATTCCATCAGCGATCGTTTCCGCGGCAAGCAGCGGCGACGATAGCGCAGCGCCAAGAGTCAGCAGGAGGGCGGCGGTGCGGGAGCAATAATTCATATCGATGTTTCCAGGGGGCGTTCAGTGGCGAGTTGGTGACGAGTGATGACGCGCGGATCGGCGAGCATGGCGTCAGCGTGGTCGTGGGCGCTGGGCGCGAAGTGCCCGCCCCAAAACATGAAGGAGCAAATTTGTGGCCAGTGCGTGGCCAGTTCGTGCGCAAGCAGGCGGCAATCGTAGCGCGGGTAGTTGTCCTCTGGCTCGTTCCAGGCAACCGGTCCGTATTCGCTGAGCACCACAGGCTTGTCGAGCGCGGCCAGTTGTTGGTAGACCGGTGTGCACGGTACGATGCTGCCGCCGTACACGTCGAGACCAACGAGGTCGACCATGTTGTCACCGGGATAGATCTGCATGTCGAGTGGGTCGTGACCTAGGGGGGCAAACAACCACAGCAGGTTGTCGCAGCCCTTTTCAACGCTGAGGTAGTGGAACAGATCCGCCCACAGCGCACGATAACCGGCAATGCCGATTCGCTCTGGCGTGGCACCCCACCAGAAGCCGTTGCAGTTCATTTCATGCAACGGGCCGTAGATGACGGTGATGCCGTGTTGGGCCAAATCGTGAAAACCGGCGGCAAGTTCATCTAACATGGCCAACCAGCGGGCGCGCGCGGCGGTGCCGGCTTGGAGAATGGCTGTGATATCAGCGTCTTTGTCGCGCAGGCCGCCATAGCGCGCATTGCACGGATTGGGAAAGTGGCTGAGCACCCGCACCATGCCGCCGGCGGCAGCGTGGATGATGAGCGCTGGGTTGAGCTCGCGCCAGGCGATGGTTTGCGACGGGTGGTCGACCTCATGAATGCCGAAGCCGCGGCAATATTCGACGCCGATCAGCGCGGCGTGGTGGCCTGTCTCCTCGGCCAGGGTGCTTGCGCATTCGGCGGTGAACACACCTGAGAGGAAACGTGGCTCCGGTGCACTGCTGAGCCCATTGAGATAGGTCAGTTGCTCACAGGTGGCGGGCGTGGCCGCGGGATTGGCGCAGGTCATAGCGAACCCGGGTCTTGAATCGCAACCAAAGCTTGGCGCAGTGAAACGGATTCGATGTGACCATCGCCGAAGGCAAAGTTGCCACGAGCACTGCCGTGGCGTTGCCCGATCGGTTTCCAGTCTGTTTGGTTGATACTGGTGCCTATGGGTGGCATTTGTACGTCCTTGTAGGGGGCTGACCAGGGAGGGGTGATGGCGTAATTATTGGCATCGCCGAGTAAAATGCGTTGCGTGCTGTGCTCGAGTTGGTCGATCATGAAGGGCGTTATCGGCCCGCCGCCCCAGCCGCCGCCGGGCGCCCAGTAGCGCCAACTGTTGGGGCGATCGAGGTATAAGTTCATGCCGTATCCTGGGGCGTAAAGGGCGGTGGCGCCGTTGCCTTGGATCGAGCCCTGCCAATCGGGGCAGCCCCACAGCACGCTGCGGGTTTTATGCACGGTGGCCATGGTGGCGCGCTGCCCATCGCTGCTGCCAGCGGTGCTCACCTCCAGGTAGGGCGCCACGAATTGGAACCAGTGGGTCTTGTAATCGGAGTCGCGTACCGGCGGCAGGGTGCCGTGATAGTCATCGGCGTAACCATAGGTGCCGAGCATCAGTTGGCGCAGGTTGCTCTGGCAGGTGGCGGAGCGAGCGGCGCCCTTGGCGACGGCAATCGCGGGAAGGAGGAGGCCCATCAGGATGCCCAAGATCGCGACCACAATCAGCAGTTCGATCAGGGTGAAACCGGTGGCGCGATGGCGGGGCGTGGTTGATTTCATGTGGTGCACCTGATGCACTTATAGCAGGTGCACCGGTGCACTTCAAGTGTTTGGTGGCATTGGTGCCTAATTTGGCCTGTGATGGGCTCAGCCCAGCCAGTCTTGGTGGGCGTTGGCTTGGGTGCGCCGTTTGGTAGACTGTGGCGTCCTTCGGAGGGTGGTTTGATGGTGGTTCGGCTTGGCTTGGCGGTTCTCTGTTGTGTGGGGTTCTCGGCTTGCAGCAGCAGTGGCGGAGGGGGCGGCGAAGATCGCAGTCTGAGTCGCATTGTGACCACGCCGCAGGGCGAGGCGCCGTCGGTGAATACGGTGGTAGATGCCACTACCTCGTATCGGACCGAAGCGGGATTGGCTGCGCTGACGGCCTATGCTTATCTGGATCAGGCTGCGACCATGCATGCTGGCTACCAATGCCTGGAGGAGGATGCGAGTGGCGGGGCTAACTCGCTGTCGATTACCCATGGCGAATCGAACTCGAACAATCCCATGTTCATCTCTGATTCGTTTTTTGAGCGGATCAATGTTGCCTTCTCGGGCGATCCGGCTTCCTGGCCGCCTGGGGTCAATGTGGCGTCTGAGGTGATCGCGACCAGCGCCGGGGCTGACGCAGTCGGCCTCTGGTGGAACTCCGTGTACCATCGTTTGCCCTTGATGCGTCACGAGACAGTGCGCGCAGGATATGGAGATCGGGCCAGTGCTCGTGGCATGAATCCAAACGTGCAGGCCACTGGTGGTGGCAACAGGGACTATGGGACCATGGAGTTCGGTGGTGTTAGCGCGGCACGGACGGTGAGTTTTTGGCCTGAAGATGGCTCAACGATTGGCTTCCTGTCATTTAATACCGACAGCGAAGGCCCAGACCCCTTGGACGATGTTGATGGTGATTCGTCACCAAATGCTGCTCCCAACAGAGGCGCGATTGGCGTGCCGATTCATCTCATTTTTCCGACAGCGGCCAAGTTTACTAATCTCGCTGTGCAATTCGGTGCTCAGGGCCAGGCAAATAGCCCGGTGATTGTGTTGGTGAAGGATGCCGATTTGTTGACCAATGCCGGGGACGCCTCTTTTTATTCTGATAGCATGCTGAGTCATGGCGAGGTGTTCATTTTGCCTGACATGCCGAGTTTGGCCTCGGGAACGACCTACGCGGTGAGTGTGACTGTGAACGCAGGGCCTACCTACGCGTGGTCCTTCTCAACCCCGTGATGAATACAGATCGCACCGCGCCACGCATCGTGAGCGCAGTTTTAACGGTGACGCTTGTTGGCTTGGTGCTTATCGGGCTGCCAAGGGCGGACTTCAGTGGCGGATCGACAGTTAATGAAACTACGATCGAGCACAGCGCCACAGGGCTTCAACTGCCACCGATCAGGGTGAGCGAGCGCCCGGCGCGCCCGGTTGATCGCAGCGCCGTGCCCTTGCATGGCAAATCGCGGGCTTTCGCGCGTGCCTATGCTTGGCTTGGGCAGGGCCTCGATGGCCACGCCCCAGAAGGGTCAGCCCTGGATCTCGAGGCCCAGGCCTGGGTCGAGCAGGCACGCGAGCTCCTGGCCGAGCAAGGCATTGCGAATTGGCAGGACCCGCGGCAGACGGTGCCAGGGCGTTCGGGTGGTTTAGCGACCATAGACCGTACGGCATCGCCTGTCAGCGGTGGCCACGGTGACGATGCCCTGCCACCCGGCCACGTGGCGCCACGGCCGCGCGTGATTCGCCGGCCACCCGGGCCCGAAGCGATTCAGCAGTCACATCATAGCCTGACTATTCAGCAGGCTGACTTGATGGCGCATCAGGTATTCCGGGCCGACGAGCATATTGGTGTCGACTTCGTGATCCGCGATGCGTCGCTCGGGCGGCATGTGCTCATTGTTGACGTTGCCGACTGTAGTGATCTGCGCCTCAACGGCGGCTTGGTGGTTCCTGGTCGGGCCTACTTGATCGACGGTTCGATTGCCGTGCGCTCGGGTGCCGATTTACATCTTCTGATTCGCCCGGTTGACGCCGTGAGCGCGTACCATCTCCAAACGGCGCAGGTGCCGTTTGGAGATGGCTGAGCCTGCTTTACTTCACCGCCCGGTTACAGTTCGCGGATCGCAACCCCGATATGGGAATCAGCGCAACCGTAGTAGAGCAATTCTTGCCCCTGATGACGCACGAGGCCTTCGCTAAAGGTGACGGCTGCGCACTGGCCCGCGAGTTCCCAGGGCTGGTCGGGAACCAGGAAGGGTTCGAGCGGCCGTTCTTGTACTTGGCTTGGATTGCACGGGTCGAATAAAACCTGGCCGCAACTGTAGACGCCCGCATCGGCGCCGGGTGTGCTTCCGTTATACCACAGCACAATACCTGCATCAGTGAGAACGGCGGCAGGGCCGGGTTCAACCAGGCAGTGGTCGAAGCGTCCGGGGCGGGGGCAGGCTAGCGGCAGCAGTGCTTCACAGGCGCCCGGTAAGGGGCGGTTGGCGTAGCGCCCTGCTTGATCGAGTTCAGCAATGCGATTGGCGTTGGCCGCGAAACTGACCGGCTGCCAGTGGATGCAGTCGTTACTGGTGGCGGCATGGAGCAGGCCTTCACCCCAGTACATCCAATACTGGCCATCAATTTGGACGGCCTGCAGGCGATCGTCGACCCACTGCGAGACGATGCACCCGCTCTTCGACCAGATTCGCTCCCACGGACTGCCCGCGAAGGCCGGTCCATGTTTGGTCCAGGTGCGCAGATCGCGAGAGGTGGCGACGCAGAGGTAGCACAGGCTGCCATTGAAGGCCGAGTAGGTGCAGACAAACAGGCCGTCGTCGCGCACCACTACGCGTGGGTCTTCGCAGCCACCTTCGCGTTCGAGGGCGAAGTAGGCATCGTGGTCGGGATAGATGACTGGCTCGGGCTCAACGCTGAAATGGATGCCATCGCTGCTGGTTGCGAGGCCGATACGCGAGGTGCCCTTGAAGTGACCGATGGTGTCTTCGGCCCGAATTAGCAGGCAAATCTCGTCGCCAATCCGGGTCACGCTGGGGTTGAACACGTCTTTCTCAGCCCAGGCCACGCTTTGGCCGCTGATGGGGCAGGTAAAGCGCAGCGTGGCATCCGGGCCAAGGATGGGAGCGTCGCGTTTGCTGAATCCAGTGCTGAGCCAAGTTGGGGGTGGGGTATTCATGGCGGTGTTCTCCTGCCCCTGAGTATGCAGGGCGGGTGCGGGATGGACTCGGTCCCCTTTGACATGACTTGGCTGTGGTTGATCATGTGGCTATGGAAATGATGCATTGGAACGGTGATCGAAATGATCAGGTTCACGTGGCCTGTATCGGTGGTCACCGGCCGTATGCCTGTAATGAGCATGGCCATGACGGTTTCTGGGAATTAGTGTACGTGCGCCATGGCGTGCTTTTTCACGCGATAAATGGCATTGAATATCGTCAGGAGGCGGGATCGATCAGTATTATTCGTGAGTGCGACCGCCACGCCTTAGCTGGGGAGCGGGTTGCCTATGTCAATGTCAGCTTCGATGTCGAGATCGCTGACGCGCTGCGGATGCTGCCGCGTTCGGACGAGAGCCACTTGCACCGTATTGATCATAGCGCCAGCTTGGTGGGCCTGTTGCCGCGCCCTGAACGCTCGGCCTTCGATGAGCGCTGCAAACAGTTGGCGGCCCACAGCCGGCAGCCGGATGCGCTGATTCTGCTGGTGGGTGTGGTGACCACCGCACTGCAGCATATCTGGGCTCGGCCAGATCCGTCGCTGCCAGCGTGGCTGAGCACCTTGCTGCCCTTACTGGAGGGGCAGGACCCGGTGCCAGATCTGCCCGCCTTGATCGACTGCGCGGGCGTGTCGCATGAGCATCTCGCGCGTGCCATGCGCCGGCATTGTGGGCTGACGCCGCGGCGCTTCCTAGACCGGTGTCGCGTCAATCGGGCGGCTTATCACCTCGCTACCACCGACGCAGCGATCTCCGACATTGCGATTGCGTGTGGTTTTGCCGACTTGGCGCGCATGAGCCGGGTTTTCAGTCGCGAACGGGGTCTGAGCCCGCGTGCGTGGCGGCGGCAGGAGCGTCAGCACCTCATGGGCTAGCGTGTACGTGGTGTTCGTCGCTATGGGCGCTAACGTGCTAACGGCGCTTGGCATGGCCCTGCTTGGGCCTCATACTTACCCAGTAGAATGATGAATGCACCGCTTCGGTCTTTTGTGATTGGCAGCCTGCTAGGCGCAGCGCTGGCGGCGATCGCATGCCTTGTTTGGGCACGGTCATCAGAAGCCCATCCCGGTGGGGCTGAGCCTGCAGTGGTCGTGTTTGTAGGTGGCAGCCCTGGGCAAGACTTTGCTGAGACCATTGCCCGGGGGGCGCGCCAAGCGGCTGAAGATCTCGACGTTGACCTGCGCCTGGAGTGGTCTGACTGGGATAACGAGCGCATGTTGGTGCAGTTCAAACAGGCTGTGGCCGAGCGACCAGACGGGATCGCCATCATGGGGCACCCCGGTGAGTCGGCCTTGGCGCCGCTGGTGGCCGAGGCGCGACGCAAGGGCGTGCTGGTTACGAGTCTGAATGTAGACCTGCCGGCTATTCAGCAGCGCTACGGCGCAGAGGGGTTTGGGTATGTCGGACAGCGAATGGCCAGGTCGGGTCACAGCTTGGCCGTGGCTTGTATCCGCATGTTCGAGCTCAAGCCGGGTGATCGGGTGTTGCTGACCGGCGTCAAACAGTATCCGATTCGTGGTGAGCGGACCAGTTCTGCCGAGGATGCTCTGGTGGAGGCGGGGGTTACCGTTGACTATCTACAAGATGATGGCGACCTGAAGGCGCTTGAGGCAGCGGTGGTAGCGCATTTGCGAGGCCACCCTGAAATCGTTACGGTGGTTGATGATGCCGATGCCGCTTTCATGGGCGGCGTGCTCAAGCGCAATAACTTTGATCCGGATTGCTATCGGGTGGCAGGCTTCGACCTCTCACCCGATGCGCTTGCGCTGCTGCGCAACGGGTATTTAGATTTGATTGCTGATCAACAGCCATGGCTCCAGGGCTATCTGGCGGTGTGGCAGTTGGCGATGAGTCATCGCTTTGGCTTCACCGGGCTTGGTGTTGATACCGGTTCGGGCTTTATCCATAGCGGCAACCTGGCGCAGGTTGAACGCTTGGTGGCCGAGGGCGTACGTTAGCTATGCGCGTGGCGCGTCGGGTTGGGGCGATTCTGGCACTGGGCTTTTTGGTCAGCGTTGTGGTATTGACCGCCGCTCTGGCCTGGGCGATTAGCGCGAGCCGGTCTGAAGCGCGCTCCGTCTTGGATGAAGAATTGCGCCAGCTTGCGATTGAGAGCGTTGATGAGAATGCGCGTATTTTGTTTGCTGCAGTTGCCGTTGATGCGCAGGTAG
Source organism: Planctomycetota bacterium (assembly GCA_027859175.1). Taxonomy (GTDB): domain Bacteria; phylum Planctomycetota; class UBA11346; order UBA11346; family UBA11346; genus GH22. The sequence continues at coordinate 3,012 of JAQIBG010000318.1, read as the reverse complement.
ACCCGGTTGCGGTGGCGCGCGCCATGCACGGTGATGCCAGCTTGGCGGGCAGCAGTGTCCACGTGTTTGATTTTGGCGGTCGCAACCAGGATCATGAAATTCAAGAGGCGTGGATCGCCATGGTCAGGCCGGAGCAGGTTCTGGACCGCGTTCAGCACTGGCGTGCCACAGGCGAGGTGGCCTCGGTGCTCAGCGAGGCCAACGCGGATGGGCTCGACACACGTTTGCATATCCGAGTGATGCCAGCACGCGAGCAGGTGGTTGCATACGGGAGTGTGCTCGCGTCACCGCAGGTGCGGATGGCCTATTTGGCCCAAGCTGACGCGAATCGGACTTGGCGCATGGTGGTGGTAGCTGCGATTGCGGTGGTGATTGGGCTGATTGCGGTCGGTTGGTTAAGTCAGGTGGCTTTGCGCCGGCATGTTCTGGGTCCGTTATCGGCGTTGACGGCCGCATCACAGGGAATCGCACGAGGGTCCTGGGGCGTGGTGGTGCCAGTGCGTGGTGATGAGGAGTTCGTCCAGCTAGCGATTGCCTTTAATGGGATGGCTGGCGCCCTGCAGGCACGCGAGAAGGAGTTGACCACTCATCGTGATGCCTTGGAGCTAGAGGTGGCCAGTCGGACGGCCGAATTGACCGCGACCATCGATGCACTGCCTGACCTCCTTTTTGAACTCGATGCCGAAGAACGGATTGTTCGGTACCATGCCTCGGATTCGAACGCCTTGTATGTGCCGCCAAATCGTTTCCTCAATCAATGCTTTGCCGACCTTCTGCCGCAGCAATCGGCTAAGGTGATCAGCGCAGCCATGGCGCGCGCGCGCGCAACTGGCACCGCCAGTAGCGAGAGCTACAGGCTCGACGTTGCTGGCCAGGAACGACATTTTGAAATGAATATTGCGTGCCGTGAGGGTGGCGGCTTCATCTGTCTCGCCCGCGATATTACTGACCGAGCGCAGTTGACCGAAGACCTGCGTGTTGCTCGTGATCAAGCCAATGCTGCGAGCCAAGCCAAGAGCGTGTTCTTGGCAAACATGAGCCATGAAATCCGCACGCCGTTGAATGCGATTCTCGGGTATGCCCAACTCATGCGTGGCGACGCTCGTCTCAATGATGAAAGCCACCGTCGTTTGGATGCCATTTTGGGCAGCGGCGACCACTTGTTAGCGCTACTTAGTGATGTTTTGGAAATTTCCAAGATCGAGGTTGGCCGCAGTGTCGTGAGTTGGGGACCATGTCGCTTGCGCAAATTGGTTGATGAGGTGGCCGACATGTTTCGCCTGCCCTTACAGGAGAGCGGAGTCGCTTGGGTTTATGAACTCGGTGAAAATATACCAGAGGCGGTGCAGTGTGATGAAGCCAAGCTTCGGCAGATAGTGGTCAATCTAGTTGGGAATGCGGTCAAGTATACCGATGCTGGTGCAGTGAGTTTACGCATGCGTTGGACGGAATCTGGTGGGGAACGCGGTCATCTCTTGGTGGATGTTCAAGACAGCGGCGTGGGTGTTCAGGAGGAAGATCAGGAAACGATTTTCAGCAGCTTTACCCAAGGCGGCAACCCGCTGCTGCAGCGCGAAGGCACCGGTCTGGGGCTCGCCATCAGCCGCGCTTTTGCCCGCATGTTGGGTGGCGACATCACCCTTGATAGTGAGCTTGGGGTCGGAAGTCGGTTTCGCTTCGAGCTGCCTGAGTGCGCGATTGTCTCGACTTTGGCCTCCGATGAGGTGCCGGCTTTGCTGCGTCCCTTGTCGATCTTGGTGGTCGACGATATGCCAGTAAATCGCGCTATCTTGCGCGAGTTCCTCGAAGAGGCCGGCCATAGTGTCAGTGAGGCCGGGGATGGCGAAGAGGCGCTGGCCCAGGTGGCCTCCGAGGCCCCCGAATTGATAATCATGGACTTGAGGATGCCGGTGCTCGATGGCTTTGAGGCCACAAGCCGTCTCAAGGCCGACCCGCAGACGGCGGGCATTCCAGTGATCGCCCTCACTGGTGGCGCCATGGATGAAGACCGCGAACGCGCGAAGGCGGCTGGGGTGGATGGCTATATCACCAAGCCTTTCCGGGCCGAGACGCTGTTTGGGGCCATTGCCCGTTCGGTGAGCTAGCTGCGAGGGGTTGAAGGGTAAAGAGTCACCTGGAAAGAGCCCCGGAACAATGTCGACTGAAGGCAGGTGTATTTCAGCAACCTGCTAGGCGTCGATAAAGAGGCGTAGACGCTGGCTTAGCACCGGGTGTGGTACGTTGATCTGGCGTTCGGCTTCGGTGTTGAGCGTGGTGATGACTTCAGTTGCGGCAGCGCGGGTGGCGTCGATCAGGGCATCGGTGCTGCCGAGGTAGCTGCTGGGGTCGCACAGTGCTGCAATGGCCTCGGCGTCGAGATCGTCGCCCATCTCGCGCTCGAGGGCCTCGGGCAGAGTGCACTCTGAGGCGAGGGCGGTGAGGGCATGCATGCGGTCGTGCGCGGCTTGGCGGCCGTAGCGCTCGCCGAGCGCGAGCATCACGCGTTCACTCATCAGCCACAGGCCGCCGTTGGTCAGATTGCGGCGCATGATCTCAGGGCGCACGATCAGGCGATTGAGCAAGCGCTGCAGCAGCGGCATCAACTCGCGGCACAGCTGGCAACTGGTAGTGATGCTTTCGTAGATCACGCTGCGCACCGCGCGGTCGCCGCTTTCCCACGCGGCGGGGTGGGTCAGATGATTGGCGGCGTTGTGGGCGAGGCGTCGCCCGATGTGGATCAGGTCTTGGCTGTCTTTCGGGTTTACCTTCTGCGGCATGGTGCTGCTGCCAACCACGCCGGCCTTGAAGCCTTCGCACAACTCGGCTTGCTCGCTGCGCATCGACAGGATCACCGTGGTGGCGATCTGCTCGGCTAAGCCGCCAAGCTGACCGAGGGCCAGGCCGTAGCGATCAATAGCTTGGTGATTCCCATATGAAATTGCATTGCGGTAACGATCAGGGGATCAGCGATTGCGCCACCGGCAGCAACGGGTCCCGCGCATCTGCCTATTC
>JAQIBG010000298.1 GCA_027859175.1 Planctomycetota bacterium | reverse complement strand
GATCTGGCCACCAGCGGTGACCTGACGCTCCTGCATCGCCTCAAGCATCGCGGCCTGGGTGTTAGGGGGGGTTCGGTTGATCTCATCAGCCAGGATCACCGAGGCGAAAATCGGGCCGGGCAAGAATACCAGGTCGCGCACGCCGGTATCCTTGTTCTCGCGGATGACCTCGGTGCCGGTGATATCGGCCGGCATCAGGTCGGGCGTGAACTGGATGCGGTTGAAGCTGAGGTCGGTGCTCTCGGCCAGGGTGCTGATCAGCAGGGTTTTGGCGAGTCCGGGCACGCCTTCGAGGAGGGCATGGCCGCCGGCGGAAAAGGCGATCAGGATCTCATCGATCACCGCTTCCTGACCGACGATGACCTTGGCCAGTTCGTGCTTCACGGCTTGAGCGGCCTGGGCGGCCTGTTCGCGATCCATGCGGTTTCCACCTGCGCTGGCGGGGCCGAGGCCCCTGGTCTGGGAGCCTGGGCTCCTGGGGGGCAGCAAGCCAACCCGAAGGGTCACTGCTGCTAGCGCGGTATGGTGGGCCTCGCGGGCTCCGGCTCAAGGGTTCGCTGCCGATCGGGCTCGCGCCGTGCCAGCCGTAAGAGACACCCTGAGTTGGACTTGTCGGCCTGGGCTTGCTGCACCCGTATCTGGCGGTGGACTCCTGTTTTGGAGGTTGTTCATGCGCAATGCACTCGTGTTTCTGTCTGCGGCTGTTGTCGCCCTTGGTCTGATTGGCTGCGGCGGCGGTTCTTCGTCGCGGAGCGCGGCGTCGGCACCGGTCGATGTCGAGCCCGAGGTGGTAGACAATAGCGAGTCGGGCATTCCTGGCCTCACCGTGAGCCAGGTGGCGCAACAACCGTCTCTGCCAGCGCTTCCGGGGTCTTTCGGCCCGGAAACCACGCGCGACGAGGTGGCCATGGAGGCCCGCTCGGTGGCTGCGTACGAGCTCAAGCGCAAGCAGTTGGGCGAGTTGACCGCCGATCAGCGCGTGCTGTTTCTCGAGTACAAGTGGTGGGCTCAGGTGCGCGAGATCCAGCGCAGCCAGGCTTCGCATATCGAGGGTCTGACGGTTGGAGAGCTGGAAGACCAGACCGCCGCGCCGCCGCTGCCAGCGATGTTCAATTTGGAAACCACAACTGCCGACCTTTCGCACCACGCCTTCATGGTGGCGCGCGAAGAGAAAGTCAGCGGCGTCATCGGCGACTTGGCTGTTGAGCCCCGGCAAAAGTACCTCGTGTGGGCCTGGAGCCCCTTGCTGGAAGCGCGCAAGGCCAAGTATCGCCAGGCCCTGGCCGAGCGCGGCGCCCGCCATGATTACCAGCTGAAAGACGCCAAACGCAAGGCGGCTTGGCAGCATGACATTGATGCCTACCTGGTTGAGACCGAACGCATGGTTGAGATCGAGAAGCGGAAGACCATTCCCGTGCTGACGCCAGAAGAGAAAGCTGAACTCGACGCAATCGGGCAGCGCTGAATCACATCTGTCTGACCGGTCGACACGACCACGGCGCACTGAGCAGGGGTTCGACAATCGGACCCCTGTTTGCGTTGCATGCTTGGGCACGCACGACGCTTGGGTTACGCGTCCTCGTCGCTAGCCTGGATGTGCCCGAGAGGAGCCGCTGATTATGGATGCCAAACCCTTCCTTGCCCGATTGCGCCGCAACCTGCGGCGCGTGCTGGTTTGTGATGGGCTAGCGCGGGTCTGTGGCTGGGGCTTGCTGGCGATCAGTGCAGTGGCCTTGCTCGACCGCTTCAACTCGCTGCCCGGGCCGGTGCGCTTGCTGCTGCTACTCGGCATTGCGGTGGGTATGGGGGTTTTGGTCTATCGCCGTTTGGTGCGGCCGTTGCGCGCCGCCATGACCGATGCCAATTTGGCGCGTGTCGCCGAGCGGCGGATTCCTGACCTCAATGGGCGCCTGTTCAGCGCCATTGACGGCATTGCCTTAGGGCCTGCCGATACCCAGCGCGTGGCCGACCTGTGCACCCCAGCAGCCGCAGGTCGTTTGATTCGCAATCACGGCATGGTGCGCGCCCTGACCGGCGCCGTTTTGCTGGTGGTGGCGGTGGGCGGCTTTGCGGGGCTTAACCCGGCGTCCTTCAATACCGCGGTTCAGCGTCTGTTCTTACCGCTGGGTAGCGCGCGTTGGAATCCAAGTCATGAGCTCAGTGCGGCTTTCGACCAGCCGGTGGTGCCTCAGGATCAACCCCTGGTGCTCGCGGTGAATGATGGTGGGGGGTCGCCCGCTCCCTTGTCGATTCGCTGGCGTAATATTGATAGCGGGAGTCGTGACCAGCGGGTGCCCGATGCAATGAGCGGTCCATGGCGCGAGCGCTTGAGTTTAACGCCGGGCAGCTATCGCTTCGATCTCGAATGGGGTGATGCCAGTTTGGCTGGCTTGGCTGCCGAGGTGGTCGAACGTCCGGCGCTCTCGGGCCTGCGCGCGGAGCTGAAGCCACCGGCCTATACTGGTCGTCCGCTTGAGCGACTCGACAGCCTGGCCAACTTGGCCGTGTTACCGGGTACGCATTTGACCTTGTTTTTCGCGACCAGCAGTGCCAGTAGCGCCAAAGAGGCAGCCCGCCAGTTGACCTTGCATTACGGCTTAGATGAAATCGCGATCGAGCAGGGCGAGGCTGGTTATCATGGTGGCCTGCTGGTGACCGAGGCCGGCGAGCTCGTCGTGGGCATCGCCGATGTGTATGGAAGTGGCGACGACGCCGTGCTGGTCAGCGCCCGGCCCGAGCCGCGCATCAGCGTGGCGCTGCTTGATGACCGCGTGCCATTGGTGCGTTTGTCTGGCCTGCGGCGCAATGAGGCGGTGAGTCCGCAAGCCGAAGTTGAGCTCTTGGTGCAAGCGCAAGACGACATCGCGCTCGATGCCCTGCGCCTTTTGGCCAGCACTGAAAACAGTGCCGGTGAAGAGGGTGGTGAGCAAACCGCCGAGCATGAGCTGGTGGCTTGGCCCGAGGTGAGCGGCACGCGCGGCGAAACCCGGCGCAGTCATCGAATTCGAATTGGTGCCTTGGCAGGTGCTGGTCAGCAATTGGTGCTGGTGGCCGAAGGGCGCGATGGCAACGACATCACCGGCCCCGGTATCGGCCGCAGTGATCCGTTGCCGATTCGCGTGGTGAGCGACAGCGAATTGCAGCAGGAGTTAGATCGCAACTTGGCGGAGATCCGCGATCGCATCATTCAAGCCCGCGATCAATTGGCGCCAGGTCTGTCAGATCAAGACAGCTTGGCTGGTGCGGCGCGCGCTGCGCGCCCAGTGGCTGAGCGCGCGGCTGAACAGCTGGGCGACGTGTTGCGGCGCTGGCAGCAGAATCACCTTGATGAAGGCGAAGATCAGCTTGCGGCGGCCCTGGCTTTGGTGCAGGGCGAAGCGGTGCCCCGGCTCAAGCAGGTGCCGCAAAGCGGCGACCAGGGCGAGGCTAATGAAGCCGATCGACGGCTCGGTGAGGCCGAGCGCGCTTTGGCCCGCCTGCTGCGCTCTGGCGACCTGGTGCGCGAGTTGCGGAATTTGGTCAAGCGTCAAGAACAGGTCAATGAGGCGACGCGCACCTTCTTCCGGGCACGTTTGGCTGGTGAGCTCGGCGCCGATGCCGAGCGTCAACGTAAAGACCTGGCGCTGCGTCAGCAAGATCTGGCGCAGCAATTACTCGAATGGCAGCGTCGTTTGCTTGGCTCTGAAACCGAAGGTTTGGCCGAGGCCAAAACCATGGTCCAAACCAGCCAGCCAGCCTCCGTGCTGGATGCCGCTGGTCGCAAGCTGGATGCCCGCGGCGGTCTGCAGCAGGCGGTGAAGGAACAGGGCGAAGCCACCGAAGTCATGCGTGATCTGCTCGATTTGCTGGCGGGTAGCGAAGAAGCGGCCCAGTTGGCGGAGCGTGCTGGGCGTTTGGCTGAACGCCAAGAAGACTTGCAGGCCCGTCTCGCTGCTGGAGAGCGTGCGCGCGACTTGACCGAGGAGCAGAAAGAACTCGAACAAGAGACCCGCGAATTGCAGAAGCAGGTTGAAAACGAAAGCGACAACGACGAAGCCAAGGCTGCGCTTGAGGGGGCGGCCAGCGCCCAGCAAGAAGCCGGCAAAGCCATGCAGGGCGGGCGTCAAAGCCCGGCTGAGCGCGAAGCGGCGGCAGCGGCGGCGCAGCTGCGCCGGGCGCAACGCGCCCTTGGTGGTGATCAGCAGCAACAGCAGGGTGAAAAGAAGGAGCCACAGGTCGATCTGATTGCCTTGCTGAGAAAATTATCCGAGCAGCAGGCCAGAGTGGTGAGCGGCGTTGAAGTGCTGCTTAAGGACGGAGTGGGTGTTGATGGTGCCAAACTGGGCTTTGCCGATCGGCGCAAGGTGTCACGCGTGGCCGAATTGCAGCAGGAAGTGCAGCTCCAACTGCAGGCTGATATCATCAGCGAACTCGAACAAATGCCGATTGCCTTGCGTGCGTTAACCCGGGTTGAACGCGCGGTGACCGCGAGCTTCGATCACCTCGAGAGCCCTGCACTGGGTTCGCGCGCTTTGCGCTTGGCCAAGATCGCCTTGCATGAAATGCAGCGCCTGCTGGCGATTGTTGACGGCATGCCAACACCCAAGCAGGGCGACCAGCAACAGCAAGGTCAGGGCCAGGGCCAAGAGGGGCGCCAAGCGCCGTTCCCGCCGGCGGCCCAGTTGGCCCTGTTGGCTGGCGAGCAGCGTGAACTGCGCCGCGCAACAGCAGCCAATCGCCCGGTAGACCTAGCAGCCGCCCAGGGGCTGTTGCAAGAATTGGCCGAGTTGGTGGCCGGTCAGACTCGCCCCGGTACGCGCCCGAATGTGTTGATGCAGCGTGCGGTACGGGCCATGGCGAGCGCCGCCGACTTGCTTAGTGACGATGATCGCGGTGCGACGACACGTAGCGAGCAAGACGTGGCTGTGGCCATGCTTGAGCAAATTCTGGCCGAGGCCAAGGGCAGTCAGTCGCAGAGTCAGAATCCGAAGTCCTCGCAGTCGCAGCGTCAGAAACCACAGCAAGGCGCGCAGCAGCGGCAGCAGAGCGAGGCCGATCGCAAGCAGGGCGAGAAGCCTGGCGATCAGAACAACGGGCAGGCCCAAGCGGGCCAGGATGGGCAGCCCGGCGGTGATCAGGCGCATGGCGGCGACAGCGTTGAAGCCGACGTCAATGAACAGCGCTGGATGCATCTGCCCAAGGTGGAGCGCGAGCGTCTCAAAGAAGCTCTCGGCGATGCGGTGCCACCCGAAGGCATCGAGTTGTTGCGGGCCTATCTTGAAGTACTTGAAGGGCAGGGGCCATGATTCGCGTCGCGATACTCGTTTTGGTGATGAGTTTGGGCACGGTTTCAGCGGCTGAGGCGCCGGCGGTTGACAATGCTGCGCTCGACGCCGGTATTGCGCGCGGCCTCGCGGCCCTAGCGAAGTTACAAGAGCCGGATGGGTCAGTTGGGCAGGGGGCCGGTATCACCGCCTTGGCCGGGATGGCCTTCCTGGCTGGCGGTCATACCCCAACGGCCGGTGCCTACAGCGACAACAGCGCCGCCTGCCTGCGTTTCGTATTGGCCACGCAAGATCCGCTCACCGGGTACCTCGGTGGTGACTTCGGCAATATGTACGCACACGGCTTTGCCACCTTGTACCTCGCCGAGGTCTATGGGATGGCAGGCGAACCGCGCGTGCGACGGTCCCTCGAGGCCGCGCTGGACTTGATTTTTCGGTCCCAAAACAGCGAGGGTGGTTGGCGCTACCAGCCGATTCCAGTAGATGCTGATATATCGGCGACGATCTGTCAGGTCATGGCGATTCGTGCCGCCAACAACATCGGTATCGGCGGCGAGGCGGCCAATCAGGCGATTGGTCGCGCGGTGCAGTACGTGCGCCGCTGCGCCAATCCGGATGGCAGTTTTACCTACATGGCCGGCGGTGGGCAGTTTGGCACCGAAGGTCCGCAAGGGGTGCCGCGTGCGGCCGCTGGCAGCATGTGTTTGATTGGTGCCGGTATCTACGACACCACCAATGACACGGTGCTGGGCCCGGCTTTGAACTTCCTGCGCAGCAATGTGGAGGCGCATCTGCGCGGCGGTGGGCATTGGTATTGGTATGGCCAGTATTACGCCTCGCAGGCCATGTTTCACAGCCCACGTCAGGAAGATTGGCAGCGCTACTGGAAGCTCGCGTCGGCCATTATCCTCGGCCATCAAGACAGTGGCGGCTATTGGTCAACCCCGGATAGCTACGGACCGGCCTATGGGACCGCGATGGCACTGATCATTTTGCAGATCCCCAATAACTATCTGCCGATCTTTCAGCGCTAACTGGCGTATCGCAACAGTCTGCCAAGCCGGCGCTTCCCACCCGCGTGGCGCCCCTATTGTCCCGCGCCATGGCGAGCGAGTCGGCAATTGATTGGGGGAGCTTGGCGCTGGATTACCAGCCCAATCGCTACGTGCATCCGGTGCGGATTCGCGACCTGGAGTTGCGCAACAATCTGACCCTCGCTCCGATGGCTGGTTTTACCAACCTGGCGTTTCGCCTGATCGCCAAAGAGGTGGGCGGCTGTGGTTTGGTGGCGTCGGAAATGGTGGCGGCGCTGGCGCCGGGCGCCCGCACCAATGACAAGCGATTCCAGTTTTTGACCGAGTCAGTGCCCGATGAAAAGCCGATCGCGATGCAGATTTACGGTCGTGACCCCGGGTTGTGTGCCGCGACCGCGCAAGAGTTGGAAGCCCAGGGCGCCGACATCATCGACCTCAACTGCGGCTGCCCGGTCAAAAAGGCCAAGCAGGCGGCGTGTGGTGTTGCCCTGATGAAGGAGCCGGCCCAGGTTGGCCGCATTGTTGCCGCGATCCGGGCGGTCACCGACAAGCCGGTGGCGGTAAAGATGCGGCTCGGCTTCGATGCGGAAAACCGCACCATGCTGGAGGTGGCGCAGGCCGCGATTGATAACGGGGCCGATATGTTGGCGGTGCACGCTCGCACTGGCGAGTCGAAGCACGGTACCGCGGTGGATCTATCAGGCTTGGCTGAGGTCAAACAGTTGGCCGGCGCCATGCCGGTGCTCGCCAACGGCAGCATGGATACCGCTGAGGCGATTCGGAACGCCAAAGACATCGCGGGCGCCGATGGCTACCAGATTGGCCGTTCAGCCTGCGGCGATCCATGGTTGTTCCGCAATCTTATAGCCGAGCTGACCGGCGGCGAGGTCCATGAGCCGAGTTTGGCTGAACGCCGCGCCTTGCTGGAACGACACTACGAGTTGATCATCAGGCTGTTCGGTGAGCAACGCGGCACGATGATCATGCGCAAGTACACCTTCTTCTACTGCCAGGGCCTGCCTGGGGTGCGCGCTTTCCGAGCCGCCTTCGTAAAAATCAAGGATCGGCAGGATTTTGACCGGGTGGTTGGCGAGTTCTTCGGCCAACTGGAAGACCCGACGCTCTAGCTCAGGGCAGTTCGGGCATGTGCCCAGGCACCCACAGGCGCCGCCCTGGATCAGGTCGTAGGCCAACGTCATTGGCGACCTGGACGGTTCGCCAATAGCGCGCGCTACCATAGTAGCGGCGTGCGATGGCGCGCAGGTTTTCCCCGTCTTGAACCACATGCCAACAACCGCCGCTTGCCGCTTCGGCGCTGGCCACATCGGCCATTGGAGCGGGATTCGGGCCCGAAAAGTGGCCTAGAATCACCACCACCACCATGGGGGTTAGGATACTGGCAAGGATGGGGAGGGGTTTCATGTACCCATAACTTGCCCGGCCGGGGGGTGGTCTTTCAGCCGGGTTCCTGGTTCCTGGTTCCTGGTGCGCGCCGTTGGCGCGTCGTGGTCATGATCACCGGTTCCGAACAGCAACCTGGCAGACCAAGGGGTGACGCTCGCGAGCACCTGCCGGTATCCAACGCGCGAAGCGCGCACCAGGAACCAGGAACCAGGAACAAACGGATACACGACAAACTTGGCGCCCATTAGGGCATCCAAACCAGACGGTAGATTAGTCAGGGGACAGGGTTAGGATCACGCGCATGGCCTACGGCTCACGCCGAAATCGAGATAGCGGACGCGATCGCGGTGACCGTGGCGATGGCCGCGGTGAACGTCGCGATAGTGACCGCGATATGCGGCGGCGCGGCGGCGGCGATAGTCGGCGCAGCAGTGAGCGGGTCCCTTCGCGGCGCGAACGCGATTCGCAGCGCGAACCATCGGCCGGGCCACGCTCGAGTTATAGCCGTCGTCCGGCCCCAAGCGGGCCGCCGCCGGTGCCCGCAGATTTGGCGGATAGGCTTGACCAAGACCCGATCTTCCAGGTGCTGACTCATGACCAGCAGCACTGGATTGACCCCTTCAGCGGCGAACCGGTGGCGGTTGGTCAGGTTGGCTATCGCGAGGCGGCCCTCAATCACTGGCAGAGCACTGGCAGCTGGCAGACCGGCAAGCAGCTCGGCATTGAACAGATTCAAGCGGTGCGCTGGCGGCAAGACTTGATGCGCCTGCTGCCCAAGGAACGACGCCTGCGTTTGTTCGGTACCGGCGCCGAGGGCTGGTTGAATCCGTATAGCGGCGATTGGGAGCCGGCAATCCAGCGCGACGACGGCCGCATTTCGATGCGCACCGTGAACGCGATGGCCTCGGTGCTGGCGCGCTGTCCGTACGCGCAGGCGGGGGTCATGCTTGATCCCGAGACCTTGCGTCAACGGCAACAGGGCGGGGCCGGCTACAATACGGAAGACCAGTACGCCTCCAATATTCTCAACGGTATCGAAGATGACCTTCAGCGCGCCAAAGACGTGCAGAAGAATATGCTGTCGAACCTGATCGCGATTCCGGGTTACGATCTGGGGGTTCATTATACCCCGCACAGCGGGGTTAGCGGCGATTTCTACGAGACCATGCCCTTGCCCGACGGGCGCATCTTCTTGCTGCTGGGCGACGTGAGCGGCCATGGTATGCAGGCGGCGTTGGTGGTGGCCACGGCCTTGAAAACGCTGCGCATGCTGGCTCGCAGCACCAGCGACTTGGTCCAGTTGATGGGCCAACTGAATGACGAGATCAAGGCCGACCTGCTGCCAGGTCAGTTCATCACCGCTTTTGCCGGCGTGTTAGACCCGGTGCGCCATGAGCTGACCAGTGTACTCGCGGGTCATCATCAGCTGTTATTGGCCAATGAGCGCAGCGAAGTGATGCTGCGAAAAGTGGGCCTGCCTGGCATGGCGATCGGTTTGGTGGCCGGTGATCTGTTCCGCAAGAGTTTACGTCCTGAGATGATTCCGCTCGAGCCGGGTGACCTAGCCGTGCAGTACAGCGACGGCTTGGTGGAATCGATCAATGAATCGGGCGCCGAGTACGGCCTCGCCCGCTTCGGTGCCAGTGTGCTGCGCTACAGCGAAGACGGCGCCCAGAGCATGTCGGATACCGTGGCCGCCAATGTTCAAGCGTACGCAAGCGGCGAGGTAGACGACGATCTCACCGTATTGGCACTACGTCGCCACGCGAACGAGCGATGACGGCTCCGGCAGCCGTGCTGTGGGATCTCGACGGCACCCTGGTTGATAGCACCTTAGATTTAGCCGCAGCAGGCAATGCCTGTCGTGCCGCCCTTGGCCTGCCGCCCTTGGATGTGGCCACGGTGGCGAGTTATGTTGGCAATGGCCTCGGCAAGCTGTTGGAGCGTCTGTGCCCTGATGCCGATCCGGTGGGCTTGGCCGTGGCGCGCGATGAATTTGTTGCCCATTATGCCAAGCACTGCGCTGACCAAACGCCGGTCTTTCCTGGTGTTTCCGAGCTCTTGGCCGTGATTGCGGCGGCTGGCATACCGCAGGCTGTGGTTACCAATAAGCCTCTGTCGTTTACAACCACCATTCTCGATCACCACCAGTTGAGCGCGCATTTTGCCGCAGTCATTGGCGGCGATGGTCCTAAGAAGCCAGCGCCCGACCAATTATTGGAAGCCTGCCAGCGCTGCGGCGTTGACCCGGCGGCGGTCTGGATGGTGGGTGACCACCATACCGATCTGCAGGCTGGGCGTGCGGCTGGCTGCCGCGTGGCGTGGGTTGGCTGGGGTATTGGCAAGCGCGACGATGGGCCGATCGATGTTTGCGTCGATACCCCGGAGCAACTCCTCGCGGCGCTGGCGATTCCGCGTTAATTGGGCACAATGGCGCTATGACTGGTCGCGCGGTGGTTTTGGATGGTGACGGCACGCCGATCACGCCGGAGCTGGTGCTTGAGGCGTATCGTCGCCGCTGCTTTCCCATGGCCGACAGTCGCCACGGTCGCTTTCACTGGTATCGCCCGCAGGTGCGCGCGGTCCTCAGCTGGGACCGCATCACCGTGCCGCGCAGCCTGCGTAAGGTTGCCGCCAAGCAGCCTTACCGCATCACGATGGATCGAGCCTTCGAGCGCGTGATTGCGGCCTGCGCAGACCGCAGCGAAACCTGGATCTGCCGCGATATCGAAGCCTTATATCTTGCCCTGCATCAGCGCTCGCAGGCCCATTCGGTAGAAGCCTGGGATGGCGACGAGTTGGTTGGCGGGCTCTACGGATTGGTTCTCGGTGGCGTGTTCTGTGGCGAGAGCATGTTTCATCGCCGCAGCGACGCGTCCAAGCTGTGCGTGCTGCATTTACTTGAGCGCTTGCAGGCCTGCGGCTTTGGCCTGCTCGACTGCCAACAACAAAGCGCCCACATGGGCCGCTTTGGCGCCTATGAAATCAGTGATGATGCCTACGCCGAGTTGCTGGCGCAATATAGCGCCGAGCGGCGTTTGCTTGCGAGCGCTTAGCTGGGCTGTTGAAATATAGCCTACGGGGGGTTGAGGAGAGTAGGCTGGTGAATGTCAACAGCCTGTTAGCGTCGTTCCCACCAGCTCAACATTGCCGCGCCGATACAGGCGCAGGGGATGAAGGCGACCAGCGCGGCCATAATGATCCACAGGCTGGTTTCGGTGGCGTCTACTTGGTAGCGGCGAAATTCTTGCACTGCAATCGGTGTGCTTTCGCCGCGGTTGGCTAGCCAACTGACGGCGTCGGTAAGCAGCAGGTCATTCACGAACTGCGGGTTGGCAACCCAACGGTCGGTCGCCAGTTGTCGGCTACCCCACACCACGAGGCGGCTGCCGTCTTCAGGATTGGCACTTTCGACATGCGGTACAAATGACAGCGCATGGCCGATACCAAACGGTGGGCGCTCGTCGGTACTTGGCGCTGGCGTACGATCATTGGGCGCGGCCAGCCAGGCCTCGCTTGAGGCCATGGCCGCGAGGGTGGTGGCCTCGCTGGGCGGCGGGGTGCTGAGCCCAGACACATAGCTCGCTATCGATGCCGGGAGTTGGTCGCCGCTGGCCTCGGCGAAGGCCCGCCAGTTGGTGATTTGCACGTCGGTGCTCAGCGGCGACACCACGAGGCGGTTGCTGCCCTGCGACTGCTTGCTGACCGGATGCTGCTCGTTGAGCTGCTCGGCGCTCAGTGCTAGGCGCACGAAGTCGCGATCGGCGCCGCGCAAGCTGCGGTCTAAACTACGCAAGACCACCGCCGGGCGCCCGGGCGTATGATCAGCCAAGCTCTCAAGCCCCGTCGGAACGCCACGCGCCACCAAGATGCCGTAATCGCGCAGGAATAAGGCCAGGTCATCGGGGCAGCGGTGATCAAGCAGCAATAGGGCTGAGCCGCCATCGCGCAGGTAGGCGGCGAACATGGCCAAGGTTTCAGGGCCGAGGGGGGCAGTTGGCCCGGCGATGATCAAAACGCCGTCACCGGGGATGCGGCCGAGTTGTGACAGGGCGGCGGCATCAAGGCTCTGCTGCTGGGGGTCAAAATCGAAGCCACTCAACGATAGTCGATGCAGCAGGCTGCCCTGGCTTTGGTCGTCATCACTGCGCCACGGCAATTCACCATGGCCCTGTAGCACGTACACGGGGGTGCGCTCGTTGTGCGAAACCGCGATCAGGGCGCCGCCGAGGTCGCGTTGCAGGGTCAGCTGCGACAGGGGCGTTACCGGCATGCGGAACGGCCGGCCAGCGCCGATCACGTAGACGCTGTCGCTCAGGGCCTCGCCGTGTTGTTCGGCAAAGGTCTCAAGGGCTGGTTGGTCGATGACGCTGTCGATCTGTCGGTAGCTCACAAGCGGACCGCGCTCGGCGATCTGCGCCAAGCGTGCGTCGAGCCACGTTACCAGTTCGTCGTGCTGGGGGTCATCGGTTTCGCGCGGCCACACCGCCACGATCTCGACCTCTGTCTCAAGGCCGGTGATGATGGATTCTAGCGCGTCTTGAATTGAGAAGCGACCGTCGGCCGAGGCGTCAATGCGCAGATCGAGCCGGTAGCTGGCGGCGATTATGGCGATCAACACTGCGATGATGATGAGCGTGCGTCCGCCGAGTTCGCCGAGGCGTCGCGTGACGCCGCCTTCTGTGGCGGTGACTTTCAGGTCGGCTTTTTTCTTCACGTTCCCTTCAGCCATGGATCCTCCGGGCGCAGAGCGCGCTGTGAGCCAGGGTCAGCCAGATGCCGGTGAGCCCTGTGAACCAAGCGATGTCGGCGATGCGGAGGTCACCTTGGCGGAAGTGATCGAGGTGGGTTTGCAGGCCCAGCACGCGGCCAACTGTTGCAATGGCAGGTGGGCTGTGCTGGCTGTCGAGGGCACCCACCAGAAACAGCACGCCGATCGCACCCATGGTGAGCACGTAGGACGCAACGGGCGAATCAACCAGCAGGCTGATCCAGGTGCCCAGGGCGGCAAACATGATCGCGCACAAGGCCATGCCGAGGTAGCCGCTGAGTAGTTGCACGCCGCCGGTCTCAGACACGAAGTAGAGGATTGCCGGCTGGATCATGGTCGCCAAAAGGAGGACCAAGAGCATTAGGGCTGCGGTCAGAAACTTGCCGATCAGCAACTGCAGTTCAGTGATCGGCACGGTGAGCAGAAGCTGCATGGTGCCTTGACCGCGCTCGGCGGCGAAGCTGTTCATGGTGAGAGCGGGGGCCAGCAGGATCAGCACGAAGCTGCCAACCGCCATCGCGGTCAGGTAGATCGGTTGGCCCCAGTAACCGGTGGCATGGGCCTGATCGAGGATGTACCAGAAGGTGCCGTTGGTGATGAAGGTCCACACAGCCAGCACCAGCCACGCCAGGGGCGTGGTGAAATGGTGGATCAAATCCCGACGACAGATCGCCCAGATGGCCTGCATGCGTTACATGGTGGGCGTGTGTCTGGTGCTTGGCAAGCTACGCCTTGGGCTGTGGTGGCGGGGTGTTTGGTTCCTGGTTCCTGGACAGGGCTGCGCCCGTTAGGTCCTGGTGACAGCCGCGACTTGCTTAGTGCGAGACCATTGGGCGGGGTATCGGGGCGGCAGCCTCGTGCCTAAGCCTGCTTTGCAGGCGTCCCAGGACCCATGACCCACGGTCCCTTGTTACCTATCCGCGACGATCCGTTCAATCCACCGACCAATCAGGTCTTGTTCCATATTAACCCGGTCGCCAGCCCGGAGGGCGCCGAGCGTGGTGGCCGACAGGGTATGCGGGATCACGGCTACGCTGAAGCGAGCGCCACGGCAATCCCAGGTGGTGAGGCTGGTGCCGTCGATGGTGACCGAGCCCTTTTCGATCACCTTAACCGAGCCGTCGTCGGGCAGCACAAAGGTGAAGCGCTCGCTGTCGCCCTCTTTGCGGCGCTCAACCACGCGGCCAACGCCATCAACGTGGCCTGAGACCATGTGGCCGCCGAGGCGGTCGCCCACGGCCAGGGCCCGCTCAAGGTTGACCACGGTGCCGGTGCGCCACGCGCCCATGGTGGTTTTGCGCAGCGTTTCGGCGCTGACGTCGAAAGTGGCCTGATCGCCACTGAGGGTGGTCACGGTGAGGCAGGCGCCAGACACGCAGATCGAGTCACCAATCCGAGTGCCCTCGGCCAGCGCGCCCAGGGCAAGGCTGAGCCGGCAGCCGCCAGCAATGAGGGT
The DNA here is from genome assembly GCA_027859175.1 of Planctomycetota bacterium. Lineage (GTDB taxonomy): Bacteria > Planctomycetota > UBA11346 > UBA11346 > UBA11346 > GH22. Next base: position 10,211 of record JAQIBG010000298.1, on the reverse strand, counting down.
GACGGCCTGGATTGGTCCGCTTGCTTCAACGATGCCGGTAAACATGGCTGTGCAGCATCAGCGCCTGCGAGCGAACTCAACGGTTGAGCCGGGCCCGGCTGGCCGTCTCATGTCTGGCATGGAGCAAAGCACCAGCTTGGCAGGCATCGCACAGGCAGTGGAGCCTTTGGGTGAAGCAGGCGCTTGGCTGATTCGTGAGCTGGAGCAGTTGTGTGAAGGGCTTCCCGACCCTGAGCACGCCCTCATGGACGTAGACCGCTTCATCGAACGCGGTGCACGCTTGGCGACCGAACTGCGCGGCTTACGCGCCAACCCCGTGGCTTTGCAACTCCTGGTTCAGCTGTCCAGTATGAGCCACTTTGGCATGGACTTGGTGCTTCATCAACAGCGCCTGTTCTGGGACGTAATCCAAGAAGGCGAGTACCGCCAGGTGTGGGGCCGCTCGCTGATGGCGCAGGGCCTGCGGCGTCAGTTGGAGCGCCTTGAGAACTACGAGCACCGCATCAACGCCCTGGTCCGTTTCCGTAATTATAACATCTTGCGGATCATTCTTGGCGACATCGCCGGCAAGTTGAGTTTTGAAGCGATCACCGCCGAACTCTCGGATATGACCGATGTGATTGTGGCCCAGGCCATGGAGTTGGCGGCCGAGAAGTTGCGGCCGCGCTTCGGTGACCCGGCCTGCCAAATGGTGATTCTGGCCTTGGGCAAGTTGGGCGGCCGCGAACTCAACTACAGCTCCGATATCGATCTGATTTTCGTGTATCGCGATCGCGGCGAAACCAGTGGTGGCCGCAAGGTGGTTGATCATCACGAATACTTCAAGCGCTTGGGCGCTGAGGTGATCAAGATTCTCGATGAGCATCACCCGGCGGGCCGCCTGTTCCGCGTGGATATGCGCCTGCGCCCTGAAGGCGATGCTGGCGAACTGGCACTTTCATTTGACGAAACCATCAATTATTATTACAGCCTTGGACGCGCCTGGGAGCGCCAAGCCATGATCAAGGCGCGCGCGATTGCTGGCGAATTGGCCCTGGGCGATAGGCTGTTGCAAGATCTGCGCAGCTGGATCTTCCCGGCCGAGCATCGGATCGAAGATCTTGACGAAGCCCGTATCATGCGGCGGCGCATTGAGGAGCGGGTCTCTGATAATAATGTCAAGGCTGGCGCCGGCGGCATTCGCGATATCGAGTTTTTGGTTCAGTACTACCAGCTGACCTACGGCGGCCGCAATCAGGACCTCCGTGAGCGTGCAACTCTGCCGGCCATCCGGGCGCTATTCGATGCGGGCTTGTTGTCGCGCGAAGACGCGGCGCTGTTGGAGGAAGACTACATCTGGTTGCGCATGGTGGAGCATCGGCTCCAGATGTTTGAGGCGCGGCAACTGCACGACCTGCCTGAACCCGGGCCCGAGCGTTGCGATCTTGCGTATCGATGCGGGTTTGATGGCCCGCGTGGCTGCGAGCGCTTTGACATGCACCACCTGGCGGTGCGCTCGCGGGTACGGCGTTTAAGCGAGAAGCATTACCTGGGGGGGGATGGGAGCGAAGACGCCCTGTTTGCCCTGATCGACAATCAGCACCTGTCGACCACCACCGCCGAGACGGTGTTGGCGCCATTTGGTTTCAATGACCCCATGGCGGCCGCCAAGCGCTTGCGCGACATGGCGCGCGAACCCTTCTTTATTTTACAGCAGGGCCGCACCGAGCGGGCTCTGGTCAAATTGTTGCCCAAGCTCCTGCCCTTACTGCGGATTACTCCCGTTCCCGATGAAGCCTTGGCCAACATCGAGCGCATTACCGAGGCCGTAGGCGGACGTTCGAGCTTTTTTGAGAGCTTGCTCAATAATACCGCTCTGCGCGAAGTGGTGATCGACCTGGCTGGTTGGGCCACCTTTGTGGTCAATGAAATGACCCGCTTTACCGGTTTGCCCGATGAAGTGGGCGAGCATCTTGGCCGTGGGTACACCTTGGGGCATGGGCTCCTTGATGAGGCCCGCAAGCTAACGGCCGGCCTGAGCGATCCGGTGCCTGGTTTGGCGTATCTTAAGGCTCGTGAGTTGGCGGTGGCGGCCACCCATGACCTGCGTGGCCACGACCCCTCCGAAATCTGGCGTCGTCTTACTCGTCTTAGCGCAGCGGTAACCGAGGTCTTGCTCGATAGCTGTCGTGAGCACATGGTGGCGCGCTGGGGTGAGCCGCTGCGTGGTGATGGCGCGGTCAGTCGTTTTGCCGTGCTAGGACTCGGCAAGTTGGGTGGCAAAGAGTTGGCCTACGCCTCAGACATGGACGTGATCTTTGTCTGCGATGCCGGGGGCCAATGCCAGACCAAGCCACGTGAGTCAGAAGAATTTTGGATTCGTGTTGCGCGCGATCTGTGTGCGCGCTGCGAAAAGGGCCAACTGTACCCGGTAGATCCGCGTCTGCGCCCTTGGGGTGATCAGGGCCAACTTGTGGTCAATCCTAATACCTTGGCGCAGTACTGGTCGCAGGAGCGTGAATTGTGGGAGCGCCTTGCCATGACCCGTATTTCGGTATTGGCGGGCGATGCCGAATTGGGTGCTGAATCCTGTGAGCTGATCAGGCGGGCAGCGTTGACGGCGCCCTTGCCGGCTAACGCGGCTGAGCAGGTGCGCTCGATGCGGCTGCGCTTGGAACAGAGCGTGTCGGGCCGTGACCACCTCAAGCGCGGCTGGGGCGGCTACGTTGATATCGAGTTTTTGGCATTCTACCTGTCGCTGGGCTGTGACCCAGACGTGTTGCCGGCCGGAGCTGCGGTCATTGAGACCTTGGAGTGTCTGGCTGATCTGGGGCGGATCCCGGCGATTGCGGCTCAGGAGTGCAGCGAGTCTTTGCTGTTCTTGCGGCAGATCGAGGCCCGGATGCGCTTGATGGATGGTGAAGCCATTTCGAGCCTGCCGGTTGAGGATGCGCCGCGTAAACGCTTCGCGCGCTGTGCTGGCTTTGAAACCACCGAAGAGATGAACCTGGCCCTGCACGTGGCTCGCGAGCGGGCCCGGTACTGGTTTGATGCCCTGGTGGTTTAATTGCGACCTGGGCCGGGCGGCTTGTAGTCGGGCTTTTCTTTCATCGCGCCTTCCTTGAGCACTTCTGGCCTGAGCGCGGCACCGTTGGTGCGTGCGTCGGTGAAATGCTCAACAACGGCATCGAGGAAGTCTTCGCGAACACCCACCAGCGTGTGGGTGTTATTGACGTGAATGCGGCCGAGCGGGCCGGCCTTGGCGCGCTCGAGCATCTTGCGCAACTGCCCCATGCTCAGGCCGTGATTGCGGCCAACACCAAGGCGCAGCCAGCGATAGGCATAGCGCACCGGTGCCGCGGTAACGACCTGAGTCGGGCCGAGCTTGGCCAAGCCTTCGCGGGCTTGCTCGGCAACGCTCATCGCCACGTCGATGCTGGCCTGGTGGCCGTGGATCAGCACCGGGCCGAGATAGTCGAGGTCAACACCAGTGGCGCGCACCAGATCACCGTTGGTAACCGCGCTCGGATCCTTCAGCAATACCGCCACGCGTAGGTAGCCGCTCTGAAGAGGGGGGATGGGGAGTTCCTCGCTCATCGCGGCGGAGGTTAGGGCGCACTGCATGGGTGCCAGCGCTTTTACATCACTGGGCGCACAGCCGGTACCGGCGGACGTGCTTTTGTCGCGCCCGCGCCGCGGTAGACCCAGGGTATGCACATTCATTTTTCGGGTATCGGCGGCGCTGGTATGAATCCCCTCGCGCGTCTGATGGCGGCGCGCGGCCACCAGGTTCAAGGCAGCGATCGCGATTTTGATCGGGGTCGTAACGAAGCCGTGGCTCAACTGCTACGTGATGCCGGGATTACCCTGCTGTCGCAAGATGGGAGCGCGATTAGCGAAGGGCTCGATCGCATGGTGCATTCGGCGGCGGTAGAAGCCACAACCCCGGAAATGCAGGCGGCACTGGCGTGTAAGGTCGATTGCGTTCCGCGCCCGGCCTTGCTGGCTGAAGTGGTGAATGCGGGGAGCCCAGGGGTGGCGGTAGCTGGTACCAGCGGCAAGAGCACGGTGGTGGGCATGCTGGCCTGGATTCTGCGCCGCTGCGATTGCGCGGCCTCGGTTTTGGGCGGGGCCGCCTTGGCTGAGCGTGGGGCTAATCATATGGGCTGCTTTGCTGCTGCTGGTGACGATGCCCCCGTGGTGGCGGAAGCGTGCGAGTCTGACGGCACCTTGGTTGGGTATCGGCCGGGCCTCGGCGTGATTCTCAACATCAGCCGCGATCACGGCGAGGTGGAGGCCTTGCGCGAGCAGTTCTCGTGCTTTGCTCGGCAAAGTACGCGCTTGGTTGTGGGCGGCGACTGCCCCGAAGCGATGGCGTTGACCGCGGAACATCCGAATCGCTTAGTGGTGGGGATGCAGGCCGACGCTGACCTGGTGCTAGATATTGTGCAGCCCGGCCCGTGGCGTGGCACCGCAACGCTCACCGGCTCCGATGGGGTTGAGCATCTCCTCGACCTGCCCCAGCCCGGTATTCATAACCTGATGAACGCAGCGGCGGCGGTGGCGGCGGCCATTGCCTTGGGCCTTGAGCCAGCAGCGGCCACCACGGCCTTGCAGGATTTCCCTGGTGTCGCGCGCCGGTTCCAGGTCATGGGTCGCACCGAGGGGGCGATTACCGTGGTGGACGACTACGCCCACAACGGCGCCAAAATTGAAGCCGCAATCAGCGCTGCGCAACTCGGCTGCAACCGCTTGGTGGCTGTGTTCCAGCCGCATGGGTTTGGCCCGGCTCGCTTCATGCGCGAGGAACTGAAGGAATTGCTGCCACGGATCCTTCGGCCGCAAGATCGCTTTTGCTATGCTGGAATTTACGATGCTGGCGGCAGTGCTGATCGCAGTATCAGCAGCGCCGACTTGCAGGCCGACCTGCCAGGCGACCTGCGCTGCGGCCTGGCTCCAAGCCACCAAGACGTGCTGGGCTGGGTTGCCGACCAGGCCCTACCAGGCAATACCGTTTTGGTGATGGGCGCCCGCGACCCGCAGCTGGGGGCTTTGGCACAGACCCTGTACGAGGTGTTGTGAAGGACGCACTGGCAGCACTCGCGGCCGGTCTTGATGACGGCGCCGACCTTCTGGCGCAGCTCGAAGGGCCCTTTGCGCGCTGTGTGCGGCAGCATCCGCGCCGTGGGCAGCTCAGTGGCTGGGGCAGTTTGACGCCTTTGCCGTGGCATGCGGCCGGCTTCAGTCATGGCGTGGAAATCGATCCGGGTACCCGCTTGGATTACCACACTGGCGTGGCCTATCCGCAGGATGGCGCCAGCCAGATTCCGGTGCTCGCGCTCTCGCCGCAGCCTGGTGAGGTGGTGGTGGATGCCTGTGCTGCGCCTGGGTCGAAATCAACGCAGATTGGCTTGGCCCTGGGCGACACCGGCCTGCTGCTGTGTCTTGATCTGTCGCCGCAGCGGCGTCGGGTGCTGGTAGAAAATTTGGCACGTCAGGGCGTGTGCTGCGGCGTGGTGTGTCCGGTGCCGATCGGCCGTTTGGCGGGCATGCATCCGGGTTGTGCCGATGCCGTGTTAGTTGACGCGCCCTGTAGTGGCCACCAGTCACGCAGCCCCAAGCAAACCGCGCGCGAGGGTCGGCGTCAGCTACGCCTGCTTGGCGATGCGGCCGGCCTGGTGCGCGCCGGTGGGCGCATGGTCTACAGCACTTGTGCGCCATATCGCGAAGAGAACGAAGATGTGATCAGTGCTTTTCTCGCGGCGCATCCTGGGTGGCAGCTTGAGCCCGTGCAGTTGCCCGGAACCGATGTCGATCTTGATGGCCTGGGTGCGCTGCGGATGTGGCCGCAGCGTCAGGGCACCGAGCCCTTCTTCGCCTGCCGTTTGCGGGCCCCGGGCGATGCTCCGCGAGCGAGTCTTGCTGGTGACATGCCTGCGGCTGAGCTCGACGCGCGGATTCCTGAGGCGCTGCATTGTTGGCGGCGTGGTACCGTACGCCTGCTGGCAAGCCCAGCGGTGGCCTCGTGTGCGATTCCGAGCGAGGCGCGCGGGATTATTTTTGATCGTGGCGAAGGCGGTGGCAACAGCGAGCTTGAGCCCTGGGCTGCGCAAGCCCTGATCGAGCGCGGGGCGGATGCCCACACGGTGAGCCATGCCGAGGCCTGCGCGCTCTGGGCGGGTGATGACTTGCAGAGCCCGGGCCCTGCCCGCGGCCTGGTGCGAACCGAGCATGGTGCGCCATTGGGCCAACTTGAGGCTAGCGGCACCCGCCTGCGCTTGCCGAGCCGTATGCGCCGTTCGGCCTTGGTCTAGCGCGTCGCCCAACTAGCGCTTGGCACGGACGCAGAGCGCTAGTATGCTAATATTGATATGGCGCTGATTTCGACATATAGGAAAACGCAATCTCAGGGTTTCACTCTGATCGAGTTGCTCGTGGTTATCAGCATCATTGCGATCCTCGCTGCGCTGTTAATACCGGCTATATCGCTGGCCCGCAGCAAGGCCCAGGCCACGCAATGCCTCGCCCATCTGCGTCAAGTGAGCCTGGCTTCAATGGCATACGCTGAAGACAACGAGGGCTGGTATGCGCTGGGGCAAGATCAAACCGACCTGCCAAGCAAGCCCAAGTGGTGGCAAAAGGTTGATGATTACGTCGATCAGGGGTCTGACAAGAAAACCAATAATGTTTTTGTCGGCTGCCCTGTTTACAAGGCGACACCAGAATGGCACAGCGGCTACGGCTTCAATCTTTTCCTAGGGCGTCCGCAATCGAGTAATAGCAGCTACTATCTTGGCACGCCCAATTACGATCACCGGCCCCATCAGTCGAACGTGTCGCATCATAGCACGCGCATTCATTTCGGTGATTCCAACAACGCGTGGTTGCATTCGTACACCAACCAAACTGGTGTCCTCAATCTCACCGCGGCCGCGCCCGATCGTCATTCGGGTCGCGCCAACTATGCCTTCTTGGATGGTCATGTCGCGTGTTTGAAGGAGGCGACTGCGTGGTGGGGACTGGTGAAGCCCGCAGACTATCCGCAGTAGCGCTGTGCTTTGATGCGCGGCTCAGCGAGCCAGCCGTTGCGCGCCCTGCACCATCTGCTTAACGATCTCATCAACATCATCGCTGCTGGTGCCCAGGCCAAGGCTCACGCGCACCGCGTTGTCGGCCTGCTCGGCGGGCACGCCCATCGCGCGTAGCACGGCGCTACCCTGACCTGTGGCACAGCTGCTGCCGGCCGAAACGCACAGTTGGGTCAATTGCGCTAGCCATCCGCGCGCCATCCCGGGCACGCTGACCATGCTGAAGCCGGGTGCGCGGGTAGCAGCGGCGCCGTGGATCTGGAGCCCGGGTATCCCTGTCAGCAGCCCCTGCTCGAGCTCCTGACTGAATGCGCCGAGGCGCTCGTTGACCTGCCGCGCCTCGGCGATTAGGAGTTCGAGTGCGAGGCCAAACCCGGCAATCGCAGGGACATTTTCAGTACCGCTGCGCAGGCCGCGCTCTTGTCCGCCGCCGTGGATGAGGGGGGCCAAGGCCAAGCCACGCCGTAGCCACAACAGCCCAACGCCCTTTGGGCCGTAGACCTTATGACCGCTAGCGGCCAGTAGATCACAGCCGAGCTCGCGTGGCGTGCATGGCACGCGGCCAAGGCCTTGGGTAGCATCGCACAATACCAGCGCGCCATGCTTGTGGGCGGCGGCGCTGATCGCGGCGAGATCGTGGACGACGCCGGTTTCATTGTTGACCAGCATGGTGCACACCAGGGCGCAGCGCTGGTCGAGTTCGGCCTGCAATTGTTGGTAGTCGAGTTGGCCGTTGTGGTCGACGGCTATGCTAACCACCTCGCCGCCGGCGGCTGCCACGGCTTCAGCGCTGGCGCGCACGGCCGGATGCTCGGTGCTCGCAATCAGCATGCGCGGTCGTGTGCGCAGCAGGCGCTGCATCACGCCGATGATGGCGAGGTTGCAGCTTTCGGTAGCCCCCGCAGTGAAAATGACCTGGTCGTCGTGCGCGGCGAGGGCCGTGGCGGCCTGGTGCCGCGCGGTGTCGATCAGGCCGCGGGCGCCGCGGCCGAGGCGATAGCCGGTAGCCGAGGGGTTACCGTAGTGTTTGGTAAGCACCTGGTGCATGAGATCAGCGACAGCAACGCGACACGGCGTGGTGGCCGCAAAATCAGCGTAGATCATGATCCGAGCTCCAGGGCGCCGGCGGTGTTTAGCCGATACTCAGCATGCGTTCGATTGGCAAGCGCGCCCGTTTGATCAAATCGGCCGGCAGCTCCAAGCTGGGGCTTTGGTCACGCATGCACAGGTACAGCTTTTCGAGCGTGTTGCGCTTCATGTGCGGGCATTCGTTGCAGCTGGTGCAAGCGCCCTGCTCGTTGCCACGGATTTCCGCCGGGGCCATGATGAAGGTGGCTTGTGGCGCGGCGTGCTGCATCTGATGAATGATGCCGGGTTCGGTGACCACCACATAGGTGGCATTCGGCTCACCCGCACGCACGGCTTCGAGCAGTTTTTTGGTGCTGCCAATCACGTCGGCCAGGGCACGGACCGGGGCCGGGCACTCGGGGTGCACCAGGGTGATGGCGCCGGGATGTTGTTGCTTGAGGTCTACGATCTTGTCTTCGCTGAATAGTTCGTGGACCTCACAGCTGCCTTCCCACAACAGCATGTCGCGGCCGGTTTCACGCATGACCCAATCGCCGAGGAAGCGGTCGGGCGCGAAGATGATCGGTTTGCCCTTCGGTATTGAGTTCACCACGTCAACCGCATTGGACGAGGTGCAGCAGTAGTCAGACAGGGCTTTGACCGCAGCCGAGGAATTGACGTAGGTCACCACGGTGTGATCTGGGTGTGCCGCCACGAACTCGGCAAAAGGACCGGCTGGTGCGCTTTCGGACAGGCTGCAGCCGGCGGCCAGATCGGGCAGGAGCACCAGCTTGTCGGGCGACATGATCTTGGCGGTTTCGGCCATAAAGTGGACGCCGCAGAACACGATGACGTCGGCCTTCACCTGAGCGGCTTCACGCGCCAATTGCAGGCTATCACCGATGAAGTCGGCGACGTCTTGGACTTCGCCGTACTGATAATAGTGCGCGAGCACCACGGCATTGAGGCTCTTTTTGAGGGCTTGGATCTCGGCCGCGAGATCAACTGCACCGGGCTGCGAGGCATCTACGAGCACCATGCTGGGCTCTCCTTCCTGCTGGGGGCCGCCACCTTAGTGACGGCACGCGGCTGGCAACCTGAGGCTTGGGCTCGCCTCTTGCCTTGGGCCTGCTAGTGCGCGCGGTTCCAGGCCACGCAGTCGGCGTAGGGTAAATCGCCGCCAAACAGATCGAGTGCGGAGCCAATGGTGAGATCCACGCTGCCGTTAGAGAGTTCGCTGACCAAAGCCAAGTCGGCCAGGCTGCGCGCGCCGCCGGCATAGGTGCAGGGGATTGGACAGTCGCGGCCGAGAACCCGCACCAAGTCTTCGTCAATGCCGCCACGCAGGCCCTCAACATCGGCCGCATGGATCAAAAACTCGCCGCAATGCGCCGCGAGAGTTTCGAGCGTTGCGGTATCAATCGGCGTGGTGGTGATGGTTTGCCAGCGATCGGTGGCCACCCGCCAGCCACCATCGGTAACCCGTCGACAGCTGAGATCGAGCACGAGGTGGTTACGACCCACGGCCTGCTCGAGGGCCCGCACCCGTTCCATGGACAAGGCACCGTCAACAAACAGCCAGCTGGTAACGATGATCGCGCTGGCGCCGGCCTCGATCCAGCCGGGGGCTTGCTCCAGGTCGATGCCGCCGCCGATCTGCAGCCCACCTGGCCATGCCGCCAGCGCTTCACGGGCGGCGGCATCGTTGCCCGGGCCAAGCTTGATCACGTGGCCGCCGAGGCATTCATCGGCCTGATAGCGGCGAGCAAAGCTCGCAGGGGGGTCGCTGGCGACGAAGTTCTCAGTCGGCCCAGGCCCAGCATCCCGCAGGCTACCGCCCACGATCTGTTTGACCTGGCCCTGGTGAAGATCAATGCAGGGCCGGAAGCGCGTCATCGTGATGGCAGCCTCCCTCCGATACGGGACTTGTAAAGTAAACGGAAGCACGAGCCTGTCAGCCTTCCGGGAGGCGGCCGTCTCCCCTCAGGAGAGTTTATGATCCGTTGCTTCCTTAGCCTTGTCGCTTGTTCTGCCTTCCTCGCTGCTGTCGAGGAGCCGGCTCCGCCAGCGGTTGAG
>JAQIBG010000280.1 GCA_027859175.1 Planctomycetota bacterium | reverse complement strand
CCACAGGATTGGTCTGTTGGCCTGAACGCTCCCAACAAGGCGTGCAAGAAGGCGCGTTTCGCGCATCACCGGCAATTGCTCGTGAGCAACCTTGCAGATGGCATGTTGTTCGGTGCTGAGCGCATGAAGCAACGAGGCGGAACAGTGCGGCCGGTCAGTTGCTGAGTTGTAAAAACGCCAGACCCCCTCGGCGATGAATGAGCCGAGGGGGTGGGCGAGTATGGAAGAATTAGTCTTCGTCTGTCTTATGGGCAATGGCGAGGAAGTTGTCGACATCAGGGCCATGGTCAGACGTAAACTTGCTGACAACAAACAGGGCGATGAAGCCGGCGCTCACACCAAACGCGCCAGGGCCACCACTGGTGGGAAGACCGAGGAAGGTCTTTTCGCCAGTGAGCAGGAGGATGATGAACAGCACGGAGACTGCGAGTCCGGTTAGAATACTGGCTATCACGCCTTGGCGGGTGGCACCGCGCCACCACAGCGTTGCCAGCATGCCGGGGAAGATCGCCGAGGCAGAGATGCCAAAGGCGAGCATCACCAGCCAGGCGATGTTCTGATCCTTGAGTGAGACTGCCAGGATCACCGCGATGGTTGACATCACTACCGTGGTGAGGCGAGCAATGAGCAGTTCCTGCTTCTCGGTGGAGTTCTTGTTAATGTAGACCTTGTAGAGGTCGTTAGACACCGTTCCGGCTACGGTGATCATCAGCCCGGCCGAGGTGGAGAGCACTGCGGCCACGGCACCAGCGGCACCGATGGCCATCAGCCATTTGCCGCCAACCAGATCGCTGATTGCGAGCACGGCCATATTCTTGGCATGGCCTACTCCTGAGCCGCCTTGACTAATCCAGTCAACGAGCAGTGGGTAGATGGCGGGGAATAACAGGAACCCGAGTATGATTGCGGCGAGATAGAAGATGCCCAATGCTATGATGCAGAGAATCACGCTCTTGCGGGCAGCGCGCGCGCTCGAAACGGTGAAGAACATGATCAAAATATGCGGCAGGCCGGCGGTGCCAAAAATCAGCGCAATAATCATGCTGATCTTCGCGAGCGTATTCGAAGTTTTGACGCCGATGGTCATGGCGCTTGGTGCGTCGGGCATGACCTCGCGGGCGGTAGTGATGGCGAGCTTAGCGTGCTCTACTGCGGCGGCAGTGCTGCCGTCTACGGCCTTGGGGAGCTCTTTGAGTGCATCAACGACTGCCGGGTTATTACCGGCGATAACAGGGGGGACGACCTCGCTGGCGGTGGCAAGAATGCCGCCGATAGAACCTTCCCCAACAATGAAGTATGCCATAACCACGAGAACCATCATTGCTGCAAACAGGAACAGGGCTTGGAGCACCTGATTGTAGAGCGTGGATTTCATGCCGCCAAACACGATGTAGATGCACATGAGCACACCCAGGCCGATGGTGACGTACAGGAAGTCCCAGCCGATCAGCAGTTCAAACAAAAGGCCTGCTGCCAGCATCTGGGGTACAAGGTAGAACGTAGAGACGACCAGTGTGCATACCATGACGGCAAGCTTGAGGCGATCGTCGGGGAAGCGGCGCGCGAGGGCGCCGGCAACGGTGAAGCTGCCCACGTTGCGGAGCGGGCCGGCAATCAAGAGCAGCAGTGCCATGTAGCCGCCAAAGAAACCGATCGACAGCCAGATGGAGTCGATGCCGTAAACGCCGATGTCGCCAGCACAGCCGAGGAAGCTGGCAGCGGACAGGTAGCTGCCGGTCATGGCAATGCCAACCTGCATCCACGGAATGCTCTTGCTAGCGACGTAGAAATCGCTGGCAGACTTGGTGGAGCGAGATGACCACCAGGTGATGAAAATTGAGGCGAAGATAAAGAAGCCGATGAAACCGACTACGAGTGTGTTGTCTTGCATGGGTTACCTCACCTTCCAGAACCAAATGGCGATGAGTACCCAGCTCAGCGGAAACACCATCAGAGATAGGAGGAGCCCGAGGGGCAGCCCGAGCACGGGGATCTCGGCAATATTTTTCCCCATTGGCGACTGCACCAATGCGGCGCCAACGTAGAACGTAAAGAAAATGGCGAATATGCCGAAGCAAACCAGCGCTTTACTGCCAGTTTGCGGCGTTGTGGGGGAGGGGTCGCTCATATGATGTGGCTCCGCCCTCCGCATCGTTGTTGGTCAATTGCTGGGCAATCGTTGGGAAACCGAGAGGGCGCGGCACGATAGGCATGAGCGTTGTGCACTACAACGATGATATTGCGATTTCATGTTAGTATGTTTACGAAGTAGACACAGTGGATCTGTTTATCGCATAGCAGTTAAGCGATTGTGAGCAGATTGGTGTCGGTGTTCCACATCGGGGGTTGCGGTAATTGGCCCAAGTCTGACACGCATAAGAATTGGGTATTCGCCACTTTTCGGTGATGATTGACGTGAAAGTGCCCGAAGACCCACAGCGGCGGTTTGTGGGTTAGGCTGTGCCAAAGGCGATGCAGCGCTGCTTCACCACAGTCGTTGGGCGGTCCGGCGTCGTATCCTGCAGCAACAATGTGCTTAGCTGCTAATAGGGCCATGGAGTCGGCCCCGCGCATCCCGATGCCTATGCGGCACGGGCAGGAGTGGGTGGCGATGAGGTCGGGGGGGCGCACGGCAAATGCGGCCAAGGCAGTGCTGAGCTCAGCATCAGAAATCATATTACCGACCTCTTGCGGCCGATCGGCATGGAGCGCGCCGCCAAGAAAGCCAACCCGGCGTGTGCCCAGGCGCACCACCGACCCGCGCGGCTGAAAGACCAGGCCATGTGCGGCCCAAGCGGCGGCTAGGCCTGTGTGGCGTGCGCGAGCGAGGAAGGCGTGGTCTTCGTGGTTGCCGTCGATGGCGAGCACCGGAATCGGCCATTTGGGCCAGCGTGTTCCTGGGCCGAGTAGGTCGGGGCGAAAGCCGAGATCGCCGAGTTGGATCACTGCGTCTGCGCCATTGGCAGCTGCTGTGAGGACGCGCTCAGTGAGGAGCTCAAGATCGCCGTGAACATCGCCGAAGAGTGCGATGTTCACGCGCCGATCCTGGCGAGATCTTGGCGTAGGCGCTCGCGTAGCGCTTCGACAACACTGAGTGCGCGTTTGAGCAGAGCGTGTTCCCAACTCGAGAGGGTGTGGGGGTCGAGGTGGTCGCCGCCGCCAGGGCGCGTTCGTGACGCCAGCCGCAGGCCGAGCAAAAAGCGCCAGCTGTCTAAGGCTTCGGTGATGGTATCGGCAGGCACGTGGCCGTTGTCGGCGAGGGCGCGGAGGCGCGCGCCCGTGCCGGTGTTGGGGATCGCATGGGCAAAGGCTTTGACCCGGGCGAAGCCAGTGATGTGGAGCATGGCGAGTTTGAGATCGGTGGTGCCTTGCTGGTGATCGTCTGGGCGAATGGTGCCAAACAGGCCCAGTGGCGAGCGAGCTTGCAGGGTTTCATGGGCCAGTTGAACCAGGAACACCGGACGTGCGTCGACCTCGGCCCGGATGCTGGCAGCGAGGTCGTTGGCCAGTGTCTCGTTGCCCCACACCGTTCGGGCATCAAAAAAGACCGCTGCTTCGAGCAGGGCCTGTGGCTCAGCGTGATGGATCCAGTCAGCGTAGCGTGCCGTCCACTCGCTGAGCGAGAGGCACCACCGCGGGTCTCCGGCATGGCAGCCGGCGTGGCAGCGCGGCCAGCCGGCGGCGTGATAGCGCGCGACTACGTCGCTGGCGAAGGCGCGGAACCAAGATTGATCGGCCCCGTCGGCGAAAATAAAGGTGTTGTCTTGGTCGCCGCCGGGGAGGAGTTCGCGCCGACCTTGGCTGCCGACCGTGAGCAAGGCGCAGGGCGCAGGGGGGGCGCCGAGTTCAGTGATGGCCAGGGCGATGCAGCGATTGAGGACCGCATCGGCTACACGGGTGCCTTCGGCAGCGGCAAGTTCGGGATCGAGGCGGACGCGAGACAGCGATGCCATCCAGGCGTGTAACTGACGATGTATGGTTGCGAGCCCGGCTTGGTCGGCTTGTGCGGCGGCGGCAATGAGTTGCCCAGGGCCGAGACGAAGCCCGTCAATGAGGTGGGCGGCTGTTAGGAGGCGCGCTGTGCCATCGGGAGATTCAATCACGAGGCGTCCAAGCTGTGCCGTAGCCATGGCATCTGCGGCGGCAGCGATGGTTGCGGTGCTTGGCAGGGCATGCACGGGGGCACTCATCGCGGCGTAGGCGCTGGCGCCACTGCGGCGCACAAGATCACCGGCGGTGACGATGCCAGCGGTGCCGCCATCGGGGGCGGTGAGCAGAGCAGCCGAGCCGCCACTGGTGGCGAGCGCGGCAATGATCTCGGAGGGCGTGGCGGTGAGCGGGAATTTGGCAACGGTTTCGGTGTAGGGCGCCACTGGCCCGAGCAGGCCGGCTTGCATCGCGGCGGCGTTATCGTTGAGCGCTTCTGCGGCTACCCGGCGATCGGATTCATTCAGGGGGATGGAGCCGTCGGCGAGGTCACGCGCTGTGAGAACAAGTGCGCTCTGGCCTTGCACGGTGACTGGCTCGGCCTCGACCAGGGCCAGCACGGGGCCGGCGGTTGCTGCCAACAGCACTTGTCGTGGCCCGGCGGCGCCACCAGCGGCAAGAATTCGATCATCGGGATTATGAAATAATTGCGCCGGCGATTCTGGGGCATGTCCGAGGAGTTCGCTGGCTCGGTGATTGGCGCTGGCGATGCGCCCGTCGATGACCAACCACACGGCCTCGCTGCTAGCGTGGGCAAGCGCCTCAAAGCGGGCGAGTGAGCGGGCGAGAGCACCTTCAGCGGCGCGCCGCGCCCGTTCGCTGGTCCACCCTTGGCGCAATCCGAGCGCCACAAGCAGGGCGACCAAAGCACCGACCCCCGTTGCGATCCAGGCGAGTTGGCGCGTGGTGCGTGCGGTTTCTGCTTCAACGTCGTGCAGGTAGATGCCGCTGCCAACAACCCAGTTCCAAGGCGTGAATCCGCGCACATATGATAATTTAGGCTCAATGCGGGTGGTCTCGTCTTGCCACTGCCAGCGATAGCTGAGGAATCCCTCGCCCGATGCGGCAACGAGTTCCGCACTGGCGGCGAAGAGTCGTACGCCGTCTGGGTCGGCATAGGTTGAAAGATCGCGACCTTCAAGGTCAGCACGGTAGGGGTGCGCGATCATGTGTGCGGTGCTGTCGATGACCCACAGGTAGTCTTTGTTGACTTCGCCGTAGCGGAGCGCGCGGAGATCGGTGGCGGCCAGGGCTTGCGCCTGGTCGCGGTCGATGCTGCCCGAGAGTTCGGCCACGTGATAGCGTTCACATAGGCTGATCGCAGAGGCGACGATAGCGCGCAAGGTTTCGCGCTTGCGCTCCATCAGGGCTTCGGTGGTGGCGGGAATAATCAGCCACTGAATTGCGGCTGCAAACAGCGCAATCGCCAGCAGCGGCGGCAACACTAAGCGCAGCACGGCGAGGCGATGGCGCGGGGGGGCATAAGCATCCACGGCACCAGCGTATCAGGCCCCTCGAACGGAGGTATGGCAACTCTGATCTGAGATGACGTACTGGGCACCACAGCGCATCTGGCTTGGTACGCGGCTTGCTCCCGTGATGTTGGTGCAGCATCACGCGGCGACGGTGGCAGTTGGGCATGAGGGCCATGTTGTCCATCTCGCAGAGGCCCTCGGTTGAGGTAGAACGCCAGTTGAGGGTTGATAGCGGCGGGGGTGCTCTTTCATCTGTTGGCCGTGGCCGTGGCCGTGGCCGTGGCCGTGGCGGCATTGTTTGCGGTGGTGGCTGGTCCGGTGTTGGCGGCATTGCTGAAACGCGCGTTGGCGCGGTCTGCGTAGAGATGCCAGGCGGCGCTGTCGCCCGCTATGATGCGTTGGCTGTGCTTGGTGACGGTGTGTAGGTAAAAACTTGTCCAGGGCCGACTGAGGTTGGTTTGGTCAAAGATGTCGTCGTTGGCGAGGCTGGTGGGCCGATCGAGAACCGGGTTTTTGCCGAAGCCGGTGTGCCAGGGGCGACTGGGATCTTTGCTAAAATCGGGGTAGCCCCAGGTTACGCCGCTGGTGGTGGTGGCCTCGATGTATGGTGGTGCAAAATAACTGGACAGGCCCGTAATGGAAAGATCGGCCAGTAGGCCGTGATCGCTGTCCCGTTGCTGCCTCGCGAACGCATGAACCCCGGCCTTTTGGTCGGGGCTGATTACACATTTGGTGGTGGCCGTCGGTGGTTTTGTGACGGTGGTCCACGGCTTGCGCGCCCGCTTCGCGGGCGTTGGTGTTCGGTCTGGTGTGGAGTGGTGTTGGCGTCAGCCGGAGGCTGGTGCGGGCGGTGGTCGGCCGGCGAAGAGTTCCGGTAGCGTGTTGCGGATCCATTTCACACCGCGTCGGGTTGCCTCGGCGGCGCGGGCTGCGGCTGATCCGATGGCGGCGCCGATGAATCGGCCGCCGGCAAGCATGACGTCGAGCCAGGTTTGGAGTTCGATGTCCAGACGTTGCAGGATGGGCACAAAAGGGTCAGGTTTGGGTGAGCGTTGACACGCCGCGAAGAACGCGCCGAATCGTGTTACGGGAGTACCCGGTTTCACGCTCGATGGCACGAATGCTGTGCCCAGAGCGGTGCTGGTCTTTGATATCCATGGATTGAACCACCGTCAGCATGCTCACCGCCCATCCACAGTTGCTGGGTCAGGCCAGATTGAGCGACCAGGGGGATTGACCCAGGTCGAAATGGACCCGGTGGGTCAATTCTCGATGAGCGTTAGTGGGTCAAATCTAGATGAGCGGTGACACTTACTCACGAATGTCGATCCCATGGGTAGTCGCACTTGCCGGCCGTGAAATGCTGGTCGATTGTGGCCCCTTCTTGCTTGTGTCGGCTGTCCCTTACTAAGCATTCAGCGGATCATGATCAGACTGATCAGTTTGTGTGTTGCTGCCCTGTGCTGGGCTCCGTGGGTCACCGCCGTTGAGGCGGATGATGGCGCGGTTTCGCTCACTTTGCCGCCGCAAGTGGAGCTTGGCCGGCTGGTTGACATGGTTGGCGAGCTGGCGGGTGTATCGGTGGAGTACAACCCGCAGCGCTTGCGCGGCCAGGTGCGCCTTGATCTGCGCGAGCGCTACACGCAAGACGAGCTCTGGTCGGTGTTTAACCAAGTGCTGCTGGGGCAAGGCTTCACCACCGTGGTGGCCGGCAAACCGGCGCTCTACCACGTGGTGGCGATAAACGAGGCAGCGGCGCTCAGCCGGGCCATCCTCGCCGAGGAGATCGGCACCATCACGCCGCGCCCCGGTTACCTCACGGTGCTGTTTGACCTTGAGCATCTGCCGCCGGAAACAGCGGTGCAGGCCCTGAGCAACATGCTCGGGCAAAGCGGCCAGGCCCGCACGCTGGGTCGTGATAACGATCGCGTAGTGATTGCTGGCACCACGGGTAAGGTCCTCGAAGCGATCCAGATTTTGGAATTGCTCGACCAGAAGGGGCTCCAACCAGCCTTTCGCCAGTTTCAGCCCAAATTTGCCACCCCGCAAAAACTGCAGAGCGCAGCTACTGCCGCCTGGAGTGCCGGGGCCCGGGTGTCTGGCCGTCAAAGCCCCGTTGAAATTCAACTGACGCCTGATGCGCGCCGCCTACTGATCATCGCACCGAGTGAGCGCATAGACGCCTTAATTGATCTCATCACCCAGCTCGACCACAGCGAACCTGCCATCACCAATAGCTATCGGCCACGCTATTTTTCTCCCGAAGACGTGGCGGGCCTCGTAGAGCAGATCCTCTCGAACGAGGCTGGTGGCGATCGTGTTAAAATCGTACGCGACCACTTGACCGGTTCGTTAGTGGTAACGGCCACCGAAGCCCAGCACGACCGCGTGCGCATGATTCTGGATGATCTCGACAAGGCCCCGGCCACGGCCCGGCGCACCATGCGCCAGTACCAGATCAAGCATCGCGCGGTTGGCGACTTGGTTGGTGTCCTCAATGAGTTGATCACCGGCGGGGTAACCGAGGTGTCGATGGACGAGGGCGCCGAAGGGCAGGCCAACAATAATGAACAAGGTGTGCCCGATAAGCCACACGCGCCCGCCAACTCAGACGAAGGCGCGATGCCGGGCATTACCCCACCCGAGGGGCGCATTGCGCGCAGCCGCCCGCGGCGCACGAGCAACGAACAGGGCCTGCGCGCTGAAAATGAGGCGGGTGAAGACGTGGTTCTCAGCACCGATGAGTTAACCAACACCCTGATTGCCTTCGGTTCGCCGCGCATTCTCGACCAACTGGAAGACATCATCAATCGCCTCGATATACGGCAGCCACAGGTGGAGTTAGAGATCACCTTGGTGAGTCTGTCAGAGTCTGAAAGCATTTCGCTTGGCGTTGAACTCGCCGCCGAAACTGCATCTGGTTCAATTGAAGGCAATGTGGCCTCAATGTTTGGCATCACTACGCCCAACAATGTGGGCACAGCCACGCGTGCACTCGATGACTTTAGCGGCCTCGGCGGCTTGGTGATCAATCCCGGTGACTGGGCGGTGGCCTTCCAGGCGCTCGAGGTGGTCAGCGAAGGTCGCAATGTGGTGAGTTCGCGCGTGGTGATCGACAACGCTGCCGAAGCCCAGATTGATGGCGTGGAGCAGCAGCCCGTTTCCGCCACCAACAGTAATCAAAGCGCCGCGATCACCGGATTCGGCGGCACCTCTGACGCAGGCACCCAGGTTACCGTCACCCCGCAAATCGGCGCCGCCGATCAAGTGACCTTGACCTATACCGTGAGTCAAAGTGCCTTCATCGGGCAAAGCATCGAAACTGGTGATGGCGCCGTGCTGCCGCCGCCGCGCCGCGCCGACACCTTCTCAAGCGTTGCCACGGTTCCTGATGGTCACGTCATTGCCCTGGGCGGCTTGCATTCTACCCGCAAGGCCATGGGGCATCGCGGTATCCCATGGATCGCACGCATTCCGATTTTGGGCATGCTATTTCGCAAGCAGACCACCAGTGAAGAAGAGTCTCGCTTCTTTGTCTTCATCCGCGTCAACGTGCTCCGGCACCCCGATTTCGCCGATTTGCGTCACTTATCGGCCGACCACACACGCACTGCAGAAATTGACGACGGGTGGCCCGATCTTGAGGCCCAATTCATCGAGTAAGATGACCTCAGGCGCTGTGAAACCTGACCCAGCCCAAGCTAGCGCGGAGTTTCTTGCGGCAGTGCCGCATGAATTTGCCCGCGAGCACGGTGTGTTATCGCAGGGGGTGGTGGATGAGGTAGAAACCATCCTGCGCTCACCCACCGCAGATGCCAACGCCGTGCATAATTTGGGCGTGTGCCTGGGGCGGCGCATAGCCGTTGTGGAAGCCGATGGTGAACTGTTGGCGCGAGCCATCGATGAAGCCTACGAGCAACGCGCTGGTCATGATGAGGCAGCCGATGCCACAGCCGAAGTGCGCGCGGTGGCGGCGGTTGACGACGCTGAAATTGATCGCCTTCTTGGCGCCGCCGAACGTGATTTACTGGCCACCAGTGGCAAGGCACCGGTGGTACGTTTGGTTGACTCGCTGCTGTTTCGCGCCGTGCAACTGGGCGCCTCTGACTTGCATATCCAGCCGCTGGTAGACGTGGTCGTGATCCGCCATCGTGTTGACGGCGTGCTCGACGAAGGGCGCACCGTACCGGTGCAATTATTGCGCCCTTTGGTGAGCCGCATCAAGGTGCAGGGCCGCATGGACGTAGCCGAACGCTTGGTACCGCAGGATGGCCGCACCACCGTAACCATTGGTACGCGCGCGGTAGACGTGCGCATTAGCACCATGCCAACGCCACATGGTGAACGCGTGGTATTGCGCCTGCTTGATGCGCGCGCGCAATTGCAGGTATTTGCTGATCTCGGCATGCCGCAGGCGGTTGCTGATCGTTACCTCGCTGCTGCGCGTCGATCATCCGGTATTGTGCTGGTCACTGGGCCAACCGGATCGGGTAAAACCACCACGCTCTACGGCACCTTGCGCGAACTCGACAGCCGTGAACGCAACATCATGACGATTGAAGATCCGATCGAATATGAGTTAGACACGCTGGGCCTGCCGATCAGTCAATCGCAGGTCAATACCCGTAAGGGCGTGACCTTCGCCAACGGGCTGCGGCACATTTTGCGGCAAGACCCCGACGTCATTCTGGTTGGTGAGATCCGCGATGCGGAAACGGCGCGCGTTGCGATTCAGTCGTCATTGACCGGTCACCTGGTTTTTTCCACACTGCACACCAACGACGCAGTGAGCGCCGTTACACGACTGATCGACCTCGGTGTGGAGCCGTATCTGGTGGCGGCATCCTTGTCGGTGGTACTGGCGCAGCGATTGGTGCGCCAGGTATGCAGCGAGTGCACGGGCGCGGGTTGTGATTTATGCAACAGCACTGGCTTTAAAGGCCGAACCGGCGTGTTTGAATTGCTGGCGGTTGATGACGGTTTGCGAGCTCTCATCGCGCGCGGCTCAAGCCTTGAAGAACTGCGCAGCCATGCCCTGGCGGCTGGCATGCAAACGCTGGCCCAGGCTGGGCAGGCCTTAATGGAAAGTGGCAGAACCACTGCCGTTGAAGTTGAACGAGTGGTGCATGGCTGACGAGCTGGCGATGAACGATCAGGCCCCCAGCCACTTCCGCTATCGTGCGGTGGAACGTGCCACTGGGCGTGTTCGGGTCGGTGAAATTAGTGGCGACACAGCCTATGCGGTGCGCGCGTCGTTGCGTCGTGCTGGCTGGGAAGTCGAGCGGATTGACCAACTCGGTGCCACCCGAGCGGTGCCACCATTATTACGACCGATCTCCACCTGGCTGCAAGGCCGGCGTCGGCAATCGCGCCGCCCGATTCGTGCTGATTTATGCGAGGCCCTAGCGGCACTATTGCAGGCCGGGCTACCGCTCGAGCAGGCCGTTGGCAGCCTTGCTGCTTCACCAGCGCGTGGTCGCGCCGAACGACGTATGCTGCGTGCGCTACGCGATTCACTGCGGCATGGCGAATCGTTCCATCAGGCCGCCTCGGAACACCCTGATTGGTTCGACCGGCTCGACGTAGCGATGCTCGCAGCTGGCCAAGCCGCCGGTGAACTGCCGCAAATTCTTGCTGATTTGGGTGGCTTTCACCAACGCGGTGCCGCCTTGGGCCATAAGTTATTGATGGCGTTAGCCTATCCGGGCTTGCTTACCGTTGCGGCACTGGTGGTGGTTGCGTTTATCAGCAGGAGCACCTTGCCACAGTTGCTGACCATGCTGGCAGACGCCAATATTCCAGCGCCGCTGCCCACCACGGTGCTGGTGACGGTGGGGCAAGGGCTGACGCTGTGGTGGCCACTGATTGTTGTGGTGGGGGTAAGCGGAGGCCTCGCCCTGCGCGCGTGGGCCAGGCGAGTACCGGCCCAGGGCCGCATTGGCGCATTGGTGCATGGCAACCTGTTTGCCCGGGCCCAGTCTCGGGCCCGGGTTGCGCGCTTGGCATCGGTATTGGGGCAGCTTCTGCATAGCGGCGTGCCACTGGCCGAGGCGCTTGACGTGGCAGCCGATACCGCCGGTTCGCAAGCCTTGCGCGAAGTGTTGACCGAAGCCGGCGAAGCGGTGCGGCGCGGTGAAGATTTATCAGCCGTGGTTGAACGCAGCGCCCTGCTCGACGCCGAGTTTGCGCAGTTGCTGCGGGTGGGTGAACAAGCTGGCGAGCTAGCGAGCATGTTGGGCCGCGTAGCCGAACGCTATGAGCGCGCCGCAACGCGTTCGATTGAACGACTTGGCGCGGTGCTTGAACCAGCCGCAATCGTAGTACTTGCCACGGTGATTGGCGCGGTGGTATTAGCCGCCGTGCTGCCCTTGGTGGCGATGGGTGATCTGGTATAGCCAGTAACGGAGATGCAGATGCGTAGCAATGGTATGACCCTGATTGAGGTGCTGGCGGTGGTGGTGATCCTTGGATTGCTCGCCGCCACGCTCACGGTGGGCTTGTCGGGCAAATTCGGCAAAGCGCGCCATGAAATTGCCAGAACCCAGATCGGGCAATTGGTTGGCGCGGTTGAACTCTTCCAGATGGAGCAAAAGCGTTTGCCTTCATCGAGCGAAGGACTGCAGGCCTTGAGCGCGGCGGCCGATGCCAGCTACTACTTGGAGGCGTCTAAGCTGCAGGACCCATGGGGTAAGCCCTATCTCTACGTGGTGCCCGGCCCGGCCGGGGTTCCGTTTGAAATCATAACCTACGGCGCTGACGGCCAACCTGGCGGCGAAAGCGAAAATGCCGACATCAGTTCGGCAGCGCTTGGCGCGGAGTAAGGGCATGACCAGCCGCCGAGGCCTAACCTTGCTCGAGGTGCTGCTGGTGGTGGCAATTCTTGGCATGGTGGCTGCGGTTTTGGTGCCGCGGTTGGCTGCGCGATCACAGGTGGCGCCAACGGTGCGAGCCGCGCGGCAATTGGCCCAGCTTGATGCTCGTTTGCGCGAGCAGGCTCGCAGCACAAGTAGCGCGATTACGGTACGCGTCGATGCGCGTGGTTGGCATGCCGAGAACGCGCCTACAGCTGTGCTGTGGGCAGCGCCAAGCGGCCTCGCGATGCACCTGCGCGACTTTACCGGTGAACGCGTGTCACAGTTCACGATCGATGGTGCCGGGCGTGGTCCTGATTTGGCACTGATCCTGCGATCGGGTGATGTTCAGCAGCGCGTTCGCGTATTCGGGCTGAGTGGGCAGTGGGTGGATGACGATTAGCGCGCTCATCAAACCAGGAGTTCGTGGTCTAACGCTGGTGGAAGTGTTGGCGGCGGCGGCCTTGTTAGCGGTATTGGCCGCGGCAGCAGCACCGGTATTGCGCAGCATCGCCGAAACCCCACGCCACAAAGATCGTGTTGCCGCGCTTGAGTATATTGCCGGCCTCGATCAAGCGGCCCTGCTCATGGCGCGCGACGGCAGCGAGTTAACCGCGCCCCAGGGTTGGCGCATTGAGGTAACCACGGGCCAGGGCCCAGCCGTAACCGACGATACAGCTGACGACGATGCCGCCGAACCGGAACAAGAGCCCCTGAGCACGCAATGGCTGGCCTGTCGCGTGATCGACACCGCCGCTCAACCAGAGCGTGTTCTGGCTCGCATGCCGCGCTTACTGGTGTCGCTCAGTACGCCAGCAGACAACGCAACGCCCGCCGCACCGGTGCCGGATACGCCATGATCTTGCGGCGTGGCTTGACCCTGATTGAACTGCTCGCTGCGCTCGCGTTGTTGAGCATGGTGGCCGTAGCCACCGCCACGTGGTTGCGTATTGGCGCGCGTGCTGCGCAGGCCGCAAGTCAGCACCTTGGCCCGTGGCAGGCCCAACAGGCCGCGCTGCGCTTGCTGCGCGATGACTGTCGCCTCGGCGCAACCCGCGTAGTCAGTGAAGACGGCCTCGAACTCCAGCTCCGTACGCTGCATCGCCTGCAGCAACGCGGGGCAGCAAGCGTTACCTGGCGCATTGATCCCGAGGGCACGGTGTGGCGACGCGAGGGGGCCGAGCCAGATGCAAGCCAACGCACGGTGTGGGTAGACGCACACCCAGGGCGCTTCCAGGCCGATGAGGGCGGCAGCTTGTGGTGGCAGCAAAACGAAGCCCAGCACTTGATCTGGAGCGCAGCATGGTGAGGCAGCACGGCGTGGCCTTGGTGATGGTGTTGGCCGCCTTGACCGTGGTGTTGACCACGGCCGCTTTGGGCATGCAGGCGCGCCGTCATGTCATTGCCACTGCGGTGCTGGCGCAGAGCGACCTCACCCACGAGGCGATACGGGCTGACGCTGAGTCTATATTGCGCGCGTGGTGTCAGCATTCGGGCGCCACGATGTGGACGCCCAGCGAAGACCCAGCGGCTGGTTCAGTGATATTCAACCAGGTGTGCGAAGCTCCGAGTGGTTCGATTCGAGTGAGCATTGAAGTGTGGGATTGCTTAGCCGCAGTACCGATGGGCCAAGCGACGGCCGCGCCACTGCGACAGCAGTTGCCAGAGCCGTGGCGCGCCGCCGTGCCATCCGAGAAAGGGCCAGACCCAATGCTGGAGCAACTCGTGATCCCGGCCAATTTCACGCGGTTTCCTGCCGCTACCACCGATGAAGCTGAACACTGGGCAGTGGGCGACGATGACCCACAAGCCAGCATGCAGGGGTCTGCATCTACGGGGTCTGCACCATCCCTCGCTGATGCGCAGGCAGGACCAGCAGCCGCCGTGATGATCACCGCGCACGGCGATGGGCGGTTAAATGTGCGCACTGCCGACCCCAAACTGATTGAGGCGGTGTTACGACAACGCCGCCGTGACGGGCTCCTGCCAGGCCTCATCGCCACGCGTGATGCCGGTGAAGTACCAAGCCTGCCGCCCGACTTGGCATCACGCCAGGGCATGCGTTTGGTGACCAGCACCGACCGCTGGCAGGCTCTGATTCGCATTGAGCTTGCGGGGCAGGAACGCCGCTGGTGGGTGATCTGTGCTGGCAATGGAGATGAAGTCGTAACGCTGCAACGCCATGCGGTCGTCTACTGATTCGCGCTCTCAGATTGCCGCCCTGCTGCCCGCTCTACTGCCGGCTGCTGTGGTGATTGCATGTGCTGCTGCCTGGGTGCTGCTGCGTCCTGCGGTGGCGCCGGCATCCGTTGACGCGGTTCTGACCGACGTAGCCCCAGAGGCCAGGACCGGGCCAGGCGTTGATGCGCGCAGTTGGCGCGTTCGTTTGTATCAGCCGCTGCACGAGGTGGCGCCCGTTGCCGAACCGGTTGCACCGCCGCCACCGATTACCGCCAGTCTGATTGCCATCGCTGAACGCGGCGGCAAACCCGTGGCCGTGCTTGAAACGGAGAAAAACGGACGGCTCCAGTATCTCGCCGAAGGCGAAAAATCTGGGCGCTACACGGTTACCAGCGTTGAGGCCGGCGCCGTGGAACTTCAGGTAGGGGGGCGCACGGTGCGCCTGGAGTTGCCGCAATGAGTGGTGTGCTGGCCATCCCTGGCAATGAGTGCTACTGGGCCTTGCTGACCGCATCCGACGCGCGCCTGAGCGAACGCGCACGACGTTATCGCTTTGAAGCCGTGCTGCCGGTGCCGGTTGATGAATTGCAGGTTGCTGGTGCCGCGCTCGCCGATGGCCGTCACCTTTTGGTTGGTGTAGCGAGTACCCAGTTGCGCTCTGGCTTAGCGCAGCTTGATGCCCCCACCAGCGCACGGCCAGCAGACCTACCAGCGCATTTGCTTGAGCAGGGGGTTGACCCCGAGGTGGTTGAGCGACTTGAGCTCTTACATGGCGCCTTTGAGCCGACGCAGCATCGGGCCCGGCGCAATGGCCGCTGCATTGTGAGCGTGAGTGCCCTGGTGCTGGCCGCAGTGCTATTGGTAGTGGGTGGTTTGCTGCGAGCACGTGATCAGCACGCGGTTGCCAGCCACGCCCGGACCCAGGCCGCCGCTTTAGCCAATGAGGCGGTCCCGCAACAGGTGGGCGCGCAACGCCTACCGCCGGCCCTGCGCCTGCAGCAAGAGGTGCGGCGCGCGCGGCAAGCTGCGCAAACCGGGGGCCCAGAGCAAGACCTGCTGCCGGTGCTGGAAACGCTGTTCGCGGCCTGGCCGCCATCGCTACGTGTGCAGGTAGACACCATCGGGCTCGACCCCGGGCATTTGGTGATTCGCGGCCGCGTGCCCGATCCAGAAGCCGGGCAAACCCTGGCCGCCGCTTTGGCTGAGCTCAACACCCCGCTGGGCGCGTGGCGTGCCAGGCCGCTCGACCTGCCGCGTGTTGCCGACGGGGCAGCCAGTTTCCTGCTCGCGTTTGAGCCGGAGACCCAGGAATGAGCCGCTCGCAATGGCTGCTGATTGCCGTGGCAGCAATGCTTGCCGTGCTGGCCTTGGTGTGGGCCCAGGCTCACGCCGCAGCGGCCGCAGCGGAGCGTCAGGCGGCCGTTACCGGCCTGCAGCAGACGGCTGCGGCCATTGCTGAGCTCCATCAACTCAGTTCGGTACGCGATGCCGTGCCAAGCGCACGACGCCCCGATGAAGACCTGGTTGGCTCGGTGCATCGCGCCCTGCGCCGGGCCGGTGTCGGTGAAGACCGCTTTGTTGGCCTGCAGCATCGTGATGACCGCCAAATCCCTGATAGTCAGGTGCAGGTGCAACGCGTTCAACTGCGCCTGCGCGCCCTGCAAGTGCATGAGTTGGGAAGTTTCTTCCAAGCCTGGCGCGGTGAGCCCAACCCGTGGCGCCTCAGCGAACTGCAACTAACACACGATCGCCGCAGTGAAGATGATCGCTACGATGTAACCGTCTTGTTAGCGGCTCCTTACCTCGCTCTCCAATAGAGGGCACTAGCGCTGAATCAATCAGGCCAGGGTCGCTGCATCGCCGCCTTGAATCGGCAAAAGTCGGTTGGCCGGCGTCTGCGCGGCCCTAGAACCATCGCCATGCGTGCTCCACTTGGCTTTGTAATCTTAGCGCTCTGCGTGGCGCTGCTCGGCTGCGGCAGCAGTCAAGCACGTGGCTCTTACAGCGATCAGGGCATGGTTCAGCGCGACATCCCGCGTGCCCAAGAGTTGTATCAGCAGTCTCGCGCCCAGCGCGATTCTGGTGACTTTGATGATGCTGCCGACCTGTTGCGCCAGGCACTTGATGCCGATCTCTACCACGGTCCGGCGCACAACGATCTCGGCGTGATTCTGCTAAGCGAGGGGCGGCTCTACGAGGCCGCCACCGAATTTGAGTGGGCGCGCAAGCTGATGCCCGGTCATCCTGACCCGCGCGTCAATCTGGCAGTTACCCTGGAGCGCGGTTTCAAGCATGCAGAAGCCCTCGAGGCGGCCCAGGCAGCCCTGGAAGTGCGCCCCGGTCATCTGGCAGCGCATCAGGCCATCGCGATCATTCAGTGCCGTAATAACCTCGTTGATGAATCCACCACTGAGCACCTTGCCGTGCTCGTTGACCGCGGGCCCACTGATGAGTGGCGCCGCTGGGCCGAAACCTGGCAGCTCAAGATTGAAGGCCGTCAGCGCCAACCGTGATGCTGGTTCAAGCTTGGCGTGCCTGCTTGCTCGCGCTGTGTGTGGCGCCTCTGTTCGCCGCTGTGACGTGGACGCACACCGTGCATACCGCCACTGCCGGTGACGACGGCAGCTATGCCGCCAGCTTTCCTTTTGTGGTGACAGATGCGGCCACCCAATTGCATGTAGTTGATCGCTCCTGCGGATGCGCAGCCGGTGACTTTGACCACGCCGATTGGTCTGCTGGTGATAACGGCACACTCACCATTGCCATCCGCGCCAAACCAGGCGCTCATGAACGCACCGAAACACTTACTGTTCGCATGCGCAGCGGCACAAACGAAACCACCACCACGCTTACTATTACGGTTCCCGATGCGCGACCAGTGCGCTGGAACCGCCGGGTGCTGAGTTGGCGTGGTGCAGACCGCAGCCCCCAGAGCCTCGAATTAACCGCAGGCTCGGCGCCATCGTTTGCGATCCTTGCAACAAGCAGTGATGACCCCGCTCTCACCATCGTGGTCGAAGAAATTGAAGCCGGGCAAAAATACCGCCTCGTGTGCACCCCCGGCGACAACTTTAGCGGCCGCGCCAAAGTCAGCGTCACCACCAACCTGCCGGCTGGCCAAGGCGACATGGTGCAGTTTTTCGCGCTGCGCCGGCAATAACACGCTGCCCTCACGCCGGATGGGTCGAGTTGATCCCGCACTGTCAACACAAGTATGCGACCCATCCCTGGTGGAACTAGCGGCTGAATTGGGTAACGTTGCAGTTGTGAAATGTGCCTGTCCCAAGCTGGCTAACCAATGTGCCTGTCCCAAGCTGGCTCCAAATGGTATGGATCTGCGTGTCACCTCAGGCATGGCCCATCCGCGAAAAACGCCGATAATGCCCTAGCCAAAAGCGGCGAGGCGGACCATTTGATGACACAATTGGTCGGGGTCTCCTGGGGACATTGCTATGCGTTATCTATGTATTCTTTTATTGACCGTGACGGCTTCACTCCAACTGCGCGCAGTGGAGACTCCGGTGGTGACGGTGGTTTCGGTGCCTGACGCAAGGCATGTAATTGTTAACGGTGCTTCAGTCGGTGGCGTGGCCATTCCATTTCGAGTGCGCCTTCAGTGGATATGTCCCCCTGTCGGGTCGGACCCATTTGCAGACCAGGCTCGTAGCATTCTGGAGAGCATATTAACCTTGAGGGGAAACGGGGTGGCCGGGGGCGCTCGGGTCAAGCTGTGGTCTCCGGGCGATACGTTCTTAGCAGCTGAGGACGGCTCGGTGATTGCTACGGTCATCACTGTTGATGGTCAGTTATCAGAGATAGAGAAGAGCGAAATAGGGGAACAAATTGGGGGAGCATTTGCCCATCTTGACCTCGCCAGCGCGGTGGTGATTCATGATCTTGAGGCACTCGAAGGGGGCCTGAAGTACCGAGTCATCGAGGGTGAAGTCGTTAAAGCGGTGAGCGTTAATAAATTAATGGTGTTCTTTGGCTGGTCGCGATTTTATCCCGGCTACGGAGATGTTCCAGATGCTGCGACGGCGGATGAGATGTCGAAGGTTGAATTGTTCTCACGCAACAATGGAGTAGCTATGTGGTCGGTTCACAAGGAGTGGCTTCTTGAGGACCAGGGTCAGCTACGCCTACTTAAGCCTGACGATTGGCTGCGATCCGCTGTGCCTGAATGAACATGGCTAGAATAGCTCTGAACATGGTCTGACGCCGACAGAGCGGAGCGATGAAGCGCAAAGTGAGCACAGCAACAGTCGGAAGTTGCACTACAGCAAAAGGGGCCACGCCTCTCGGCGTAACCCCTTTTGCTGACAATGGGCCCGGCAGGACTCGAACCTGCAACCAAGCGATTATGAGTCGCCTGCTCTAACCATTGAGCTACAGGCCCATGCGGGCGGGGATCGTGGCG
>JAQIBG010000259.1 GCA_027859175.1 Planctomycetota bacterium | reverse complement strand
CTTCTCCTCGTCCGTGGAGGTTGTTTGTAAGGCGGTGGCGTCCGTGCCACCTGACCCAGACCACCTGGGTTCAGATCCAGTAACGGCATCTGCCCTGCACGCTTGAGCACTTTCTTGGTCGGGTTCTCGGTTGCCGGTTTCTGGTTTTGGCTTTTCGTCTAGGTGGGGTTGTGGCCAGGATTTGTGTGGTTGATCGGGGGTATGGGTCCTGGGTCCTGGTACGCGCCTAGCGGCGCTTGGATCCTAGGCTGGGGGAGATCGGACTTTGGGCGTGGGGCCTGGAGGGCTATTGCCGGCCGTGACGGAGAGGCTGTCCCCACAACCCAAGCGCCGCCAGGCGCGTACCAGGACCCAGGACCGGTCGCCATCATGCCCTAAGTGACATTCTCATAATAACCTATGGCGACATTCAGATTCCCAAAGAAAGGCTAAAGCGCCTCAGTCTAGTGCCGATACTTCGATTACGCCCTTATGTCAGGGCACCCGGAGGTCATGACCATGGACCCAATCGGCAATAACGTAGCGACCCAGGTCGGTGACCTGGCGCGCCCTAAACAAACCGCACAAGACCAACACCTGCAGGCAGACGCCGCACGTGAGCAGCATCTGGACGCCCCGCCCTCGCCGGTGGCGGCTGAGGATGTGGCGAGCGCAGTGGCGCAAATGCAGCAGGTGGTAGAGGCGGCCAGTGGCCGTAATCTCCACTTTCAGGTGTTTGAAGGCACCGAAGACGTGTTCGTGGAAATCCGCGACGCGCATACCGAGGAGGTGATCAAGCAGATCCCTGCTCAGGATGTGCTTGAGATGCGGGCTCGCATCTCTGAAGTCGTGGGCCTGTTGTTCGACAACCAAGCCTGAGCGGCACGCTGTGTGCGTAGAGCCTGAGCGTTCAGGTTGTGCGCGAGTGTTCAGACGTTCTGAGCGCTGGAGCTTCGTAATCACGGGAGAGCAGTTTCATGGTCAATGGCGTTGACGGCCTGATCTCCGGGATCCCCACGGGTGAACTGATCGACTCCTTGGTCGATTTGGGCCGGGGTCGTGCACGTCAGTTGGAAGCGCGCAAGGTTGAGGCCGAGGCGCGACTCGAACTCGTGCGCAGCTACAACCTTCGCCTGCTCTCGGCCAAGCTCGACTTGGGTGAACTGTCGCGCGACAGCCTGTATGAAGGGCGGAGTCTCAGCTCCAGCAATGAGGCGGCCGTCACCGGCACCGCCTCTTCAAGCGCGCAGAGTGGCAGTGTGACCTTTTCGGTCGATCAGTTGGCGGAAGCGCACGAACTGGCAACCGAGGGGCAGGCCAGCAGCACGAGTGATATTGGCGCTGGCGACATCACCTTGCAGGTTGGTAACGGTCAGCAGGTCACGGTGTCGATGGGCGCCAGCGATTCGAGTCTTGATGATATCGCGGCAGCGATCAATCAGGCCGATGCCGGTGTCAGTGCCTATGTGATCAATGACGGCGGTGCAAATCCGTACCGTCTGGTGTTGCAGGGGCAGGATACCGGTAAGGACAACACGATCAGCGTGAGTGCGACCGGGGCTATGGCCCTGAGTGATCTGTTTGATCAGGGCGGGCTCGCGCTCACCGAACTGACCGCAGCTGCGAATGCCGAAATCACCCTGGGCACCTCGGGTAGTTTGACTATCGAGAGTGCAACCAACCAAGTCTCTGGTGTGGTGCCGGGCGTGACCCTCGATCTGCACGAAACGGCAAGCAGGGTCACGATCAGCGTTGGCCAGGAAACCGAGCCGGTCAAAGAACGCATCATGACCTTTGTGGAGAGCATGAATGCGGCGATCGAATTCCTCAATCTGACCACGAGTTACGACCCCGCTACCAATGATGCCGGCCTGCTGATCGGCGACTCCGATCTGCGCCAGGGCATGAATCGGATGATTCGGGAGCTGACCCAGGCGGTGCCAGGCCTCGACGGCAAGAACACCCTGTCGGCGATCGGCATCACCCTGGATCGTCAAGATGGCACGCTGCAGGTAGACGAGGGCAAGCTGGATGGCGTGTTGGCGTCTGATCCCGATGCGGTGCGTAATATATTCAACAATTCGGGGGTCAGCAGTGATCCCGGCGTCAGCTTTGCTACCGTCAGTACCAAAACCGATGTCAGCAATCCCTTCGCTATTGAGATTACGCAGGCTGCGAGCCGTGCTGCGGTCAGTACCTATCAAGACGTGCAGACCAGTGGTGGTTTGGTGACGATCAGTGACGGGGTCAACGATCAGTTGAGCTTGTCGGCGGGTGGGACCAGCGTCAGCCTGCAGCTGGCCGCTGGTGATTACACCACTCAGGCATTGGCAGACCACCTCCAGGCCTTGGTTGATGCCGAGTTTACTGGCTCAAGCAAGATGTCGGTGGTGATGGACGGCGACCGATTGGCGCTGGAAAGCGTCAGTTTCGGCGGCTCGCGGAGCATTATCGTTGGCGCGTCCTCGGCCACGGCAACCCTCGGCCTCGATACCGGAACCTTCACCGGCAGCGACGTGGC